>NZ_CP034179.1:1368000-1710000 GCF_003860345.1 Caenibius tardaugens NBRC 16725
AACCGCCGGGGGCGCTGTTGCAGGGGCGTTCTGCGCCACCACGGCCAGCACGTCATCGCGCCGGACCTTGCCGCGCGCACCGGTGCCGGTAATCGCGGCCAGATCAAGGTCATGCAACAGGGCAAGGCGGCGCGCGATCGGCGTCGACAGCACAGTGCCCGGCCGGGTTGCGGGGAATACCCCGGTAAGCACCGGCTCCGCCTCGGGCCGGGCGGCCTGATGCACATCCTGCGCGAAAATCCGGCCCTTGCGGCCTGTGCCCGTTACCGTGGCGAGATCGACACCCAGCCGCTGCGCCTCTGCCAGCGCCACCGGGCTGACCGAAAGACCTTCGGGCACGGGCGGCGGCGCAGCCGCGACAGGCGTGTCCCCCGGCGCATCAGCAGTAGCAGGGGCATGCGCTGGTGGCACATTGTCGCCATCCGGTCCGAACCCCGCATCCGATGGACGGAATCCCGCAATCAGCGCGTCGATCTCTGCCGCGCTTGCCTCATCCCCGTCGCTCAGCACGGCCAGCAGCGCACCCACCGGATACGTCTGGCCCGCCTGTGCGACAATCCGCACGAACCGGCCATCGCGTTCCGCCTCGACCTCGTTGGTGATCTTGTCGGTTTCGATCAGCGTCAGCACGGTACCACGCGTGAACGGGGCATTTTCCGCCACCATCCACTCGGCAACAGTGCCCTCCGCCATCTCGATGCCCCACTTGGGCATGGTGAAAGGGGTGAGTCTGGCCATCGCCCAACGCTCCTTCAGCGGAACGCGAGGACGCGGCGCACCGCATCCTCCACATTCTGTGGTGACGGCACCCACGCCCGTTCAAGATTGCGGGCAAACGGGATCGGACTGTGCGGCGCGGTCACCATCACCGGCGGCGCCTTGAGACTGGTAAATGCCCGTTCGGCCACCATCGCGGCGATATCGGCGGCAAGGCTGCAACGGGGCGGGCTTTCATCGACGACCACCAGACGCCCCGTCTGTTCGACCGATTCCAGAATGGCATCCTCATCCAGGGGGCTGGTGGTGCGCAGATCCAGCAGATCCATGCCAATGCCTTCAGCCGCCAGTTTATCGGCCGCTTTTTCCGAAAAGCTGACCATGCGCCCGCAGGCCACCACGGTCACATCTCCGCCTTCGCGCACGACCCGCGCTTCGCCGAACCGCTGGCGGTAGTCGCCTTCGGGCACTTCGCCCTTTACCCCGTAAAGCGTCTTGTGTTCGAAGAACATCACCGGATCATCGCCGCGCAGCGCCTCGGTCAGCAGGCCCTTGGCATCGGCTGGCGTGGTCGGCAGCACGACTTTCAGGCCGGGCATCGCCGTCAGCATGGCATAGACCGACTGGCTGTGCTGCGCCGCTGTCTGCATGCCCGCGCCATAGACCAGCCGCACCACGGCGGGGCATTTCGTCTTGCCGCCGAACATGTAACGGAACTTGGCCATCTGGTTCCATATCTGGTCGAGGCTGACCCCGACGAAATCCGCGAACATCAGTTCCGCGACCGGGCGCTTGCCCGAAAGCGCCGCACCCGCCGCCGCGCCGATAATCGCGCTTTCGCTGATTGGCGTATCGATCACGCGTTCCGGGCCGAACTTGGCCCACAGGCCGGGGCTGGTGCCCCAGATGCCCCCGATCGCTTCGGGGCCACCCGCAGTGCCATTGCCGCCAACGACATCCTCCCCCAGCAGGATGATATCGGAATCACGCTCCATCTCGGCGTGCAGGGTCGAGACGATCGCCTCGCGGATATTCATGATGGCCATCTGCGTTTCCCCGCTGCTCTCAATAGTATTCGACGTAGACATCGTCGGCGACGGTCGCCGGATCGGGCAGATCATCGGCACGCGCTTCCGCCACGGCTTCGTCGATCAAGGCGAGCACTTCGGCATCGATCCGGTCGAGATCATCGTCGGCCAGCAGTGCGGCCCCCGTCACCGTGGCGCGAAAGGCTTTGAGGCAATCGCGTTCGTTGCGAATACGGTCGAGTTCGCCCTTCCCGCGATAACGCTGGGGATCGCCTTCGAAATGGCCGTAATAGCGTTCCGTATCGAGTTCGATGGCGGCCGGCCCATGGCCTGCGCGGACATAATCGAGCAGTTCTGCAAACGTGGCATAAGTGTCGAAGAAATCGCAGCCATTGGCGCGCCACGCCTTCATCCCGAACCCTTCGGCGCGGCTGGCGATATCCTTGCTGGTGCCAACGGCATAGGCATCGCCGGTATGTTCGGAATAGTGATTATTCTCAAATACGAAGATCGCCGGAACCTTGGTCACAACCGCCAGGTTCATCGCTTCGAATGTCGTGCCCTGATTGCACGCCCCGTCCCCCGAAAACGCCACACCCACGCGGCCCTTGCCCTGAAGCCGGGCGGCGATCGCGGCGCCCACCGCCTGCGGCGCACCGCCGCCGACAATGCCGTTCGCGCCCAGCATGCCGACATCGAGATCGGCGATATGCATCGACCCGCCGCGCCCCTTGCACAGGCCCCCGGCGCGGCCGTAAATCTCCTTCATCATCCCTTTCACATCGCAGCCTTTGGCGATGCAGTGGCCATGCCCGCGATGAGTGGACACGATCTTGTCCTCCACCGTCAGCTGGTCGCAAATGCCTACGGCCACCGCTTCCTGCCCCGCATAGAGATGCGTGAACCCCGCGATCTCGCCGGTCTTGATCTCTTCGTGCAGGCGTTCCTCGAATTCGCGGATGATCTTCATCCGGCGATAGGCGCCCAGCAGTTCATCGCGGTTCAGTTGCATGGCCGCTCTCCCCTTCGCGTTTTTACAGATCGCATCGTTTAAAGATCATCCGGGCCCTTGCCGCCGGGGCCGTAAATGTAATCGTCCAGAACCTTGTGGAAGTGCCGGATGCGCAGTTCCTGATCCCCGATCCACAGGCCGGGGAAATAGTCGGATTGCATGCCCTTCTGCACTGTCGGCAGGTTGAAGGCATCCTGATCGAGCACCTGCCCGATCGTCTTGTCGCCATGGGAAAAATGCTGGTGGCGCACCCGTTCGGGCCATTCCTCACCCTCGGCAACCAGTTCGAACAGCCAGATGTCATAATACATCTTGTTGGGATCGGTGGCGTGGGGGCGTTGGCGGAACAGCATCACGTCATCGGAATGCACATTGACCGAAATGTTCGGGAAGATCGTGTAGTGATAATCGTCCGTCAGCTGTTCGTCATTCAGCTCGGTATAGTCCTTGCCCTGCGCCGGGCCGTGTTCCCGCTTGAACAGCTGCACCGCGCGGCGGATATCGGCAATGCTCCCTTCGTATTCGGCAGGGTCCATCCCTGCATGAACCATGATCTCATGGATGGCAGGCGGTATCTGGCTTGGCATCGCCACGCGCGGGCTGATCGCCGCAAACGGGATCAGATACCGGTTATGCTTGCCATAACAGTCGATCTGGACGTTCACGTCATCGAGATACCATTTCAGCTGGGGATGAATGCCCTGCACATGATAGGTCTCGCTGAAGGCATCGACCGAAGCCTTCCAGTTGCAATCCCATTCGACCGTGATGTCCCGTTTCCAGGCCATCCGTTCCGGATGATAGGGTTCCAGATGGCGGCGCAGCGGATCGATGAAATCGTCGAACGGTTCCACATCGGGATCGAGAGAAAACCAGACAAAACTGTTCCATTCCACACAAGGCAGTGCCGTCAGCGCCATCCCCGGCGGGCCGCCCTGATGGAACGTGCAGAGATCGGGAATATGATCCAGCCGGCCATCGAGCCCGTAGGACCAATGGTGATACATGCACTGGAAGTGTTCGGCGTTGCCGCGGCCTTCCGGCCTCAGCCGGTTGCCGCGATGCAGGCAGATATTGGGAAAACAGCGCAGCGAACCATCCGCCTGACGGACGATAAGCACGGATTCCTTGCCAATTTCGGTGCAGATATAATCGCCGGGCGCGGGGATATCGTCAGCCCGGCCGCCCAGCAACCACACTTTGGTCCACACGCGATCCCATTCGAGCTGCATGAATTCCGGCGAAAAGTAGCGCGCAGCGGGGATCAGCGCAGTGCCCAGTTCAGGATCGGGGGCCTTCTCCACGGGCGTGCCGTTGCCGACGGTGTCCGGATCGACACGGAACACATCGACCACCCGCCGCACATCCATGGCGGCCGGGTCCCAGCCCATGATGTGCCGGTTCATCAGAAATGCGTCCGATTGGTGAAGCCCCCGTCCACCACCAGATGCGAACCATTGCACCAGCTGGCCGCGTCGCTGGCGAGGAAGACGATGGCCTTGGCCACTTCGTCGGGGCGGCCAAGGCGGCCTGACGGCTGCTGGCGAAGCTGGGCGTTGTAGAATTTCTCCATCGTGCCCTTGATCATATCCCAGTTGCCGCCTTCGAATTCGATCGGGCCGGGTGAAACGACATTGACGCGGATACCGTCCTTGCCGTGGGCCAGCGCCAATTGCTTGCCCCAGGTCACCAGACTGGCTTTCAGCGCGTTGTAAGGCTGCGGCCCGCCCATCGCCTCCAGCACGGAGGTCGTGGCGATCAGAACGATCGAACCGCGCTGCTGCTCCGTCATTGCCGGGATCACCGCATCGACCGCGCGCACCGCCCCCATGAGATCGGTTTCGAACGCGTTGTTCCAGTATTTCTCGCTGCCCAATCCGCCGCCCGCAGACGTGAACGGGACTAGAATATCGACCCCGTCGAGCGCATCGATCGCCCATTCGATCCAGGCCTTGTATTCTTCCGGATGGCGGACGTTGACCGGCTTGCCGACAATGCGGGTGCCGTATTTGCCCAGTTCTGCGACGGCATCCTTCACACTGTCTTCGCTGCGCGCGGTCAGCGCGATATCGCATCCTTCGCGGGCCAGCACTTCCGCAACCGCGAAACCAATGCCGCGTGCCGCGCCCACGAGAATCGCTTTCTTGCCCGCCAGTCCCAGATCCATCTTCCTGTCCCCTTTACTGTCGATCCGTCAGCGCAATCGAGAGACTCAACACCCGGCGGCCCTGCGTGATCGACCCTAGGCACCTTGATCATCCGGCCGCAATAAAAAAGCAATCGTGTCTGTCTTTTTTATTGCGTCATCCCGCTCACGACAGTTGCAGTTCCGCGATCAGATGATCACGCAAACGAAACTTCTGGATCTTCGAGGTCGACATCGGCCAGACATCGACAAAACGCACATGACGCGGCACCTTGAATGCCGCAATCTGACCCCGGCAATGTGCGATCAACTCCTGTTCGGTGGCCGTTTCGCCCTCTGCCAGTTCCACGAAGGCTGCGGGCACTTCGGCATAGCGCGCGTCGGGCAGCCCCACCACTTGCGCGAGCTTCACCGCCGGGTGGGTCTGCAGCATCGCTTCGATTTCGGCCGCCGCGACATTTTCCCCCCCGACTTTCAGCATGTCCTTGATCCGGCCATGGAACATCACGTTGCCATCGGCATCGATCGAACCGATATCGCCCGTATGGAACCAGCCGTCGCGGATCGCCTCGGCCGTTTTTTCGGGGGCGTTGTAATAGCCTTTCAGAATGTTCGGCCCGCCCAGCACCACTTCGCCCTGTTCGCCCGGCCCGCAATCCTTGCCCGTCACCGGATCGACAATGCGCACCGTCCATTCGTCAAGCGGCACGCCGCAGCGGCCCGTGCGCACCTCATAACTGTCGTCAAGACGACTGGTAGACACCGTGCCAGCCCCTTCGGTCAGCCCATAAGTCCCCACCTGGATGGTATGCGGCATGGCTTCGGCCACGGCGAGCTTGATCCATTCGGGCTGCACCGCGAAATTCGAATTCATGACCCGCAACCGTGACAGATCGGTATTCTTGAATGTCGGATGCGTGATCAGATCCTGCATGATCGTGACAAAACTGGGATAGGCGATGGTCGCGCCTTCCCGTCCCAGCATCGCCAGTCCCAGACCCGCATCGAAGCGCGGGATGGTCATATAGCTGCCGCCAAGATCGAGGATCATCGTCATCGGCAGGATACCGGCAATGTGAAAGATCGGCAGCGGAGACCAGACCTTGTCGTCCTGCGTGCATTCATAGCGCAGACCAAGATTGCGGCTGTTCGCCACTTGCGCACGATGGCTGATCATCGCGCCCTTGGGGTTGGCAGTGGTACCCGATGTGTAGAGAATCATCGCGGTATCCTGTGGAGACACGCCATCAATGCGCGCGTCGACGTCTTCCTCCGCCACCGCCTTGCCCGCGTCCAGCACGGCACCGGCGGGGATCAGGTACGCCTTGTTCTCGCTGTCGAGGCACACGACACCGCGCAGGCGCGGCGCTTCGGGCAAGGCCAGGTTGCGCGGATCGGATACCTGTTGCAGTGACGGCAGCGCCGATTCCAGACGTTCGCTGAAATCCAGTCCGTCCGCGAGCTTGCCGATCGTGATAACGGCCACAAGATCCGCATTGGCCACGACATAACCAAGTTCGCTGGCCTGATAACGGGCATTGATCGGAACAGCCACGCCGCCCGCCATGGTGATGCCATAGAATGCCGTAATGAACTCCACGCAGGTCGGCAGCAGCAGCCCCACATGGTCTCCGGGTTTGATGCCCATGGCCATCAGCGCCTTGGCCCAGTCGCGAGCCGCCCTGTTCAATTCCGCATAAGTCAGCCGACAATCGGGAAACACGATCGCATCACGGTCGCCGAACGATCGCGCCGATGATCGAATCATTTCGCCCATAGTGAGGATCGACTGTCCGTCGCCCATCGCCTGCTCTCCCGCGATTTCACCCTATAGCAAACCATCCGGACTGCGGCATGATCTGCATCAGCTTTGTTTGTGGCGAGTCTAGCGCGACAAATACAAAATACAATCAGTCATGTTTGTTTTATTATAGTCATACAGGCAATGGGTTTTCCCGCGTTGCGCCCCGCCGTCACGGCCAAAGCTGATATTTGTGGGCTGGCGCTTGCGCTAGGCACAAATATCAAGCTAAGCGCTTCCTGTTTTGCATTTCGTAAAACCGGTTCACTTCAGGCAAACGTATGGCCCTCTCCCGCTCGATTCGCACTGCCAAGCCCAGCCAGAGCAGAGGCACTGGCGGGACACTGCAAGCCGCCAAGGCAGCGCAGACACGCAGCCGGCTGATCGATGCGACAGTGCGTTGCCTGGTGAAATACGGATACGCCAACACCACCACACCGAAGGTCGCACAGGAAGCCGGGCTTTCGCGCGGCGCCATGATGCATCATTTTGAAAACGGCGCGGCCCTGATCAAGGCGACGATCATCGAATTGCACGAGAAGCGCTTGCGCGCGTTTCGCAATGCCGCCGAAAAGCCTGAACACGATGTCGATACGCTGGTCGAAACCTATTGGCGCCAGGTGCAGAAACCGGCCTTCATCGCTTTCCATGAACTGGCGGTCGCCGCCCGGACGGACAAAGATCTGGCCGCCATACTCGTGCCGCTGCAGGAAGAATTCCGCGAACGCTTCAACACACAGGCCGAAGGGCTGTTTCCGGAATGGCGCGCGGCGCCTGCAAAATTCGATCTGGCGATGAGCCTGTCACAAACCATACTCGAAGGCATGGCGATTGCGGTGCAGACCGGGGCGATGGATCGGGACAAGGTCCCCGCCATGTTGCAGCATCTCGAAGACCAGATCCGCATCCTGATGCCCCGCGATACAAACTGACTCCTACCGCGTTTTCGATGGCTGGCCGGACGCTACGTCACTTTAAAACAATCTTGTTTGTCTTTTTGAAAGACAGGGGTTACCGTACTTCCGGCACAGGACAAATCCCGATCCCGACCGACCCTTTGCCGCATATTTGCAAGGACCAGTCAGTTGACCATGCCGAAACCCTTCTCACCCAAAATCTTTCGCCCCGATGGCACGGAAACCGACCGGCCAGCCCGTGGGCTGGACGAAGAGGCCCTGCGCGCCCAGTCCACCGTCTATCGCGATGATGCGCTGGCCGGGCAGACGCTGCTGATCACAGGCGGGGGCAGCGGCATGGGCAAAGCGGCCGCGTTCCTCGCGTCACGGTTGGGGGCACAAGTCGCGATCTGCGGTCGCGATGCGGAAAAACTGCAGACCACCGTCGAACTGGTGCGCAGCGAAACCGGGCAGGAAGTGCTGGCCATACCGACGAACATTCGCGATCCCGACGCTGTTGAGGCACTGGTCCGACAAGTGCATGGTCATTTCGGCAAGATCGATACCGTGGTCAACAACGCCGGCGGCCAGTTCCCGCAGGACGCGATCGATTTCAGCCGCAAGGGATGGCTGGCGGTGATCGACACCAATCTCAACGGCACCTGGTGGATGATGCAGGAAGCCGCCAAGATCTGGCGCGAAACGGGCAAGCCCGGCAATATCATCAATATTGTCGCCAATGTCGAACGGGGCATGCCGCAGGCGGCCCACACCTGTGCCGCTCGCGCCGGGGTTATCTATCTGTCAAAA
Organism: Caenibius tardaugens NBRC 16725; assembly: GCF_003860345.1. Lineage (GTDB taxonomy): Bacteria > Pseudomonadota > Alphaproteobacteria > Sphingomonadales > Sphingomonadaceae > Caenibius > Caenibius tardaugens. Next base: position 1,376,411 of record NZ_CP034179.1, read on the forward strand.
ACGCTCGCGACCGAGTGGTCGCAATGGGGCATCCGGGTCAATTGCATCGGCCCCGGTGTCATCGAAACCGAAGGCTTCCGGATGTATCCGGAAGAAGCGCTCGCCCGATTCCACGAAGCCAACCCCATGAAAATACGGGGTAACGCATGGGATGTCGCGGAAGCAATCGCCTATCTCGCCTCTTCCGCGGCCCGTTTCATCAACGGCGATCTGATCATCCTGGATGGCGGTCAGGCCCAATGGGGCGTCGTCTGGCCTGCGGGCATGCCGGACTATTTTGATGAAGGCGGCGCGGCCTGAGGCACGGGCCAAAGAACACCAGACGGGAGAAAGAGGCATGGGCCGGGTCGAAGGCAAGGTTGCACTGGTTACTGGCGGCGGGTCTGGGCTTGGTGCCGCTGACTGCGAAATGCTGGCGCGCGAAGGGGCCACCGTGGTTGTCACGGATGTGCGGCTCGAACCGGCGCTGGCCGTGGCTGACCGGATCGGCAACGGCGCCCTTGCGATGACACTGGACGTTGCCGACGAAGCGCAATGGATCGCCGTGATGGAGGAGATCGCGGCCCGTTTCGGGCGGCTCGACGTGCTCGTCAACAACGCCGGGGTGGTGTTGAATGCCGATGTCGAGGAGACCAGCCTTGAACAGTTTCGCTGGGTCAGTTCGATCATGACCGATGGCGTGTTTCTCGGCTGCAAACATGCGATCCCGCTGATGAACCGTAATCAGGGGGGCTCCATCATCAATATGAGTTCCACCGGCGCGCTGCTGGGTTATCCGATTTTCTTCGCCTATTCCGCCGCCAAGGGCGCCGTGCGGGCGATGACCAAATCGGTGGCCGTGATGTGCCAGGAAAAAGGCTACAAGATCCGCTGCAACTCGGTCCACCCGGGTTCTATCGAAACGCCCATGGTGCAAAGCGCCGAAGGCCGCGTTGGCAACCCCAAACATATTCCAGACGGCGTCCTGCCGCCGGGCACGCCGGGGCACCCCAAGGATGTGGCGGCGCTTGTCCTGTTCCTTGCGTCGGACGAATCCCGTTTCGTCACCGGCGCGGAACTGGTCGTCGATAACGGGGTAACCATCCGCCCGTTCTGAGGCTCTACCGTTCTGATACGGGGGGCCTTACCGCTCCAGCCAGTGATCGAGTTCCGCATGGAAATGGCGCAACCGCGCCTCCTGTTCGCTCCACAGCGGCCCCTTGAAGCCGCGTGACCGCGCGCCAGCCTGCACAATTGGCAGAAGGTCCGAATCCTGATCGAGAACTTCGCCCAGACCGGGGGGCACGCCCAGTCCGGTGTGCATCACTTCGGGCCGCGTCGCGCCGGTCATATCGACATCCGCACCAAGCCCCATCCACCCCGGCGCGCCATAGCCGGGCGCATCCACATGCCGGTAAAGGATGGTGGTCTCATATGTGAAATTCTCGTGATTGTCGGCATCCGGTTTGAACCGGTGCAGGAACACCGCTTCGGGATGGCAGCCGATCTGCACATTGGGAAAGACCCCGAAAATGGTGCTGTCGGTCAATTGCGCATCGGAAAAGTGCGTATAATCCAGCCCTATGCGCGCCGCGCGCTCACGCTTGGCCTGGGCAATCGCGGCGCGGCTTTCCATCGCCGTGCCGGTGAACTGGTCGGGCGCAATCCCCGCATCGGCCAGCAACATGGCAATGCCGGAATTGATGGCCACCTGATCGGGGAAATGCGAATTCGGCTGCGCCATCGGCACGAACTGCCGCGACATGCCGCCCGGGAACAGATCGATATGCGTGCGATCGTCAATCAAACCCATCGTTTGCGGATGGATCGCGTGGAGATGATAGCTTTCGTAGAAAGCATCGATCCCGCCCTTCCAGTTGGCCGCCCAGTCCGAACGGCGGTGCTGGACCACATGCATCCGGTCGATCCCGTAGGTTTCCAGCATCGGCAGGATCGGCCCGAGATATTCGGCCAGCGAAGGGCCTTCTTCGGCCATGCAGAGGAACACCAGCCCCGCGGCTTCTTCCGCGCGAACGGAAGTCAGGTCCGTGCCATGGCAAAGGACTTCAGGCCGAAACGTTTCCGCATCGGTCACTTTCAGATTGCGCCCGTCGAGCCCAAACCGCCACGAATGAAACGGACAGGTGAAACTGTCCTGACTGCCCATGTCGCCCATGACCAGTCGACTGCCGCGATGCGGGCAGACGTTGTAATGGGCGGCTACGGTGCCATCGTCCTGCCGCACCACGATAAAGCTTTCCGGGCCGATATCGAATTTCACCCAGTCACCCGCCTCGGCAAGATCGCTTGCCGGCGCGGCGAGCAACCACGCCTGCGTAAACACCTTTTCCCATTCGCGCGCGAACTGGGCGGGTGCGGTATACCGCGACGGATCGGGCCGGGTAGTGCCGTTGTCGATCATGGGCGCGGCACGGTCAAACGGATGATCCGAACCCTTGTGGACGGCCCAACTGCGCGGATCGTAGTTCATCATTCTGCCCCTGCGGCCATCCGGCGATCCAGTTCGGCATGGAAATGGCGCAGGCGCGCCTCCTGTTCGCTCCACAATGGCCCCCGGAAACCCCGCGAACGCGCACCGGCCTGCACGATCGGCAGAAGGTCCGAATCCTGGTCCAGCACTTCGCCAAGACCCGGCGGTTCACCCAATCCGGTGTGGACGATATCGGGCCGCGTGTTCCCCGAAAGGTCGGTTCCCGCGCCCAACCCCATCCACGCCGGTGCGCTGTAACCGGGCGCATCAATGTGCCGGTACAGAATACAGGTGTCGTAAGTGAACTGATTGGGATCGCTGGCGTGCGGGAGGAACCGATGCAGGAAGATCGCTTCGGGATGGCAGCCGATCTGCACATTGGGGAACAGCGAATAGACCACGGAATCGCTCAACTGGCTGTCGCTGAACCGGGCATAGCCCAGCCCCAGTTCTTCCGATCGGCGCCGCTTGCCCTGTTGCACGGCCGCGCGCGTTTCCGCGGCCGTACCCGTGAAGCTGGCCGCATCGATACCGGCATCGGCCAACATCGCCTGTATACCCGGATTTACCGATACCTGATCGGGATAGCGCGCCGCAGGCTGCGCAAAGGGCACAAACTGGCGGGAAAGGCCGCCGGGCCACAGATCGATCTGGGTACGGTCATCCATCAGGCACTGGGTCTGCGGGTGCACGGCATGAAGATGGTAGATTTCGGCAAAGGCGTCGACACCACCCTTCCAGTTGGCGCCCCAGTCCGACCGGCGATGCTGCACAACATACATCTGATCGATGCCATAGAGCTCCAGTTGCGGCAGGATCGGCGCGAGCCACTGCTTCAGCGGCACGATATCCGGGTCCATCGCAATGAACGCCAGCCCCACCGCCACCTCGCATCGCACCGAGGTGAGATCATGGTCATGGCACAGCACTTCCGGACGGAACGTCTCGGCATCGGTAACGGACAGGTTCTGGCCATCAAGCCCGAATTTCCAGCTGTGGAACGGGCAGGTAAACCGGTCGAGCGAACCCATATCCCCGCTCACCAGCCGGCTGCCACGATGTGGGCAAACGTTGTAATGGGCGTGAATCGCCCCATCGTCGCCACGCACGACAATGAAGCTTTCCGGCCCGATCTCGAATGTGAAAAAGTCACCGGGCTCGGGAATATCCGACACCGGGCCAGCCAGCAGCCAGCTTTTCGCGAAGACCTTGTCCCATTCCTCGCGCATGAAATCGCGATCATAGTAGCGATGCGGATCGGGGCGTCCTGTGCCATTATCGATTGCTGGCACCACCCGGTCGTTGAACGGGTGCGCCGCGCCGACGTGAATGTTCCAGTCGTCGAAATCGATCTTTGTCATGACCATTCCTCTCCTCAGGGGAAACGGGCCGTCGAACTTTCCATCCGATCGATGCCTGCAGCCTGCTCTCATTGGACGAATCACGTCAGGGCAGAGCTTTATTAGAAAACAGTCATGATTGTTTTTCAAGTGTTCAAAGCGGGAGTTTTCCGCTGCATCGGGCGAAATGAAAGGCAAACCCACGAGGAGAGCGGATTGATCCCACGGCGGGGCGATAACCCGCCCCTGCGGCAGCATCGGCAGTCTGCGCCCCAGATGCGACCGACCGGAATTACCTTATGGATGGCACGGAATAATTTTATGCCATAATAAAATGGCTGAGCGATCTGCCGCGAGAGAATCGGCAGGGCATCACAAGGAGAGAACAATGGCCGATTATCTGATCAAGGGCGGCACTGTCGTGGACGGGACTCTTGCCCCCGCCTACGCTGCCGATGTGCGTGTCGAAAACGAACGAATTGTCGAAATCGGCAAGGATCTCGCCGCGCGGCCCGGTGAAGAGGTGTTTGACGCAACGGGCTGCTATGTCACCCCCGGCTTCATCGAATCGCATACGCATTACGATTCCACGATGTGGTGGCAACCCGATCTCGACCCGCTGCCCGGCTATGGCGCGACCACGATTGTGATGGGCAATTGCGGCTTCTCGCCCGCCCCGCTGTCGGACGACAAGGCCTCGCAGATGGAGATGATCAAGATCTTCTCGTTCTTCGAGGATATCCCGCTCGAACCGTTCGTGCAGCACCTGCCGTTCGATTGGCGCAAGTGGTCGGAATACAAGAAATCGATGGTCGAAAAGGTCAAACTGCCGCTCAACTACACGACTTACGCCGGCCATATCGCCATCCGCATTGCCGTGATGGGCCCCGAGGCGTGGGATCGCGTCTCCACCGCCGAAGAACGCGCCAAAATGGCCGAACTGCTGGACGATGCCATGCGCGCGGGTGCACTGGGCCTGTCCACCAACCTGCTCGATCATGACGGCGAAAATCGCCCGATCCCCACACTGGTGGCCGATGACGCGGAATTCGAGGCGCTGTTCGAGGTTCTGCAGCGTTATCCATCGGCAACTTTCCAATGCATCATCGATGTGGCGCTGATGCGCGACAACGGGGACCAGCAGGTCGAACGAATTTCCAAGCTGCTCAAAGGGCGTGGCATTCGCGTACAGTTTACCGGCGCCGCGCCGACATCGGAATACCAGACCTATCGCGTCGATCAGATGAAAGAACTGGTCGCGCGGCTGCGCAGCGAAGGGCTGGACGTTTGGCCGGGCTATGCCCACGTTCCACTGACCGCACAGGTCAGCATCTATCGTTCGCTGCTGTTTGCCCAGTCGAACGACTATGTCTGGCACGAAGCGGTTCTGGCCGAAGGCGATGCCGCCAAGGAAGCGGTGCTGCGCGATCCTGACTGGCGCGCACGCGCCCGCGAAAGCTGGGATACCAAGATCTACCCGCAATCGCCCATGGCCCAGCCGCATGCGCTGCTGCTGACCAAGGTCGGTTCGGAAAACGGCATGGGCGGCCCATTCGGGATCACGCTTAAGGACTATGCCGACGAACTGGGCGTTCATGCGTCCGACGCGGCGGCAGAATGGCTTTTGCGCAATGGGGTCAATTCGGCCATCCGTATGGCGCCGATGGCAATGAACGACAGCGCGGTGGTGGATCAGGTGATCGACCCCCAGTCGCTCGGCAATCTCAACGATTGCGGGGCCCATCTGCAGATGCTCTGCGGCAGCGGCGAGAACGTGATCTTCCTGACCAAATATGTGCGCGATCAGAAACTGATCTCGCTGGAACAGGCGATCCACACGATGACCGGCAAGATCGCCGAGCATTTCTATCTCGATGACATCGGTGCCATCAAACCGGGCAAGCGGGCCGATATCGTGGTGTTCGATATCAACGAGATCGAACAGCGCGACATGGAAAAGGTCTATGACGTGGAAGACGGCAAGGGCGGCATGATGTGGCGCTATACCCGGCCTGCTGCGCCGATGCGCCTGACCATGGTCAATGGCGTGCCTATTTTCCGCGATGGCGCCTATACCGGCGCAAAACCGGGCGAATATCTCGAAGCGCGCAACGAAGACGCACCGACCGCTTTGGCAGCGGAATAGAGCCAGCATAGCAGGAAAGCGGTACATCCCTGTCCGCTGATCGCTGCACAGGTCACGGGGGCCGGACACGAACCGGCCCCCGTGAACCTCAACAGACCCCCAAACATGGCACGCTTGCCTGACCGAACATTGGTCATAACTGACTGACACATCTGGGAAACAAAAATACATTCCGTATGTTACAGCGGGCGACTTGAGAGGCCCCGCTGTTCGAGGTGAGCATGGACATTGTGTCTGCTGTTTTTGTTGTTCTGCTCACCCTGATTCATCTCGCGGTGATCGCCCGGGCCATTCTGCTGGAAGAACGTGAACCTTATGCCCGCGCAGCATGGGTGCTCCTGCTGGCGCTGCTGCCCGTTGGTGGGGTGCTGCTCTATCTCCTGTTTGGCGAACCATGGATGTCGTCGAAAATCCACCGCCGGGCCAACCGGGTGTTCCGCATGCTCGAACGCACACTGCCGGTTCCAGACTATTCCGAGGAGCTTGAGGCGATCCCGGATCGCTTCCGCAATGCCTTCCGCACCTGCGAACACGTGGCCCAATGGCCGACGGCTTATGGCAATACCGCCCGCATCGCCCCGGATTCAAACGCGGCCATCGCCATGATGATCGCCGATATCGATCGTGCGGAGAAGACCGTCCATCTCTCGTTCTACATCTGGCTGAGCGATCACAACGGGCTGAAAATGGTCGATGCCATCTGCCGCGCCGCACAACGCGGGGTGACTTGCCGGATCGTGGCCGACGCAATTGGATCGCGGCAACTGATCCGCTCGCCATGGTGGCGGAAAATGGCGGCTTCCGGCGCCAAGCTCTGTGCCTCGCTCAAGGCGCCGCTGGGGCTGAGCCTGCTCTACGGGCACCGTATCGATCTGAGGAACCACCGCAAGATCGTGGTCATCGATGGCCGCGTGACTTATTGCGGGAGCCAGAATTGCGCCGATCCCGAATTTCTCGTCAAAAAGAAGTTCGCTCCGTGGGTGGATATCATGATCCGTTACGAAGGGCCGATCGCGCATCAGAACGAACTGATCTTCGTCTCCGTCTGGACGCTGGAAACGGGGGAGGACACCGCCAACTTCGTGGCCGAGCAAGCGCCACAGCCTGTCCCCGGCGGCCTCGAAGCCATCGCGGTCGGCACGGGGCCCTTGTCGTTCAAAGGGGCGATGACCAGCATTTTTACCGCTGTGCTGGCTGGCGCCGAACACTCGGCGGTGATCTCCACCCCCTATTTCGTGCCGGACCCACCGCTCGTTTCGGCCATCGCCGATTGCGCCCGGCGCGGGGTGGCCGTGCGCATCATCTTCCCCCATCGCAACGACAGCGGGCCGGTGGGCGCGATCAGCCGCGCCTACTATTCCACGCTGGCCAAGGCGGGGGTACGGATTTTCGAATACCGGGGCGGCCTGCTACACGCCAAGACGCTGGTGGTCGATGAAGCCATGGGGCTGGTCGGCTCCGCCAATATGGACCGGCGCAGCCTCGATCTCAATTTCGAGAACAACGTGCTGTTCCACTCACCCGATCTGGCGGCCGAAGTGGGCCGGCATCAGGATGCATGGCTGGCGGATTCCATCGAAATCAGCCGGTGGGATCTCCGGCACCGTTCGCTCGCCCGGCGGTTCATCGAAAACACGCTGACCATGGGCGGCGCGGTGTTTTGAGTAACCGCGATCAGCCGATAATATCCGCCACGCGGTGAATCTGGTCGGGGTCCGAACTGGTCGAGATCAGCATGACCTCGTCCGCCCCAGTATCGGCAATCTGGTGCAACAGTGCCTTGAAATCCTTGTCCGACCCGGCAAATCCGGCGTGTTCGGCAATGGCGTCCACTTCCGCAGGCGGCAGCCAGGTGAAATAGCGTTTCAGGTGGGTGCGCATCTGATCGCGCGCATTGTCGCCCAGCGCGAACCAGAACGACGTGCCGAGATGGGGTTTGGGCCGCCCCGCATCGGCCCATGCCTGCCGCACCATGGTAAAGCTCTGGTCGATTTCGCCCACGTCGGGTGCGAAGCTCATCCCGCAGACCCCATCGGCCCAGTGCGACGCCCCGGCAATCGCCTTGGGCCCCATCGCGCCCGCCAGCACGGGCGGGCCGCCCGGTTGCACAGGGGCAGGCCCCACGGCCCGGGCCACACCGGGAACGACATGTTCCCCCGCCCAGGCGCGCCGCATCACATCCACGCGCGCGGCCAATTCCTTCTGCTTGCGCAAAGACAGGTCCGCGCCCACCGCGGCATAGTCTTCCTCGCGCCCGCCAATGCCCACACCGATCGTCACCCGGCCATTGCTGAGCATGTCCGCCGTGGCGATATGCTTGGCCAGCAGTACCGGTGAATGCAGCGTGGCGATAAAGATCGTGGTCACCAGCCGCACCCGTTCCGTCCAGGCGGCGCAGGCGCCCATAAGCGCCATGGTTTCGGGATTTGAGAACAACATGCGTTCGCCAAATGCGAGCGAGGAATAAGGACCGCGATCGACGGCCTCCACCCATGTGCGCAGCAGCCCGCGATCGAGGTCCGGCTCCATGATCGGCAGCGTCATACCAATATCCATGCCGCCGACTATTCGTTTGCCCTGTCAGGCTGTCAAGTTCGCCTGCAGGCCGCAGGTGCGGCCCGGACAATCCATGGCCAGAAAAACCAACGCGCGGGCCGGGCACAGGCATCCTGCCCGCCAAGCCCGCGCGCAGCCGAACCGTTCAGGGCAGGTTTTCCGCCCAGCGCGCGATCCGGTCGTAGAGATAAGTGCGGCTGGGATAGACGAAATGGTTGTGCCGTGTTTCGGGTATCACGATCAGGGTCACTTCAGGGCTGCCGCTGTAGGATTGCGGCGTGCGATAGGGATCGCCATGCAGATCGGCATCCCCCAACCCGATCAGCACCGGCACATCCACAGCCGCTGCATCGGGCGATACCATATCAGGCAACATCGCCATCAGCGATGGCGTCACCATAACCCGTTCGATCGCATTGGCGGCCGAGACGCGCCGGGTGCTCGTCGATGGCGGCATCTCGTGCCAGGGTCCAGCGGGAAACCGCTGCCGTGCCAGTGCGATCAGGTTATCCCGCGCATAGGTCTTGTCGATCGCACGATCGGCATCGGTCAGATATGCCGGTACGCCCGCCGTATGGTAACCCAGCAGGGCCAGCCCCTGATGCTGATGGAATTGCGCCTGCTGGACCACGGTCATCAAGGCCCCCAGCGAATGCGCCACACCGACTGACCGGATTCCCGGTGCCGCAGGGCAGCGCGGATCGAAGCTGCCTGCACGCAGGCCTTCAAGGATGTGATTGACGGTCGCCCCTGCGGCGGCGGACGTGCGATCGGGATGCAGCAGATAGGCATCGGCGGGGCACGTGCTCTCCCCCGCGCCGAGCGGATCGAGCAGGGCAACCGCATGGCCCCTTTCACACATCACGCGGGCGAAGCTGACTTCGGCTTCCCCTTCGGGTGTGGGCAGGTCGAAATAGTGGCGGTTCATCCCGCCCCCGGGAATGCACACGAACAGCAATTCAGGCACGCGGTCCTCAGGCAGCAGCAGCTCTGCCGCCAGATGCGCCGGCTCGCCAAATTGGGCGACTTCAGTAACGTCGAGCGTGAAACGATGACGGATCATTGACCGGACACCATCCGCAGCCGAACATCACAACGGGTTGTTACCATACGAAAATCCCACCCTCTCCAACTGGTCATGAAAACCTTGGCCGCCACTTGCTACAGATTACAACGACCTGTCAAAGGGGGCATGCCCATGGGAACCGTTTCGCCCCGTGCTGCGCCCGTGCGATGCGGCTTTCGCCATGGACCGCCGCATCGGGATGACACCGCCAGTGGGTCTGGCTAGAACACGCTAGGATGCAAGGCGGGATAGCAGTGACAACCGAAGATACGACCCGGCAAAACAGCGGCAGGATAGGCAGGCCCGGTGGCCGCACCGAACGCGTCCGCAAGGCCGTGGCCGATGCGGTGATCGAATTGATCCGCACAGAGGGTATCGCGTTCGAACTGCAGGCGGTCGCCCGACTGGCCGGGGTCGGCCGGGCGACCGTTTTTCGCCACTGGCCCGATCGCGCCAGCCTGATCGGCGAAGCATTGGCCGAGCATACGGCGCAGCTCGATTTCCCCCTGACAGGCGACTGGAAAGCCGATCTGCACCGGATCGCCGCCGAACTGCGGGTCTTTCTGGCCAGCCCGGCAGAGCAGGCCTTCAACCGCACCATGTTTGCCGCCCGCAATTCCGGCTTCAACGCGCAGTTGATCGCGTACTGGACGCCGGTGATCCAGAGGATCAAGGCCCCGCTGGAAGAGGCCCGGATGAAGGGTGAAATCGACCGGAACACCGATGTCGAAATGGTGATCCAGACCTTGATATCCACGCTGCTGGTGGAATCGCTGGTCGACAATCTGCAGACGGAAACGGACCTCGGCGCGCGGCTGGTCGATCAGCTTTGCCGGGGCATCACCAAACCGCAGCCGGGCACCCCGGACAGCCCTGGGCGCGGCCCGCGCATCTCCGTGCCGCTCTGAACGGCAGGCGCATCAAAGCGCGCCAGATGCCAGCAATTCAAGCGGGTTTTGATTGTCCACCGCGCCGAGGAACCCTTCCCCCCGGCCCACGCCGTCATGCAGCCCGAAGCCGAGCAGTTCCTGCGCACGGCGGGGCATCGTACGTACGCGATCCAGCGGTATCGACAGGCAGTTGTTTTCTTCGGTGCGCAACCACCCGAGGCAAAAGCTCATGTGCATGCCGCGCCTTTGGCGGTCGGTCGTATTCGCACCCGCGCCATGCAGCGTGGACCCGAGATAGAGCACCGCCGATCCCGCCGCCATGTCGGCCTGCGCGATCTCCTCGGGCCGGGGCTGCCGTTCTTCCGGCCAAAGATGGCTGCCCGGCACGACCCGCGTTGCCCCCATCTCCGCCGTGAAATCGCCGAGGGCGATAACAGACGCAAATTGCCGGTGTGCGATCACCGGCGCGAGATACCGGGGCCAGACATCCTGATCGCGATGCAGCAACTGATCCTCTGCCCCCGGCCCCCGTTGCAGCACATGTCCGATGTTGAGCTGATAATCCGCGCAGGCGGGAAGCAGGAAATGATCCCCCATCACTTGGTACAACGGGTGCAGCAGGACATCGGCCACGAACGTATCCGAATGGGCGGCCACCCCCGTGACATGGCGTGTCTGCGCACCATGGAAGAATTCCACCGCCGCATTGGGCGATCCATGGTTCGGCGCGCGGCCCGCCAGCAGGGGATCGAGCTCCGCATTGATACGGGCGCAGGTGCGTGCGTCCAGGAATCCTTCCACGATCACCGCGCCATCGCGTTCCAGCGTATCCACAATCATACCGGGGGCCGTATCGCGTGAAAAACGCCGCACATCTGCCATTACCACTCTCCCTTATCTATTTAACGATACATATGTCTCATAAAATAGAGGAAGTTCCAAGAATCAATTATCGGCGGGACGTCCCCGCGCGAGCGCCATGGTTGTCGTCCTGCGCTTTTGCGCTAAGGTCCTTCACCAAAGAGAAAAAGTGAGGGAGAGTACCCAATTGACCGCGACCACAAATGCGCAAGGCAAACCGCTGGTGGTGGCCGTTTCGATGAACGGCGAACGTTCCCAGGATGCCAGCCCCCACATTCCCATCGGGCATGATGAAATCGTCGCTACCGCTCTGTCCTGCTACGACGCCGGGGCTTCGATCATTCATTGCCACAATGCCTCGACCGCTTTGTCCGGGCAGGCGGCGGCGGACGACTATCTCGCATCGTGGCGCCGGATACGCAGCGAACGGCCGGATGCCTTGTGGTATCCCACGCTCACTCGCGACGGGTGCCACGATCTCGATCATGTCGCGCTGATCGACGATGCCATCGGGCTGGAATATGCCTGTTGCGATCCGGGTTCGGTCGGTTTTTCCGCAGTCGGTACCGATGGCATCCCGATGGGCGCCTATTACACCAACAGTTACGAACAGATCCGGTCGAACTTCGCACAGCTTGCCGCCCGGAAACTGGGGCCGCAAATCGCCATTTACGAACCGGGATACCTGCGCACCGTGCTCGCCTATCATCATGCGGGTACCCTACCCCCGGGCGCGGTGATCAACTTCTATTTCGGCGGCGCTTACGGTCTCTCCACGCAAGCCAGCCCCAGCTTTGGCCTGCCCCCCACACGCAACGCGCTGCTGGCCTATCTCGACATGCTGGACGGCGTCGATCTGCCATGGACGGTGTCGGTTTGGGGCGGCGATCTCTTCAAAACGGAACTGGCGGGTATGGCGGTCGCGCTGGGTGGCCACCTGAACATCGGCCTCGAAAGCCATTTCGATCCTGTCGACAAACCCACCAATCAGGATCAGATCCGGGCGGCGGTGCAATTGGCCGAACAGGCCGGGCGGCCGGTGGCTGATCGGCAGACGACACTGGCGGTATTGCGTTCGCCCAAGGCATGAGCAGCTCAGGTCGGGAGAGATAGACCGGGGCCGTCAGGCGGACACGATGCTCCGCGCCACGGCCTCAGCCACCTTGATGCCATCGATCGCCGCGGAAAGGATGCCTCCGGCATAACCCGCGCCTTCGCCTGCGGGGAACAGCCGTTCGGTCGTCAGGCTCTGGAAATCCTTGCCCCGCGTGATCCGTACGGGGGATGACGTGCGCGTTTCCACCCCGGTCATCACCACATCGGGATGATCGTAACCCCGGATTTGCCTACCGAAGACGGGCAAGGCCTCGCGCATGGCCTCGATCGCGAAAGCCGGCAGGCACTGCGACAGATCGGTCAGGGTCACGCCCGGTTTGTAGGAGGGCTGAACCTCGCCCAGTTCGGTGGAAGCCCGCCCGGCGAGGAAATCGCCCACTTTCTGCCCCGGTGCCGCATAGGACGATCCGCCCGCGACATAGGCCAGCGATTCCCAGTGACGTTGCAGCTCGATCCCGGCCAGCGGGCCATCGGGGTAATCGCGTGCCGGATCGATGCCTACGACCAGCCCCGAATTGGCGTTGAATTCCGCGCGGGAATACTGGCTCATCCCGTTGGTGACCACGCGTCCTTCTTCCGATGTCGCGGCAACCACGCGGCCCCCGGGGCACATGCAAAAACTGTAGACTGAACGGCCATTGCCGGCATGATGCACCAGACTGTATGCAGCCGCCCCGAGATAGGGATGCCCGGCACAGTTCCCGTAACGCGCGCGATCAATCCAGCTTTGCGGATGTTCGATGCGCACGCCGATCGAAAACGGCTTGGCTTCCATATAGACGCCGCGCCGATGCAGCATTTCAAAGGTCGACCGTGCGCTATGGCCCACAGCGAAGACCACGTGATCGGCCTCGAGAAAGCTGCCGTCATGCAGATGCAGGCCACGCAGGCGCTGCCGCCCGTCAGGCAGGGTATCGAGCGCGATATCGTCCACCCGCGTTTGCCAGCGATATTCGCCGCCCAGTTCCTCGATCGTGCGGCGAATGCTTTCCACCATGGTGACCAGACGGAACGTGCCGATATGCGGGTGCGCTTCCCACAGGATATCGTCCGGCGCCCCGGCGCGGACGAATTCCTCCAGCACCTTGCGGCCGAGGAAACGCGGGTCCTTGACCCGGCAGTAGAGCTTGCCATCGGAAAAGGTGCCCGCCCCGCCTTCGCCGAACTGCACGTTGGATTCCGGATTGAGTTCGGACCGGCGCCACAGGCCCCAGGTGTCTTTGGTCCGCTCCCGCACCACTTTGCCGCGATCGAGAATGATCGGGCGGAACCCCATCTGCGCCAGTATCAGCCCGGCGAACAGCCCGCACGGGCCTGCCCCGATAACCACCGGACGTAAACCGGCCCAGCCCTGGGGCGCGGTAACCGGCGGGCGATACTGCATGTCCGGCGTGGGCCGGACATCCTTGTCATCGGCAAACCGGGCCAGCACAGCGGCTTCATCAGCCAGATCGACATCCACCGTATAGACCAGCAGAATGGCGGTGCGCCGCCGCGCATCGTTGCCCCGCCGGAAAATGGTGAAGGCGCGCAATTCCTCGCGCGTAACGCCCAGCCGCGCGCAAATCGCGTCTGGCAGCGCGTCCGGCTCGTGATCGAGCGGCAGTGACAATCCCGAAAGGCGCAGCATCAGTACTTCTTTGCGATCTTGAGCCCATCGGCCTTGGCGCGCACTTTCACCGATTCCTCGCTGCGGGTCAGCGCCTTGGCAATCGCCTTCAAAGCCATACCCTTGCGGGCAAGCGTGTGCAGCTTCTGGACTTCGTCAGTGGTCCAGGGCTGTTTGTGCCGTTCAAATCGTTCCGCCATGCCGGGCCCATAGCGCATCGACCATCCCCGGGCGAGCGCTTCGTGAACCATCGCGAAGAAAGGGCACAGGCGCGTGCAGGCAGCACCACCCGCAGCCGCGCGTCAAACGGCGCTGGCCACCGCCACGATCACACAGGCCAGCCCCAGCAGGGCCAGCCGCATCCACGACGCCGCTTCACCGAAGACGAAAACCGAAATCAGGATCGCGCCGATCGGTACGGTGGCCGCCATCAAGGGCATCAGCAGGCTCAGCGCCGCCCCTTCTTTCAGCAGCACCGCCAGGCAATAGAACGAGATGACATAGATCAGCGCGCAGAGCAGCGACCAGCCAAGGTGCGTGAACCCCGCCGTGCGCCCCAGCAGCACACTGCCACCGATCTGTCCAAGCACGACCACAATGAACAGCACGATCGCACGCAACGAAAGACCAGCTACCATCACGGGTTCCTTTCCGGCAGAGTTACGGAACGCAAAGGCGCATTATTGCGCGGTCAATCCGCCATCGACGACGAATTCGCCCCCGGTGATGTATGTGGCGCGGTCGGACAGCAGGAACGCGATCATGTTGCCGATATCGTCCGGTTCGCCCATCCGCTGCATCGGGATACTGGCATTGATCGCATCGTACTGATCGGGATTATCCGCGATCGCGACTTTCTGCATATCGGTCCAGATCACACCGGGATGGACGGAATTGACGCGAATGCCCTTGCCCGCCACTTCCAGTGCGATCGATTTGGAATAGAGCCGCACTCCGCCCTTGCTGGCGGCATAGGCCGAAGCGCCGGGGATGCCCACAAGGCCGGCAACGGACGACAGATTGACAATCGCCCCCGATGCTTGCGCTTCCATCACCGGCAGCACGGCCCGGCACCCGAGATAGACGCTCTTGAGATTGACATCGATCTGCCGATCCCAGCTTTCGGGATCGAGATCGGGCGTCCAGCGCAGCACCGCGATCCCGGCATTGTTGACCAGACCGTCAATCTGCCCGGTATCGCCTTTGACCCGGTCTACCAGCGCCTGCCAGCCCGCCGGATCGGTAACATCCTGCGCGAGGCCCGTCACGGTCAACCCTTCGCCGTTCAGTTCTGCGGCGCGCGCTTGCGCAGCTTCCCCATCAAGATCGGTCAGATAGACGGCGTGCCCTTCGCGCGCCAGCAGACGTGCGGTGGCAAAGCCCAGTCCGCCCGCCGATGCGGCACCTGTCACGATATGGGTCTTGCGATGAGTCTCGATCATGTCTGGGTTTCCCGGTCAGGCAGTGGCAAGCCAGGCCCGATCATAGGACCGGTCCTGCATGTCGTGGCGGCCCAGCAAACAGGCCGCCAGTTCGGTGGTGAGGAAGGCGTCAGCCGCCGGTTCCTTGCGCGCCCAATCGACCAGTTCGGTGCGATGGCCAAAACGCCACTCGTCACCGCGCTTCTCATACCGGTCGAGGTACCGCCCGCAGATGGTCATATCGGTGGGCACGCCTTCATCAAGGATGCGGTGGAAGGCATAGTAATAGACTTCACCGAACGCCCGATCGGGCGATGCAGGGTCAAATTCGATCAGGTGCTGCCCGATGAGATGCTGGTTTGCCAGATGGCTGGTCAGCAGATCCTGTGCGAAATCCACAAATGCCGGACCGCTGCCTTTGAAAATGCCGTAATCGGTTGTCGCATCGGGCCAGAATGTGGCCAGTTGCAAGGCATGGTCCAGCCGATCCTGCCCCCGCATATAGCGCGCGCAGAGATCGCGGATCGCATCCTTGGCAATCAGGGTCCCGAGATCGGTCATGCTTGTCCTCCTGTTAAAAAACCACGGCCGACACAGATGCGCCGGCCGCAGGTTTCAGAAACGCACGGTTGCCTGAAGCTGGACCGTACGCGGGAGAGAGACGAAGCCGACCTGATCCGCCATGACCGCGCTCGCCGTGCCAGTGCCCGAACCCGTGTTCGGTGCATCGACCGCGCCGCCGACAATGAAGCGGTTGGTCAGGTTCTTGCCGATCAGCGCCAGTTCGTAGCGTGAATCGTGGAACTTGACCCGGATGGAGCCATCCAGTGTGAGGTAGGAACCCTGCTTCGACAACGGATTGCCGAAACCCGATGCGAGGTAGGAACTGGAATACCGGCTGTCGAGCGACAGGGCCAAGGCGGTGCCATCGCTCACCTCCGTTTCGTAGGATGCGCCCAGCGACCCGGTCCATTTGGGGGCAACCGCGGTGGGCGCCCCGCTGAGATCCTGCCCGGGCGCGCCCTGGAACAGCGTGTCACACCCCTGCGCGATCGACTGCCCGCCGTAACAGGGCGCGATATACTGCAGATAACGCGCACGGTTATAATTGGCGGTGCCGTGCAGGTTGAAACCGGGAAGACCGCGCGGGGCGAATTCGAATTCCAGTTCCACACCCTTGGTGCGGGCCGAACCGGCATTGGTGGTGATAAAGGCAAAAGTCTGCGAGTTGAAGAAGTCGACTTGCAGGTTGACGTACTTGTAGCTGTAAACCCCCAGATTCAGGCGCAATTGCCGATCCGCCAGCAGGGTCTTGATCCCCGCTTCGAAACCGCGCGCCTTTTCCGGTGCGAAAGCCACATCGCTGGGGATCGTGCCGATACTGACGAAACCGGAATTGGAGAACCCACCCGACTTGTAGGCGGTCTTGTAAGCGCCATAGACGGTGATGTTTTCGTTCGGCTTCCAGGTCAGTGTGAATTCAGGCGACCAGTCGTTGAAGGTCTGATCCCCGTTGATCGTCTTGTTCTGCACGAACAGGGCCTGCAGTGCGCCATTCACGTAAGGCTGCACAAGATAGCTGTCCTTGGTTTCGTGGATGTAACGCACGCCCCCGGTCGCCTCCAGCTTGGGCAGGATGGTCCAGGTCACCTGTCCATAGGCGGAGAGCGTTTTGCCATCGGTTTCCGAACGCTTGAAATATCCGAGATAACGATAGGCTGCCGGTGCGGTGGAATCCTCGATATTACCGAACGATCCCGACTGCGTGTAATCGCGCTTGGTCTTCTGGTAATAGCCGCCAACCAGCAGATTGAACGGGCCGTCGAACGTCGTCTGCGCGCGCAGTTCGGTGGAGAAGGCGTAATAGCTCGTCTTTTCCGTCGAAGGGGCCGCCCCCAGATCGGTCGACACGAACGTACAGTCACAGGCCCAGCGATTGGTATTGCGATTGTAGTTGGTCACCCAGGTCAGGCTGACATCGTCCAGGTTGTATTCGGCGGTGCCGGTGATCCCCCAGCTGCGATACCGGTTGTACAGCGCCCCGTCTTTCTTGGAGAAGGGATTGGTTCCGGCCAGATCGGCAGGGAAATAGTTCTGGTAAATGTTGAACTTGCGTTTGCATGGCACATTGGGGTTGAGCGCATAGGCATCGCCCGCACAACGGAACAGGCCATAGTTCCAGCTGTTGTTGTTCGCATCCGAAAGCGAGGCATTGGCCTTGAGCGTGAACTTGAAACGGTCGCCCGGATCGTAAGCCAGCGTGACCCGGCCGAGGAATTCGCGCGTGCCCGGATTATCGCCGTCAAAAGCGGGCGCGAAATGGGTATTCACGTCACCCGTGGCGATATCGGTGGTGTTGTAATATTTGTCGATCCCGCGGTTTTTGAAATAACCGCCGAACATGTTGGAGCCGCGCACCGCCACGCGCAGGCCCAGCGTGTCGGTCAGCGGGCCGGAGCCCACAAATTCACCCACCAGTTCCTTGCTGCGGAATTCGTAACCCACTTGCGCCTTGAATTCCGGCGTGGCGGTCGGATTGGCGGTGCGCAGCGAGATCACCCCGGCCGTCGCGTTCTTGCCGAAGAACAGCGATTGCGGGCCTTTGAGCATTTCGACCCCTTCGAGATCGAAGAAGCCTTCATTGATCACGCGGCCCTGCCCGTAATAGACCCCGTCCACCACCACGGCGACGGACTGTTCGATCCCGATAGAGGTCGAGGATGACCCGATCCCGCGCAGGGTTAGCTGGGCACCCGATCCATTCGAAGCCCGGCCCACGGTAAACTGCGGCGTTTGCGTCGCAATTTTTTCCAGACTGGTCATGTCGTAACGCTGAATCTGTTCAGCGGTCAGCGCGGTCACCGAAACCGGGACCGACTGCATGCTTTCCTCGCGCCGCCGCGCGGTCACGACGATATCGCCGATTCCGCCTTGCTGGGCCTGAGGTTCGGGGGCCTGGGGTTCGCCGGCGGTGTCCTGCGCGAAAGCCGACGTAACCGTCGCACCACAAGTAAAAACCGAGACCAAGAGTGCTGCGCGCACAGCGCGTCCTGCCGATAAAGCCATACAAGCTTCCTTTCCCCATGACCGGAAGATCTTGTTATCAAACGTCTTCCGGGCCCGAATCCGGGTCGAGGAAAAAGTACCTCGGGGAAAAATGCAGTGTACTGCAATTTGTACTAGGCAGGCTCCGCTGCCAGTGTGGCCACGCAGCGCCGGGCCTCCACTTGCGACCATGCATGCAAATCGCTTCGGGCATGGGGCAGCAGCACTTCGCAAATCGCCAGCCGCATGTGCGTTTCCAGCGCATCATCGCCAATGCCGCGTCCAGCCCACAAGGCGACGGCGCTGACCATGCGCATGCCGATCAGCCGGGTCAGCATGGCAATATCGGCCTGTTCGAGCCAACCTTTCCGGGCCAGTTCATCGAGGGCGCGCCCGACATAGCGATGATAGACATCCTGCAAGCCGACGGTATCGGCGTGCTGCACCAGCACTGGCGCCAGCGCCCTTGCCACGTCCGGCTGTTCCAGCGTGCGCCATGACAGTGTTTCGCAGAGCGACAGGACAAACCCGATGCCCGGGTCGGCCGCCTTTTCCCAGGCTTCCTGGATGATGCCTTCCGTCCGTTCGCGAGCGCAGGTCGCGACAAGCGCATCCTTGCTGCTGTAAATATTGAACAGCGTGCGTTCGGCGACACCGGCGGCCTGGGCAATGGCCCGCATGGAAACGGCATCGTAGCCATGCCTGACCAACAAGGCATTGGTCGCTTTCAGGATACCGGCCCGGCGTTCACGTTGACGATCGGTCAAAGGCCGCGTCTGCGCGCGCGCGGCAGTATCTGGTTGCACCCCTTCCATAGGTTGGAAGGTAGAGCGGATCGCACGCCGAGATCAACTGTCCGTGCGCGACGAAACCACATCCTGTTCAGGTGTTGCAGAGAGTACTCCCCAAATCGAAACAAATCGGTGTAGGCAGGGCCCCTGATATCGCACCGACTCGTTTCTCACCCCATTTTCCGGATCAAGACCTCATGACAGCGCCTTTACCTGACAGTGCCCTCGATCAGCTTTTTCGTTCCGCGCGCAGCTACAACGGCTATCTCGACAAGCCGGTGAGCGAAGCCCAGATTCACGCGATCTGGGAAGTCATGAAATATGGCCCAACCAGCGCCAACATGATGCCGGCAAGACTGGTATGGTGCACCAGCCCCGAAGCGAAGGAAAAGCTCGCGGCCACTGCCAGCAGCACCAATGGCGACAAGATTCGTAACGCCCCGGTCAGCGTGATCATCGGCATGGACATGGCCTTCCATGAACAACTGCCCTGGCTGTTCCCGCACACCGATGCGCGGTCGTGGTTCACCAGCAACGAGGCGCTGAGAGAAATCTCGGCCATGCGCAATTCCACCCTGCAGGGTGCCTATTTCATCATCGCGGCCCGCGCGCTGGGGCTGGACACCGGCCCGATGTCCGGTTTCGACAATGCGGCCGTGGATGCGGCGTTCTTCGGCGACACGCCCAATGTGAAATCGAACTTCATCAGCACGCTGGGCTATGGCGATCCGGCCACCATCTTCGATCGCCTGCCGCGCCCCGATTTCGATACGTTCAACACTTTCGCATAAACGGGCGGCGAAACAGCAGCGGATCGGGATCGGGCGCCCGGCATAGAGACCGGCGGCGTCCTTCCCGATCTTCTGCCTGGCAAATTCGCGATTCTATATCATGGTGTGGTCAGTCGAAATTGGCCATGCTGCCATCCACGGGTAACGTCACCCCGCTGACATAGGCTGCGGCATCGCTGACGAGAAACAGCACGACCTGCCCGATATCGTTGCGCGGATCACCGAAGCGCCCCAAAGGTATCTGGCGGATCAGGTCGGCAGCATGGTCGGGCTGTTCGATTGCCCATTCCTCGAAGGCCGGGCTGGTGGCGATCGGCGCGATCGTGTTGACCCGGATATTGTCCGCGCCCCATTCGTCGGCCGCCGCCTTGGACAGCGCGCGGATCGCCTGCTTGGCTGCGGCATAGGGGCCGTATCCCGTCATATCCCAGCGTTTGGCCGCTGCCGTCGCGAAATTGACAATGGCCCCACCACCCCGCGCCTTGAGGTGGGGATAGGCGGCACGCATGTAACGCAACGAAGCCAGCGGCCCGGTATCGAGCATTTCCACGAACTGTTCGTCCGCCACGTCCAGCAACGTGACATTGGAATGCACGGTCTGGGCATTGTTGATCAGGATATCGAGGCCACCGAATGTCTGCACCGCCTGCGCCACATTCGCTTCGATATCGGCCTTCACCCCGACATCGGCGCGCATGGTCGCCACCGTGGCACCTTTGCCCCGCAGTTCCGCAGCAACGGCATCGACTTTGGCCAGCGTGCGCCCTGACAGCATCAGAACCGCCCCTTCCGCCGCGAACACTTCCGCGATTCCCCGGCCGACGCCCTGTCCGGCCCCGGTAATCAGCGCGACCTTGCCATCCAGCATACCCATCCCGTCTTCTCCCTCGTTCTGGTCGCCCCATGGTACAGCAACCGGTCCGACCTGCAATTTTCATGCTTTGTGGCAGTCCGAGTCTTGCCTTTCATCGAACGGTAGAATACCGCCTGACGCGAAATATAACGGCACAAGATTCCCCGGAGAGAGCAGGATGAACGACATCCCCTATTTGTTGCGCGGCATTACACCGGTTACCACCGACAGCAGCATTCTGGTCAGTTCATCGAAGTATCTGAACGATCCGCGCATGCGCGACTGGATTTCCAACATCACGCTGAAGCGCAATGGCCTTGATCGCCCCGCGCAAACGGAAATGTACGAAATCGTCGGCATTCTCGACAGCTTGCAGGACATGGACTGGATCGAGGATCAGTTCACCAAGGCGCGCAAGGGTGATCCCGCGCTGGATCGCTGGTTCGCGGAAGGGTTCCTGTCCACATACAAGGCCGAGGACTTCGCAGACTACCCCGAAGGTACGCTGGGCCATGTGTTCTACCGGGATGTGATCCAGCAGAATTTCGATCTGGTGATCTACGATCAGGCTCAGCCGAAAACGCAGTACGAATACTTCCGCTTTCGCAGTGGCCAGACGCATGATCTCGAACACATCATGACGGGTGGCGATTTCAACTACATGGGCGAACTGGTCCCCGCATGGGCCCGCATCACCACCCATTTTAAGCATTTCGCCCCCGATCTTGCAGGCGAACTGTCCGTGCTCTCGATGTTTGTGAACCTGCGCTACACCGTGCGCACCATGCTGCATTACCCCAATGTCTGGCCAGTGTGCCAGAACGCGGTAGAACGCGGCATGCGTGTCGGCCGGCAATCTGGCCCGTTCTTCATGGCTCGCTATGAAGATGCGTTCCATCTGCCGCTCGACGAAGCGCGGGCCGCGCTCGGCTATGTCGGGGCGGAATGGGTCGACACCACGGGCCCTTCTGCATTCTGGGCCGAACGCGCCTGATACAGGCAGAGGAAGCGGCGCAAGACCGCTTGTGAAAGCGCGAAGCGTCGGTAAAGGGCGTATTCCCTTTACCGGCAAGCGGTGCCGGTTTGCATCGGCGGCGACTTGCGCATGGAATTACGGGCATGACCGCGACGCACCCCTACAAGGGCGCATTTCTGCTGGTTTGCGGTCTGCTGCTGTTCGCCTGCCTCGATACGACGCTCAAATACCTTTCGGCACTGCAGAATATCCCGGCGCTTGCCGCCATCCGCTATATCGGCAACCTTGTGCTGATGGTGGCGATAGTCGCGCCATCACAAGGCAAGGCGATGGTCAGTACGCAGCGCACCGGCCTGGTCCTGCTGCGGGCGGGGAGCCTGGCGGTCGTGACGCTGTTTATGGGGCTGGCTTTTCAGCGGATGCCGGTTGCCGAAACAACTGCGATCGGGTTTCTCGCGCCGATGTTGGTGATCCTCGCCGCCGGGCCGGTTCTGGGGGAGAAAGTGGGCCTGGCGGGCTGGCTCACAGCCCTGCTGGGATTTGCCGGTGTCATGCTGATCGTGCGCCCCGGCAGCGGGCTGGACCCGATCGGCGTGATCTTCGCGCTCTGCGCGGTTGCCGCGAACCTTTGCTATCAGTTGCTATCGCGCATTCTCGCCGCGAGCGAACAGACGATTGCGCTGCTGTTCTACACCGCGCTGGCCGGGTCGCTGATCTTCGGCGTGGCCCTGCCATGGACATGGAATGGCTGGCACCCGGATGCGCTGGAAATCGTGCTGCTGGCCAGCATGGGGGCATTCGGCGGGCTCGGGCACTGGCTGTTTACGCAGGCCTATCGCTATGCCCCGGCATCGCTGCTCGCGCCGATGAACTATCTCCAGCTGCTCTGGGCGGGGCTGCTGGGCTATGGGGTGTTCGGGCACGTGCCGGATACGCTGGCGATGATCGGTATGGTGATTGTCGGCCTGTCGGGCGTGATAACCGCCATCCGCACCCGCCGTCCGCCCGCCAAACGATCCGTCTGAATGTGCCAGCCGGTCTCTCTGGCAGAAGCCAAACCGTCCCGCTATCGTCGGGCCTGTCCTTTTTTCGTAACAGATCGCCAACGATGAAAAATTCCTTCAAGCAAAAAGTCGCGCAAGCACCGCAGTTCGGCCTGTGGCTCGCCCTGGCCGACCACTACAGCGCCGAAATCAGCGCGGGGGCAGGCTTCGATTTTCTGCTGCTGGATGGGGAACATTCCCCGATCGATCTGCGCACCATCCTGGGGCAATTGCAGGCGATTGCGGCCTACGATGTGGCACCCGTTGTGCGTCCGCCGACGGACGATCCGGTACTGATCAAGCAACTGCTCGATATCGGCGCCAACAACCTGCTCATCCCCATGGTCGAAACGGCTGAGCAGGCGCGCACGATCGTCGCCTCCACACGGTACCCGCCATTGGGCTTTCGCGGGGTCGGGTCCGGCATTGCGCGCGCGGCGCGCTGGGGCAACGATCCGGAATACATGCAGACCGCCAACGACAATATCTGCCTTATCCTGCAAATCGAAAGCGTAGCCGGGCTGGCCAATCTGGAAGCCATTGCCGCGACCGATGGGGTAGACGGCATCTTCTTCGGCGCGGTCGACCTCTCGGCGTCGATGGGTTTGCTGGGGCAGCCCAATCACCCCGATGTCATCGAAGCGATCGATACGGCCATGGGCAAAGTGCAGGCCTGTGGCAAATTCGCCGGGTTCCTTTCGGCGGACGACGCAATCAGCCGCCATTTCCTCGCAAACGGGGCGAACTTTGCCGCGGTGGGCGTGGATGCCCTGCTGCTGTCCAACGCCGCGCGCGCACTGGCCCATGGTTTCAAGCAACCCGATACCGTGATCGAAACCCGCGGATACTAGCCACCGCGCGGCTCCCCGGCTGACCGCCATCCATGCTACTTCTGCTCCACACCTGCCCGCGGTTCCCGCGGCGCAGGCGCCATTGCCTGCGCACGCCTGCCCGATTATAGTGAATGAGATTCATCTAATAATCGCACGATAAACGGGCATGACAAGGAGAGGATGCGTCCGATGAACGCCTTTGGCCTGACGGAAGAGCAGCAAAGCATTCTCGACACTGCAGACGGGTTCGCGCGGGATGAGTTCGCGCCCCTGCAACAGCGTATGGACGACGAGGAATGGTGGCCCGACAGTGCCATGCCCGCGCTGGCGCGGATGGGCTTTCTCGGGGTAACAGCCGATCCTGCCTACGGCGGGGCTGGCAGCGATCTGATGACTTGCGGCCTGATCACACAGGGCCTTGCGCGGTGGAACCATGCGCTCGCGCTCAGCTACGTCGCGCATGAGAACCTGTGCCTTAACAATATCGCCCGCAACGCCTCGGCTGATCTGTGCCAGCGCTATCTGCCCGGCCTGTGCGATGGTTCCCTGATCGGTGCGCTGGGGCTGACCGAACCGGGCGCAGGCTCCGATGCGCTGGGATCGATGGCCACCACCGCGCGGCGCGAAGGCGATCATTACATCCTCAACGGGACAAAGCTGTACATCACCAACGGGCCGGTCGCCGATGTCGTCCTGCTCTATGCCAAAACCGACAAGGCGGCAGGCAGCCGCGGCATTTCCGCCTTTGTCGTCGAAACCGATGCGCCCGGTTTTCAGGTCGCGCAGAAGCTCGACAAGATGGGTTTTCGCGGCTCCACCACCGCCGAACTGGTGCTGGATAACTGCGTGGTTCCCGCTGAAAATCTGGTGGGGGAAGAAAACCGGGGCGTCGGCATCGTGATGAGCGGGCTGGACCTTGAACGGGCCATTGTCGCCATGATCAATCTGGGCATGGCGGAGCGCGCGTTCGATCTGGCGCTCGACTATGCGAAAACGCGCAAACAGTTCAACCGCGCCATCGGGGAATTCCAGTTGGTGCAAGGCAAGCTGGCCGAAATGTACACTGCGGTCGAAACGATGCGGACCTTCTGCTATCGCACGCTGGCTGCGGCCAATGCGATCAGCGAAGCCGATGGCGGGCGCGGCGAAATTCACAAGCTCACCGCCGCTGCGATCCTCTATGCCGCTGAACAGTGCACCCGGGTGGTATCCGATGCGGTGCAGATCCATGGCGGCACCGGATATATGCGCGAAACCGAAATCAACCGGCTCTATCGCGCCTCCAAACTGCTCGAAATCGGGGCCGGAACCACAGAGGTGCGCAAGGTAATCATCGCCGGGGAACTGCTGCGTTCCTGACCGCCAGACTTAAAGCCGCATGACCTGATCCGGTTCCCCGGCGGCAACCGTCCTCCGGGAACGCATGGCATTTCCCCCCGGACGTCGCGCCGCCTATTCGCCGCGCCACACCGGATCGCGTTTTTCGGCGAAGGCTTTCGGCCCTTCCTGCGCATCACGGCTGCGATAGGCGCGTTCCCAGGCATGACGGGCCGCACGCAAGGCCGCCGTCTTGCCCATTTCCGTCGCCAGATGCACCGTTTCCTTGCCTGCCAGCACCGAAAGCGGGGCATTCCCCGCAATCCTGCGCGCCAGTGCCAGTGATTCCTCCAGCAGGTTTTCAGGCGCTGCGACGCGGTTCACCAGCCCCACTTCATAGGCGCGCTGTGCGGTTATCGGATCGCCGGTCAGCACGATTTCCATAAAGATGCGCTGCGGGAGCATATGGATCAGGGGTGCAGCCCAGGGCGAACCGCGCCCCACCTTGACCTCCGTAATCGCGAACCGCGCGGTTTGCGACGCCACACACAGATCGCATGCCTGCGCAATCAGCCAACCGCCCGCATAGGCCACCCCGTTGACGGCGGCGATCGTCGGCTTGGTCACCGCCACTGTATCGCCCGGAACCGGGAACATGTTCGGCGGTGGCACCTCCAGCCCAAGCTGCGCCATTTCCTTGAGATCGCCGCCCGCGCAAAACGCCTTGTCCCCCGCCGCCGTCAGAATGGCGACACGCAGATCGGGATTATTCTCGAACCGTTCCCACGCAGCGAACAACCCTTCGCGCACGTCGCGGCTCAACGCGTTACGGCTGTCCGGCCGATTGATGGTGAGCACGGCAATACCCGGTTCGGGCACGGTAAAAAGGACGGCATCAGACATCAGTAACCCCTTGTCAGAAGCCCGGCGGCTTCTTCTTCCAGATTGGCGCGCACATCGGGGTGCGCGATGGCAATCAAGGCGCGCGCACGGGCGCGCAGATCGCGGCCTTTCAATTCGGCAGCACCATATTCGGTGACCACCACATCGACTTCGCTACGGGCCGTCGTCACCGGCCCCGCCAGCCTTGAAACAATCCGCGACAGCCCCTTGGCCATGGATGGCAAGGCAATGATCGAACGCCCATCGGGCGACCGCGAAGCGCCGCGAACATAATCAACCTGCCCGCCCGTTCCGCCAAGATAGGCAGAGCCGGCGGATTCCGCGTTGACCTGCCCGGTCAGATCGACCTCGATCGCTGAATTGATCGAAACCAGCCGATTGAGGCCCGACAGCACGGCTTCATCATGCGTGGTGGCCGAACCGCACAGCAGCAGCGCCGGATTCTCATGCGCAAACCGGTAAAGCCGTTCGGTGCCCAGCAGGGCCCCTGCCACGCTGACGCCCCGCCACCGGCCATGCGTGGCATTGGTTACCACACCGTTTTCGATCAGGTCCACGGCGCTGTCGCCAATCATCCCGCTGTGAATGCCCAGATCCTTGCGATCCCCGATCAGTTGCATGATCGCATCGGGCACCGCGCCGATGCCCACCTGCAGGATTGCCCCATCCTCCACAAAGTTGGCCACGAACCCGGCAATGGCCTTGTCCGTTGCGCTGGCCTGAATGGTCGGGAGCACGACCGGGGTACGATCGACTTCGACCGCCACGTCGATTTCCGTCGCGGGAATGGTGCGTTCCCCGAAGACACGCGGAACCCGGTGGTTCACTTCGGCAATGACCACGCGGGCACAATCAACCAGCGCGCCAATATGATCGCCGATCAGGCCCATACTGTGATTGCCATCCGCATCGGCCGGGCTGACCTGAATCAGCGCCACATCGCAGGCGATTTCGCCGCGCTTCACCATATTGCCGATCTGGCCGACATGGCAGGGCACGATACCCAGCACGCCCTTTGCCGCCAGCGCGCGCAGGCTGCCGAGCGCACCCATGCTGGACACGCGGATCGCATCGGTATGTTCCGGCTTCAGCACGCCTGAAAAGCTCGATGCGGTGAACAACGAAACGCCGCCCAGATCGTGGCGCTGCGCAATCAGCGCTTCCAGCAAAGCCACGGGTTCGCCGCACGCCTGCCCGGAAACCACAGCATCGCCCGGCCGCACATAGGCCCGCAGATCCAGCGTTTCGGGGGTCACCCATTCAGTCATCGATACTGTCCACCTTGAAGTAATCCGGTTTGTCGATCGTCCACTGATCCCCCCAGATCTGGTTCCCGCCATCCACGTGGACGACTTCGCCGGTCATGAATTGGGACGCATTGCCCCCCACGAAACACACCGTATCGGCGATTTCCTCGATCTGGCCAAAACGCTGCATGACATTGGTGCGGGTCATCGCCCGCACCGCGCGCGGATCGTAGACATTCATGCCCGTGGTCGAAATCAGGCCCGGGGCCACGCAATTGATCCGTATCCCCAGGGGCGCCCATTCGATTGCCACCGTCTTCGACAAGGCGATCACCCCGGCGCGGGCGGCGGCCGTGTGGGCAACGCCGGGCATGCCCCGGCCGGTCACCGCCACGACATTGACAATCGACCCGCCCCGCCCCGCATCCCGCCAGCGCCGCGCGGCTTCCTGCATCATGTGCCA
The DNA here is from genome assembly GCF_003860345.1 of Caenibius tardaugens NBRC 16725. Lineage (GTDB taxonomy): Bacteria > Pseudomonadota > Alphaproteobacteria > Sphingomonadales > Sphingomonadaceae > Caenibius > Caenibius tardaugens. The sequence goes on from NZ_CP034179.1 coordinate 1,404,148, forward strand.
TGTCCCGCCAAGATTGGTGTCGATCACCGCATGCCACCCTTTGGGCGGAATATCGATGGCCGCCGATGGGAACTGCCCCCCGGCATTGTTGATCACGATATCGGCACAACCGAAACGCGCTGCCACCGCGCTGAACAAGTCCTGCACTGCCTCGGGATCGCGGATGGTGAGCGGGTGGACCAGCACTTGCGCGTTATAGCGGCCAATCGCAGCGGCCGTGTCTTCCAGACGGTCCACCTTTCGCCCGCACAGCACCACGTTCGCCCCCAGCCGCGCGGCCCAATGCGCCAGTCCCCGGCCCAGCCCCGAACCCGCGCCGGTGATCAATACCGTCTGCCCGGCAAAATATCCTTCGCGCAGCGCCGGAGTCAGTGCGGCCAGCGCATCGTCATCCCTTCCGTACCCGGTCATATGATCGCCCGTTCGCGGCCTTCCCAGTAAACGCGGCGCAGTTCGCGCTTCAGCACCTTGTTTGCCGGGCTGACCGGGAACTCCTCCTCCCAGAACACCACCGAGCGTGGCACCTTGTAGGCCGCGATAGCAAGGCGTGCATGGGCGATGATGTCTTCTTCCGTTGCCATATGACCATCATGCAGCCGGATGATGGCATGGACCGCTTCGCCCCATTTGGCATCGGGGATGCCCACCACGGCCACCTGCCGCACGGCGGGGTGCGAGGCGACCGCGTTTTCCACTTCGGTCGAAAAAACATTCTCCCCACCGGAAATGATCACGTCCTTGATCCGGTCGACGATATAGACCAGCCCCTGTTCGTCCATGAACCCGGCATCGCCCGTATGCATCCACCCGCCGCGCAGGGCCTCGGCCGTTTCTTCGGGCCGGTGCCAGTAACCCAGCATCATGGTTTCGCCGCGCACCACCACTTCGCCCACTTCGCCGCGCGGCAGTTCCTTGTCCTGCGGATCGACGATCCGGATCTGTACAGCGGCAAGGGCACGCCCGGCGGCACGATTGCGCCCTTTCATCCGGTGTTCCCCTTCAAGATAGGCATGGGGCAACATCGTGCAGACCGGCGAAAGCTCCGTCATGCCATAACACTGCGTGAACCGCGCATGGGGCAAGGCTGCGATTGCCCGGTCGAGCAGGGCATCGGTGATCGGCGCCGCGCCATAAAGCACGGAAACCAGCGACGACATATCAAAGCGCGTGAAATCGGGATGTTCGATCATCATCTGGATCGCCGTGGGCACAAGCAGGCTTTCCGTCACCCCATGCGCCGCGATCAGACGCAGCGCCTCGCCCGGTTCGAACTGCGGCATCAGAACCGCCGTTCCCCCACTGCCGATGATCGACAGGCACGGCCAGGTGCCCGCCGCATGGAACATCGGCCCGTTGACCAGATAGATGCAGTCGCTGCGCAAAATGCCTTCCGCCCAGCAGCACATGGCCTCTGACAAGACATTGCGGTGCGACAGCATCGCCGCTTTCGACGTGCCGGTGGTGCCGCCGGTATAGCCCAGCTGATAGACATCATCCCCGCCGCGCCCCGCATCCTCCCCCGCAGAATGCGCGTCGACCATATCCCCGTAGAACGGCAATCCGGAAAGCCCGGGGGTGAGCGCAACCACTTTCATATCCGGGTGCGCCTGCGCCAGCGCCGCGCCTGTGGCCGCCATGCGTTCATCGAACAGCAGAACAGCCGGTTCGCAATCGGCCACGGCGTGGAGCAGTTCGTTCACGGTCCAGCGCCAGTTGAGCGGCACCATGATCCCGCCTGCCCGGGGGACGGCCGCGAGCAGTTCAAAAAATTCCATGCTGGTCAGCGCAAGAATGGCCACCCTGTCGCCATGGCCGACGCCCAGCGCGCGCAAGGCTTCCGCCCCGCGCGCCACCCGGTCGGCATAGGCCGCCCAGGTCTGCTGCCTGTCGCCATCAATCACGGCCAGTGATGCCCCATGCACCTGCACTGTGCGCGCCAGCATCGCGCTCACCCCGATGGCGGGGCGGGGCGACAGGCCCTCAGAAGCCGACATGATCGCCCCCTTTGAGCGACAGAATTTCGCGGGCATCATCAGGCGTGGCGATTTCCAGCCCCAGCCCTTCCAGGATTTGCCGCACCCGGGTGACTTGCGCCGCATTGCTTTGCGCCAATTGCCCCTTCCCGAGCCAGAGCGAATCCTCCAGCCCGACACGGACATGGCCGCCCATCGACGCGGCCATCGCCGCCACTTTCATCTGCGCCTGCCCGGCGGCCAGCACCGACCAGCGATAGTTGTCACCGAACAGCCGATCGGCCGTCCGCTTCATATGCATCACATCGTCGGGATGGCTGCCGATCCCGCCCAGCAGACCGAAACAGGTCTGGATGAACAGCGGCGCCCGCACCAAACCTTCGCTCCAGAAATAGTGCAGGTTGTAAAGGTGGCTGGTGTCGTAGCATTCGAATTCATAGCGCGCGCCAGTCTGGTTCAGCGTGTCCAGCGCATAACGGATGTCCTTGAAGCTGTTGCGGAACACCAGATCATGGCTGCCTTCCAGCATCGGGCGTTCCCAGTCATGCTGGAATGCCTTGTAGCGGTTGAGCATGGGGAACAGCCCGAAATTCATCGACCCCATATTCAGGCTGGCAATTTCAGGACGCCAGACTTCGGCGGGGCGCACCCGTTCTTCCACCGCCATATAGGGGGAACCGCCCGTGGTCAGATTCACGACCACGTCCGAACGCTGCTTGATCACGCGCAGGAACGGTTCGAACGCTTCCGGGCTCTGGTCAGGCCTGCCATCGGCGGGATTGCGCGCATGAAGATGGACAATCGCGGCGCCCGCTTCTGCCGCACCCAGTGCGCTTTCGGCGATTTCCTGCGGCGTAACGGGCAAATGGGGCGACATCGACGGCGTGTGAATCGAGCCCGTGATCGCGCAGCTGATGATGACCTTTGGGGCTGACGGCACGTTCCCGCACCTCCTCTCCGTTCTCTCGTTGACACTATAATGAACGTCATTCATTATAGTGTCAACGACCATCGGGGTCGAACGAAGGGCCCGAACCGCACGATGCCAAGGGTATCCGCAGAACGATTACAGGACCGGCGCAACTCGATTATCGCGGCAGCGCGCGATGTCTTTGCCACGAAAGGTTTCAACGGCACCGCCATCGCCGATATCGCCAAGATTGCCGGCACCAGCGATGGGCTCATTTACCGCTACTTCAATGGCAAGCGCGAACTGCTCGAAGCGGTTCTCGATGACTTCTACGGCAGCATTCTCGAAGAAGTGGCGCAAGCCATCGCCGCCGCACCCGATTTCCGCACACGGTTGCAACGGCTGATCGAACATCATGTCGCCGTCTTCGCGCGGGACACCGGGCTGTGCCGCCTGTTCATTACCGAGGTGCGGAATCTCGAAGGCTATGTTGGTTCGGATTCGCAGGCGCTCAACCGCCGCTACACCGCATTGCTTGCCCCCGTGCTGGAGACCGGCATTGCCGAAGGCGCGCTGCCTGCGAACATCGACCGGCGCTTTGTCCGCGACATGCTGTTCGGCGGGATCGAACATATCGCCTGGCGGCACATCAGCACCGAAACCCCGCTCGATGTCCCCGACATTTCGCGCAAGGTCACGGCCCTGCTGCTTGGCGGGATGGCTGCGGGATGACGGCGCCGTTCCGTTCCGTACTGATCGCCAACCGCGGCGAAATCGCGGCGCGTATCCTGCGCACGGTGCAGGCCATGGGCATGCGCGGGATCGTGGTGTTCCATGCGATTGACCGCAACACCCCGGCTGTGCTGCTGGCAGACGCGGCGGTGGAGATCGACGGCCCCACTCCGGTCGCCGCCTATCTCGATGGGCCGCAGATCATCGCCAGGGCAAAGGCCGCGGGGGCGGAGGCAATCCACCCTGGTTACGGATTCCTGTCGGAAAACGCCGGGTTCGCGCGTGCGGTGGCGGCGGCGGGCATGGCGTTCGTCGGTCCCACGCCCGAAGCCATCGAATTGATGGGCGACAAGGCGCGCGCGCGCGATTTCGTGGCGGAACGCGGCTTTCCGGTCGCCCCCTCCGCCATCGAGGATGACGATCCGGCCACTTTCGTTGCCCGCGCCCGCGCGGTCGGCGCGCCGCTGCTGATCAAGCCATCAGCGGGCGGCGGCGGCAAGGGCATGCGGATCGTGCGCGATCTTGCCTTGCTGGAGGACGAGATCGCCCGTGCCCGCAGCGAAGGGGAACGCTATTTCGGTGACGGACGGCTCTATGCCGAACGCTATGTCGAACAGCCGCGCCATATCGAAGTGCAGGTGCTGGGCGATGCGCAGGGCAATGTCGTCCACCTGTTCGAACGCGAATGTTCGATCCAGCGGCGTTTCCAGAAAGTGATAGAGGAAAGCCCGTCGCCCGCCCTCACCCCCGAAGAACGGGACGCGATCTGCGAAATCGCGGCCGGCATCGCCCGCTCTGTCGCCTATCGCAACGCAGGCACGGTGGAATTCATCTATGGTCAGGGTGCTGTCTATTTCCTCGAAATGAATACCCGGCTGCAAGTCGAACATCCGGTGACGGAAGCAGTCACCGGGCGCGATCTGGTGGCGGACCAGTTGCGGATCGCCGCCGGGCAGCCGCTGGGTTTCGCGCAGGATGATCTGGCAATCACCGGCCACGCCATCGAACTGCGGCTCTATGCCGAAGACCCCGCGCGCGATTTCGCCCCCACCACAGGCCCGGTGCTGGCGTTCCGCCCCGCGCCCGGCGTGCGGACCGATGCCGGGATCGTCGCAGGTGGCCAAATAAGCGCCGCGTTCGATCCAATGCTGGCCAAGATCGTGGTGCATGGCGCCGATCGCGCCGACACCATCGCCCGGGCCGATGCCGCACTGGCGCAAACGGTGCTGCTGGGCTGTGTCACGAACAATGCCTTCCTGCGCCGGTTGCTGGCCGATCCCGATTTTCGCGCGGGCCAGTTCCACACCGGAACCATTGCCGAAAAGCCCGAACTGCTGCCCGATCCGCCGCTCACCGATGCAGCGCGGGCCCGCATCCTTGGTGCGTCGGCCCTGTCGCTGCGCGCGGTGCGCGATGCCGCCGATGCGGTGCCGCCGCTCCACGCGGCAATCGGAACATGGCGCAACCTGTGAAACACATTTTCACCATCGATGGCGAACGCGCCGATGCCTGGCTTTCGGGGCACAAGGGCAGCTATCGCCTGCTCTATGATGGCGGCGCTTGCGCCGTCGCGCTCACTCCGGCGGCAACGGGCGATGGTGCGGCCCTGCTCCATATCGAGGGGCAGAGCGTGTCGGTCGTCCTTGCCGTGGCGGGCGATCAGGTGTGGGTCCATATCGACGGCGCGGCGCACGCGGTGATCCTGCACGATCCGGTCCGCTTCCTCGGCGCGGGCGACGACGCGGCCGCATCGGGCACCATCCGCGCACCCATGCCCGGCACGGTGATCGCCGTCGCCACCGAACCGGGCGCACAAGTGCAAGCGGGCGATACCCTGATGGTGATCGAAAGCATGAAGCTGGAAACCGCAATCAAGGCCCCACGCGATGGCGTGGTGGCCACGGTCACTTTCGCCGCGGGGCAAAGCTTTGATCGCGATGCCGTGCTGGTCACGCTGGAAGGGGAGGACTGACACCATGTCCCGCATCGTCTCCCAACTTGATCCGCGCTCCGAAAGCTTCCTCGCCAATGCCGCGCATAATCGCGCGCTGGCCGAAGAGCTGCACCGCAGGCAGGACACCGCACGGCACGACCGGCCCGAGCGTGACCGCGAACGGCTGGCCCGGCAAAACAAGCTGATGCCGCGCGAACGGCTGAAGCTGCTGCTTGACCCCGGCACCCCGTTTCTCGAATTGTCCACGCTGGCCGCCAACATGGCCTATGGCGGCGATGCCCCGGGCGCCAGCCAGATCACCGGGATCGGTGTGGTGGCCGGGCGCGAGGTCGTGATCCATGCCGATGACGCCTCGGTCAAAGGCGGCGCATGGTACCCACTTTCGGTCAAGAAGATCGTCCGCGCACTCGACATCGCGATCGAAAACCACCTGTCGATGATCCACCTGTGCGATTCCGCCGGGGGATTTCTGCCGCTGCAACGCGAACTCTTCGCCGACAGGTATTACGCCGGGCGGATATTCCGCAATCAGGCGATCCTTTCGAAAATGGGCCTGCCCCAGCTTTCCATCGTGCTGGGCCATTGCACCGCAGGCGGCGCCTATATCCCGGCGCTGAGCGATTACAGCGTGATCGTGCGCGGCACGGGCGCCATCTTCCTCGGCGGGCCGCCACTGGTGAAAGCGGCCACGGGCGAAGTGGTCACGGTGGAGGAACTGGGCGGCGCGGATATGCATACCAGCGTTTCGGGCACGGCCGATTACCCCGCCGCGAACGAACCCCATGCCTTCGCCATCGCGCGCGAGATCGTCGGCACCTGGACGCGCGGGGAAAAGGCGCGGGTGGACATGCGCGAACCCGAAGCCCCGGCCTACGATCCGCAGGACATCTACGGCATTCTACCGCGCGACAGCCGCACCGTGTTCGACATGCGCGAACTGATCGCGCGCATGGTGGATGGCAGCCGTTTCCACGAATACCAGCCCGCCTATGGCCCCACACTGGTCTGCGGTTTCGCCCATATCTGGGGCTATCCGGTGGGCATTCTCGCCAACAATGGCGTGCTGTTCAACGACAGTTCGCTGAAAGCGGCGCATTTCATCCAGCTGTGTGACAAGAACCGCACCCCACTGCTGTTTCTCCAGAATATCACCGGCTTCATGGTCGGGCGCGAATACGAACGGCGCGGCATTTCCAAGGACGGCGCGAAGCTGATCATGGCGGTTTCGGGGGCTTCGGTTCCCAAGTTCACGATCAATTGCAACGGGGCGTTCGGCGCCGGGGTCTATGGCATGTCGGGCCGGGCGTTCGACCCGCGCTTCCTGTTTTCGTGGCCGGGTGGATCGACGTCGGTCATGGGCGCGGAACAGGCCGCCAACGTGCTGAGCGATATCAAGATCCGCCAGCTCGAACGCGAAGGCCGCACGCTGTCGGCAGAAGAGATCGCGGCGATCCGCGACCCCGTGCTGGAAGATTACCGCCGCGAACAGAGCGCCTATTACGCCACATCGGAACTGTGGGATGACGGGATTCTCGATCCGGTCGATACCCGCAACGCGCTGGGCATCTGTCTGTCGGCCGCCCTGCACGCCCCGATCGACGATCCGCATTACGGGGTCTTCCGGCTCTGACCGGTTGACACAGAACGGCCATGAAACGTGAAGCTTGTGCCGCCCTGCCGCCACCGGCAGGCATCCCGCGTCCATATATAATATTGTGAAAACGATGAATTTTATTACAAATCCTGCGTGCTGACGCGGCCGGGAAAGCGCATAACAACCACGTGACCAGTGTGACCTTTCGCGCCGGTATCATGGTACCGCGCCGCCGCACGACGGCGGCAATCGGCACGAACGGCGCGCCCGCCATAACAGGCAGAGCCTGCGGAAGGGGGTGCGATACGAGATGGGGCATCGCACAGCATAAAGCGCAGATCGCGCAAGTAGGAAAGACGTGCCGAAACCGCTGGCGCAGCGCTTGCGCCCCGCTCCGCCCGACCCCTTCTGCCCTGCCCCGGTTTTCCGCGCCTATTTCGCGGCGAGCCGGTCCGCCAGTGCCACGGTATCCTGCGCGCGCCGGAGATGCGGAACGTCGAGCATTTCGCCATCCAGCCCCAGTGCGCCCACACCCGGATTGGCGGCGAAGAGATCGACGATGCGGCGCGCCCGCGCCACTTCTTCCGCCGTGGGGGTAAAGGCCGCGTTGATCACATCCACCTGATCGGGATGGATCGACAGCATCCCGCGAAAACCGGCCCGCCGCGCCAGCGTGGCCGTGCGCTTCAGCCCTTCGGGATCGCGGAAATTGCCGTGAATCGTTTCGATCGGCACCACTTGGGCCGCCGCCGCCCCGGCCAGACACAGGCTGCGCGCCATCTGGTAGAAGTGTTCGTATTCGCCCGCATCATCCCGGTTGTCCAACGCACCGACAGCCGTGGCGATATCTTCCGCGCCCCAGGTCATCGCATCGAGCCTGGGGGCATCGCGATAAGTACCGATCGCAAACAGCCCTTCGGGGGTTTCGGTCGACACGATAATCACGCGCACGCTGCCAAGAGGGATATCCGACGCCGCTTCCAGCGCGGTCAGGTAATTGTCCAGCCGTTCGATATCGCCGCGCGAACGCACTTTGGGCAACATCACCCCACCCGGCCTGCCGCCGACAATCGCCGCCAGATCGGGCAGGGCATGTTCGGTATCCAGCGCGTTGATCCGCACCCACGGGCGGTTCCCCCCGCCCACCTATCGAGAAACGCCCGTACCAGCCCGCGCGCGGCGGGTTTGGTCGGTTCGGCAACGGCATCTTCCAGATCGAGCAGCAGCATATCCGCCGCGCTGGCCGCGGCCTTTTCCATCTTGCGTTCGCTGTCGCCCGGCACGAACAGCAGCGAGCGTGCCGAAAATAGCTCTGATCCCATGGCAACCATCCCCTTTTCCTATGGATTGAGCCCGGCAATCGCCGCTTTGACGATCCCGGCAAATGCATCGGCCCTGTCCAGACAGCGGAACTGCGGCCCCGCCACTGAAATGGCCAGTTGCCGCCCGTCGATCTGCAGCGGCACGGATACCCCCACCAGATGCGGGCTGTGTTCCCCGTCACTCAGGCAATAGCCACGGGCCACCCCGCGATCCAGCAGGGCCTCCACCGCATCGGCATCGCGCGGCGATTGCGCGGTATAGGCTTCGAACACGATCCGCCGATACAGCGCCTTGCGCTGCGCCCGGGGCATTTGCGACAGCAGCGCCCAGCCGGTGGCGCAGGAATGGATCGGCAGGCGTTTGCCTTCCGCCGCGAAATAGCGGATCGGTGCGGCGCATTCGACCACATGCATGACCATCGCATCGAGCCCGGCCGCAGTGGCAACCAGCGTGGTTTCCCCGGTTTCCGCGGCGATCTGCGCCACGATCCGCAGCACCGCTTGGGGCAGCAGTTCGACTTCCGAAATCGTCTGCGCCATCGCCAGCCAGCGCGACGTGGGATAGAGCCCGCCGCGCGCGCGCGGTTCGTAGAGATAGCCCAGTTCCGCCAGCGTCGTCACCAGATTGAACGTGCTCGACCGGGGCCAGCCCAGTGCATCGGCGATTTCCGCCGCCGTAGCGGGGCGCAGCCGTTCGGCAAAGAATTCCAGCAATTCGATGACATTGGCAGCCTGCCGGACTTTCATGCCCCGCCTCCGCCCGCCGCCGTGACAGCGGGCGCGCAATGCACCGCGCCCTCCGCCAGCCATGCCGCGATCATGTCGTCCGACAGCCCCCATGCGCGCAGCGCGGCATGGCCGCCGCCGCCCGCAGGCTGCACCACGCCCGGCGTATCCGGCACGGTGCGGCTGAACCGGGGTTGCGGTGCGGGCTGGGTTACCCCTTCAATGTCCACGAAAGTGCCGCGCGCGACGGCATGAGGGTGCCCGGGCGCTTCCGAAAGGCGCAGGACAGGGGCAAAACAGGCATCGGTCCCTTCGAGCAGGGTGCACCATTCGGCGCGCGAACGTTCGGCAAAACGCGCCACCAGCAGGGCCTTGCCCTCCACCCAGGTGCGCGGATCGTTCACATTGGGGAACATCGCCGGATCGAACCCGATTGCCTGCAACAGGATCGCGCGGAATTTCGGTTCGATCGGGGCGACGGTGATCCATTCCCCGTCGGCACACTGATAGGTCTCGTAATGCGGGGCGCCGGAATCGAGCAGGTTGGTCCCCCGCCCTTCGCGATGCAGCCCCGCCGCCGCCATGCCGAACAGGGCGGCCATCAGCGTCGTGGTCCCGTCTGCCATAGCGGCATCGACAACCTGCCCCTGCCCGGATTGCCGCGCTTCCAGCAGGGCGCAGACCACACCGAAGGCCAGCATCATCGCCCCCGCGCCATAATCGCCGATCAGGTTGAGCGGGATCGCGGGCGGTTCCCCCGCGCGGCCAATGGCCGACAGCGCGCCCGACAGCGCGATGTAATTGAGATCGTGCCCGGCCGCTTGCGCCAGCGGGCCGTCCTGCCCCCACCCGGTCACCCGCCCGTAAACCAGCGCGGGATTGCGGGCGAGGCACGCCTCCGGTCCCAGCCCCAGCCGTTCCATCACCCCGGGGCGAAACCCTTCGATCACGGCATCGGCGCGGGCCACCAGATCCAGCGCGCAAGCGCGCCCGGCAACCTGCTTGAGATCGACCGCCACCGATGGCCGCCCGCGCCGCGAGACATCGAACTGGCGCAGGCGTTCGATCCCCAGCCCGGTCGGTTCCATCCGGTCCACGATAATCACGTCGGCGCCCAGATCAGCCAGCAACATGCCCGCCATCGGGCACGGGCCGATGCCCGCGAATTCCACGATCCGCAGCCCCGCCAGCGGCCCCTTTCGCGCTGTTCCCGGCGCTTCCATGGTTCAGTACGACTTCGGCAGGCCGAGCACACGCTCGGCAATGAAGCACAGCACCAGTTGCGGACTGATCGGGGCGATCCGGGGGATCAGCGATTCCCGCAAATAGCGTTCGACATGGAATTCCTTGGCAAAGCCGAAGCCCCCATGCGTCATCACCGCCTGCTGGCAGGCATCGAAACCGGCCTCCCCGGCAAGGTATTTCGCGGAATTGGCGCTGGCCCCGCAGGGCAGGCCGTTGTCGTATTCGAACGCGGCCTTCATCGTCATCAGCCAGGCTGCTTCCAGATTCATCCAGTTGCGCGCCAAAGGATGCTGGATGCCCTGGTTCATCCCGATCGGGCGGTTGAACACCTGCCGTTCCGTGGCATAGCCGGTGGCGCGCTGCAGGGCGACATAGCCCAGCCCGATCGCTTCGGATGCGATCAGCACGCGTTCGGGGTTCATCCCTTCGAGAATATAGCGGAAGCCTTCGCCTTCTTCCCCGATCCGGTCTTCCACCGGGATTTCGAACCCTTCGATGAACAGTTCGTTCGAATCCACCGCCTTGCGGCCCATCTTCTCGATTTCGTGGACCGTGATCTTCATCCGGTCGAAATCGGTGTAGAACAGGCTCAACCCCTGCGTCGGCCGGGCCACCTCCTCCAGCGGGGTGGTGCGGGCCAGCAGCAGAATCTTGTCGGCCACTTGCGCGGTGGAAATCCACACTTTCTGCCCATCCACGACATAGCGATCGCCGTGCCGCACGGCGCGGGTCTTCAACTGCGTGGTATTGAGCCCGGTATTGGGCTCCGTCACCGCGAAGCACGCCTTTTCCCGGCCTTGCGCCATGGGCGGCAACATCCGCTGGCGCTGTTCCTCGGTGCCGAACACGACCACCGGGTTCAGCCCGAAGATATTGATATGCAGCGCCGATGCCCCCGACATGCCCGCGCCCGATTCCGCGATCGCGCGCATCATGATCGCGGCCTCGGTAATACCAAGGCCGGACCCGCCGTAGGCTTCGGGCACGCAGATTCCCAGCCACCCCGCCTCAGCGAAGGCGGCGTAGAAATCCTCGGGAAAGCCGCCTTCCCGATCGCGTTTCAGCCAGTAATCATCCCCGAAATTGCGGCAGATACCGGCCACCGCCTCGCGGATGGCTTCCTGCTGTTCGGTCAGTGTGAAATCCATCGGCCTGCTGCCTCTACCCGATCAGGAACAGAGCACGGCGCGCCCGCGCACCTTGCCGTCGCGGATTTCCAGCAAGGTCTGGTTCGCGCAGTCGAGCGGATGGCGTTCGAGCGGGATCGGCGCGACTTTGCCCGCACGCACCAGCCCGATCAGCTCGTGCAGTTCGTCCAGCGTGCCCAGCAGGCTGCCGATGATCGTCAGCCCCTTGAGCACAATCATGGCCAGCGGGAAGTTGGCCAGATTGCCGTACATCCCGATCATCACCAGCTTGCCGCCCTTGGTCAGCATGTCCACGCCCATCGCCGTGGTCTGCGGGCTGCCGACCAGATCGATCACCGCCATGCAGGTGCCGCCGCAGGCTGCGTGCACTTTGGCGACGATATCCGCATCGTTGGGATCGAAGGCCGCAATCGCGCCCGCTTCCAGCGCCAGTTCGCGCTTGGCCGGATCGATATCCAGCGAGATCGCCCCTTTCGCGCCAATCGCGCGCAGGTTGCGCAGCGCCATCAGCCCGAGCGCCCCCGCGCCGATAATCACGATCGGCTTGCTCTGCACCACATCGCCCAGCTTGCGGATCGCGCTGAAGGTCGTCAGCCCGGAACAGGCATAGGGCGCCATCGCGGCCGGATCGAGATCACCGATAGGGATCAGGTACTTGGGATCGGGCACCCACAGATATTCGGCATAACCGCCCTGTTCGTGGATACCGATATGGCGCGGTTGCAGGCACATGTTCTCGAACCCGCTGGCGCAAGTTTCGCACTGGCGGCAACCGATCCACGGATAGACGACATAGTTCTGCCCGACTGTAACCTCGCCCTGCGCATCGGGGCCCACCGCGACCACCTCGCCCGCATTTTCATGGCCCATGGTGAACGGCAGCGGGGTGCCCCGGTCGACAATGGAAATCTTCTTGCCATGCCCCAGATCATAGCCGCCTTCCCAGATGTGCAGGTCCGAATGGCACATGCCGGCCGCCTTCATCTTCACCAGAACTTCGCGGCCTTCCACCGCGGGCACCGGGACTTCGCGTTCCGCCAGTGGCGCGCCGAATTCGACAATGCTGTAAGTCTTCATCACATCCTCCGTCAGATTGCGTAGGGATCGGCAAAAGCGCCGGTCGTGCTGATCACGGTTGTCTTGGTTTCGAGATAGGCGTCCATCGCCTCCACCCCGTTTTCACGGCCCACACCGCTGCCCTTGAACCCGCCATAAGGGGTCGACCAGCGGATAAAGCGATAGGTGTTGACCCACACGATCCCGGCATCGATCCGCGCCGCCACCCGGTGCGCCCGGGCGGAATCGCGGGTCCACAGCCCGGCGGCCAGCCCGTAACGGGTGTTGTTGGCCAGTGCGATGACTTCCTCTTCCGTATCGAACGGGATCAGCGAAACGACCGGGCCGAAGATTTCCTCGCGCGCGATGCGCATGTCGCTGGTCACATCGGCAAACACCGTGGGGCGCACGTAGTAGCCCTTGCCCAGTTCCTCGATCCGCGATCCGCCCGCCAGCAGCGTGGCCCCTTCCTGCTTGCCGATATCGATGTAGGAGAGTGTCTTCTCCAACTGCGCGATGCTCGATTGCGGCCCCATCTGGGTATTTGCATCCATGGCATTGCCGACCCGGATCGTGCCTGCTCGGCGGGCGATTTCTTCCGCCACCCGGCCATAGATCGAACGGTGGACATAAAGCCGCGATCCCAGCGCGCAGCTTTGCCCGCAAACCACGAAGGCCGAGCCGGTAGCCGCGTTGAGCGCCTGTTCGAGATCGCAATCCTCGAACAGGATATGCGGCGACTTGCCCCCCAGTTCGAAGGAATAGCGTTTGAGCGATCCGGCGCCGGCGCGCTGGATTTCCGCTGCGGTGCGGCCTTCCCCGGTGAAGCTGATCTTGTCGACATCCCGATGCCCGACCAGATGCGCCCCCGTGGTTGGGCCATAGCCGGGCACGGTGTTGAGCACGCCCGGCGGCAACCCGGCCTCTTCACCCATGCGGGCCAGTTCGAACGCGGTGAACGGCGTCTGTTCGGCCGGTTTGTGCACGAAAGTGCATCCGGCGGCCAGCGCGGGGGCCAGCTTCCACACGGTGGAGAGCAGCGGCACGTTCCATGGCGTGATCCCGCCGACCACACCCACCGGCTGGCGGGTGGTGAAGATATGCACGCTCTCGTCAAACGGGATCGTGCGCCCGCCCATCTTGTCCGCCAGTGAAGCGAACCAGTAGAACCAGTTGGCATGATTGCCGACGTCGCCGCGCACCTCGCGGATCGCCCGGCCGCTGTCGCGCGCCTCCAGCTGGATCAGTTCTTCGGTGCGGCGGGTGTAGATTTCGGCGAAACGGCGCAGCAGGGCGGCGCGTTCGGTCACCGGCATGCGCCGCCACGGCCCTTCGAACGCCTCCTTCGCCGCGGCCACCGCACGATCGATATCCTTCGGCCCGCCAAAGGCCACTTCGGCCCAGGGTTCGCCCGTCGAAGGATCGATCGTCGGCACCACATCGCCATCGATCGGATCGACCCATTCGCCGCCGATGTAGAGTTTATCCTGACGTACGATCCCGCTCATCCTCTCACTCCTCACCTTGTTTTTCCGGCCGCCCCATCATCAGCGCGGTACGGCGGCAGATCGCCACGATTTCGCCCTTCTGATTGCTTGCCGTGTGCTCGAATTCGACAATCCCCTGCCCCGGGCGCGATTTGCTCGGCCGGGTCGACAGCACTTTGGTATGGGCCCGCAGCGTATCGCCTGCAAAAACCGGGCGCGGGAATGTGATATCATTCATCGCCAGATTGCCCAGCGTGGTGCCCAGCGTGGTGTCGTACACCGACATGCCGACAAGGATCGCCAGCGTGTACATGCTGTTGAACAGCGGCTGCCCGAACTCTGTCTGCGCCGCGAAATGCGCGTCGATATGCAGCGGCTGCGGATTGTGCGTCATCAGGCTGAACGAAATATTGTCGTGTTCCGTCACCGTGCGCGACAGGGGGTGGTGAAACGCCTGCCCGGTGTGGAATTCATCAAAATACAAACCTGCCATGGGCTATCCCCGTATTGGTGTTTACGCTCTTGCCCGGGTCATGCCCGGTGACCGGGCATCGGGCCAGTCTTCCGATCAGGCCGCGTTGCTGGCATCGTTTGCAGGGGGCGGCAGGATCAATGCGTGATCGCGCTCCAGCGCGGCGATCTCCGCGCCGCTGAACCCGAATTCGCCCAGAATTTCGCGCCCCTGTTCGCCCTGACGCGGGGGCAGGTGCGTGAATTCCACGGGCGTACGCGACCACCGGGTGGGCATGTCCATCAGGCGCAGGCGCCCTTCGGTTTCGTGTTCGACCTCGCGGAAAAAGCCGACCGCCTTCAGATGCGGGTCTTCCTGTATGGATTCGAAATCGTGCATCGGCATCGCCGGGACATCCGCCCGCGCCAGCAAGTCCATCCATTGCGCGGTGGTGCGATCCAGAAACATCTTTTCCAGTTCCGCATAGACGAAATCGATATGCGCCGCACGGCTGGCATAGTTGGCAAAGCGGGGATCGCGTTCGGGCAGATCGCTTTGCCCGATGGCTGCAAGGAAACTGGTCCACTGCTTGTCGTTGTAAACCAGCGCGCAGACATAGCCGTCCTGCGTGCGATAGGGCCGGCGATAGGGCGAAAGCTGCCGGGGATAGCCCCCTTCCCCATGCTGCGGATCGAACGTGTAACCGCCCAGATGATCGCCCAGCACCACGCTGGTCATCGTCTCGAACATCGGAATGTCGACCCGCTGTCCTTCTCCCGTGCGTTCGCGATGGACCAGCGCGGCGCAGACGTGCCCCATCGCGGTGATCCCGACCACGCGATCGGCAATCGCCGAAGGGACATAGCGCGGCGTGCCATCCCCGGCGCGGGCAAACAGGTGCGACATTACCGATGCACCCTGAATCAGATCGTCATAGGCGGGCCGTGCGGCGTAAGGCCCATCCTGCCCGAACCCGAACACCCCGGCATAGATGATCGCCGGATTGATCGCGGCAATCGTTTCGTACCCCAGCCCCAGCCGTTCCATCGCGGCGGGCCGCATATTGTAGAACAACACATCGGCATCCGCGACCATCCTTTTCAGC
This sequence comes from Caenibius tardaugens NBRC 16725, assembly GCF_003860345.1. Lineage (GTDB taxonomy): Bacteria > Pseudomonadota > Alphaproteobacteria > Sphingomonadales > Sphingomonadaceae > Caenibius > Caenibius tardaugens. The sequence goes on from NZ_CP034179.1 coordinate 1,419,851, forward strand.
GCGGCAAGCCCCGAGGCCTGCTTGAGATCGAGGCAAATGCTCCGCTTGTTGCGATTGGCGTTAAGGTAGATGGCCCCCATGCCAGGGTTTTTCGCGGGCAGAATCTGCCGCACGATATCCCCTTCGGGCGCCTCCACCTTGATAATCGTGGCGCCCATGTCGCCCATCGCCTGGGACGCGGATGGCCCCATCAGTACCGCAGTCAGATCGATTACCCTGATGCCTTGCAACGGGCCCATGTCCCTCTCCTTGTACCCATGCCCTCTGTGCGGGACTTGTGCCCGCATCCTTGGCGACTGCATAACAAGAAATTCACAATCGTGAACAATGAATCTTCATTTATGGATTTTATCGGTGAATTGCGAACCGTGCCGTGCTGCATCTATTGACGGCGCACGACCCGACGGGCAGCACTGCTATCGCATGCGCCTGCCCCTTGCCGGGCGGGGCCAACGCGCGAGAAAGGACGCCTTTTGCAGGAACAGACATCTCTGAGACGCAGCCGCGGGCGGCCGCGCAATCCAGAGACGTTTACGAGGGTGCTCGACGCCGCGCGAACCTTGCTCGCGCAGGGCGGCTACGATGCACTGACATTCGAGGCGTTGGCGCAGGCCACCGGCGTCAGCCGCGGCACGATCTATCGCCGCTGGCCCACCAAGGCCCATATCGCGGCGGATGTGCTGCGCGGCACGGAGGGCGGCTTTACCCGGACGCGGCCGGAAGACGGGTTTCGCGCACAGGTCCGCGCGCTGATCAACCAGCTCTATTCCAGCTACAAAGACCCGGCGATGGGGGCGGCATCCATCGGCCTGTTCAACGCCTTTTTCGCGGACAGCACGCTGCGCCCCACGCTGCACGATCCGCTGGAAGACGAATCCCGCGCCCAGTTCCGGGCGATTGTCGACATGGCCAAAGCCAACGGCACCGCGCGCCAGACCGCCGATGCCGATACCCTGTTCGACATCATGACCGGCACGATCATCTACCGCATGCTGTTCAGCAATCTCGGGGTCGATGATCGGATGGTCGATGACATCTGCCATATCGTGACAGACGGCGTGCTGGCCGACCCCGTGGCCTGAAAACGCACACAGCCGCCGCAGGATGCGACGGCTGCCTGAAAACCCCACGGGTTCCGCCCGGCGTGGGCTCAGCCCGTGCTGGCTTCGAACGTCCAGGTCCAGTGCCCCTCTTCCGGGCCATCCTCGAAATGGAATTCCTCGCGAATATCGGCGATGGTCCAGTCGAGATAATCTTCCCACCTGACCATGAACAGCGGCCGCTTCTGTTTTTCGCCCAGCGCCCGCCCGCGCGCGATCCCTTCCAGATAGGCGGGGACGACATGGCCGTAATGGCAGGCCAGCCGCATGAGCCCGGTGGATGTCAGGAACATCCCGAACCGGTTCACTTCGCTGGCGAAAGGTTCGGAGAAATAGTTCGACGCCATCACCGTATGCGCGACGATCAGCGCCACTTCGCCCACCGGGCTGGGGTCCAGCCCCGTCACCATATGTTCGATATCGTGGTTCTGGATGCGGCGCTTGTTGAGATAGTCGTAATCGTTCTCCGCTTCGCCCAGGAACATGAAGTCGATATCCATGCCACTCGACGCGACGAAATCGTGCATCCGCGCGCCCAGTGTCCCAGGGGCATAACCGCTGAGGTTTTCGGCGGTGAACCGGCTGGTATACCGCGCGTCCAGCCATTCCGCGAATTCGGGAATGCGCGCCTTTTCGTCATGCAACAGCGCGAACAGGCGCGCGCCGTCGGTCACTTCGGCAAAGGCGCGGCTGACATCGGGGATGAGATAGGCCGCGGGCAGATCGTGCCCATCCTTCTTCAGCCCCATCTGGGCATAGACATCACGAAAGCGCGGATTGTTGAGATAATCGGAATTGCTGGTCAGAACGCTGCTGCGCAACGGCTCCTTGCCGCCACGAAGATAATCGGCCTCGCTATCGCTGATCTTCGTGACCGCTTCAGGTTCGATGACATCCTGCATTGTTGGTCTTCCTGACAGTTGATCTTGCCCCTACGCCCGCCGTGATGCGGACCGCAATTTACAGGACATTGCGTGCCGTAAATAAAATCCGCTGTCAACGGCAAACGGATGGCGGGCGATTCGCCCCGCCACGGGCAATGCATTCTGGGGCGATGCGGAAACGTTCGGGGGGCGCCGCCCAAACACGCGAGAGTTAGTGCGGAACCCCTAACCGCCGCACTGCCGGGAAAGCACGCCCCGGCCTCGCCAGCCAGCGCACCCTGGATAAAATAGTATGTCTTCAATTGGATAAAACATGGGTCCCGATCTGAAAGGAATCCACATAAAAAGCTTTTGTTACACGAAGTTATTTTACGAGATTATGAATAAATCATTCAAATTGAACCATTATTGCAATATTTTATCACCAAATTGAAATTTTAAACTTGCACCACCAGGAATACGCGATAATGAAATTCTGTTTCATTACAGAAATGAAGAATGAAATGGTCGAAATAAGAAATAACTGATTAAATTTTCAAGTTTTTATTTCACAATTCCTTGGGGGAATTCATGCAATTCGCGTATAAAACCGTGGCCCGGATTCTGGGCTCCACAGCTATGTCCACTGCCCTGCTCTGCCCAATCTCCGCATTTGCCGACCCTTACACCGCCACGGATGGCGCGGCGCACCGCGATGCGAGCGGAACGGAATCGACATTCAGCGGCAACACCGTGACCGCCGCGACAAGCGGCCCCAACAAACGGGCCTGGGGCATCCTCGTCTACGAAAACGTCTCGGGCGAAGACACCACAGTCACCGTTTCAGACACGACCGTCACCACGACGGGCGATCGCGCGCACGGCATCCAGTCCGGCGCCAACGGTTCCAGCCCGACGGGCGAGGACCTCTCGCGCATTGTCCTCGGCGCGAATGTATCGGTCGAAACGACCGGCAACAAATCCTTCGGCCTGCACGCCGTCGATGGCACTTCGATCGAAGGCGCCGTCATGATTGAAACCAGCGGCTCCGAGGGCCTCGGCGCTCTCGCTGAAACCTATTCCACAATCACGCTGACCGGTGGTTCCATCACCACCACAGGGGCCGCCGCCCATGGTCTGCGCGCCAGCAACGATGTTCTCGGCGAGGTAGGCGGCACCATCATCGCCACGGACGTGGACATTTCCACCGCCGCCGCCTGGACCTTCGGCGCCTATGCCACCGATGGCAGCACGATCACCGTGAATGGCGGCACGATCACCACTGCAGGCGAACGCGCCTACGGCCTGCTGGCGGATGACGATTCCACCATCAATTCCTCCGCAGTAATCACCACCTCAGGCCTCAACGCCCATGGCGCGCAGACCAGCGCCCAACAGGATGCTGGCCTGACAGGCGGCGCGATCCACTTCACCGGCGGTTCGATCACCACATCGGGCACCGCCGCCTATGGCCTGCACGCCATCGGCCGGGGCGCGATCGACGGCACCGTGAACGTGACCACCAGCGGCGCGTACAGTTTCGGCGCACAGGCCGAAACCAATTCCACGATCACGCTCACCGGGTCGCAGATCAAGACCTCGGGTGCCAACGCCGCCGGTCTTGTCGCCAACAATGACTTTGCGGGCACGGGCGGGATTATCACGGTGACCGACACTGTCATCGAAACCACCGGTGCGACGGCCCCTGGCGCATTTGTGTCGGCAGGCGGCAAGATTGCCATCACCGGCGGCAGCATCAGCGCCAGTGGTGACGATTCCCCCGCTCTGGCCATTTTCGGCACGGGCACGATCACGCTTCAGGACGTGACGCTGACCAGCGTCGATGCCCCCACGGCCTACGTGCAACTGACGGGTGCAACCGATCTGGCCAGCCTGACGTTTGGCGCGGGCACTGTTGCCACCGCCAACAACGGCACCCTGGTACAGGTCGCCCGCACCGGCAACGGCGCAGACGGCACGCTCCAGCTCACGCTTGCCGACGGTTCGAACACCAAGGGTAACATCATCGACACCGACCCCAAGGGGACTGGCAAGACGCTGTTGACCATCGGAGCAGCTGCGCAGTTCGAAGGCCGGGTCGACGGTGTTGCAGGTGTGACCGCACAGCCTGGATCGACGGTGGACTTCGCCCCTGGCACGAATATCGCCGGCGATCTCACCGGTGATGACACCACGTTCGGCTTCAGCCCGGCTGGCGGCACCATCGGGGGGGATCTGAACCTCAACAACGGCTCGTCGCTCTCCGGTGGCAGCCTGGGCGGCGTGCCCGATGCCCCCAACCGCCCCTGCCCCCCTCGATCACGCCCGCGCTTGAAGACCTTATTCCCCCGGCAGCCAACCTGATCGTGGTGCAGGGCAATGCCACTGTCGATGAAGAGTCGAAGCTTGGCGGCAATGTCGTCATCGGCGGCGACCTGAACCTTCAGGGCATTGGCAGCCCGGGCAACTCGATCGGCCTCGTCGTGGTTGGCGGCAATGCGACCTTCGGTGCGGATTCGGTCTACGAAGTGGAAATCGATGGGGCCGGCCACGCCGATCGTATCGCCGCAGGCGGTATCGCAACGCTGGAGGGCGGTGCGGTTACGGTTACCGCGCTCGACCTGAGCAAGAGCTACAAGCAGGCTCAGACCTACACGATCCTGAGCGCGGAAGGCGGCGTTGATGGCACCTTCGGTTCGCTGTCGACCAGCTCGGTCTTCCTGAAAACCTCGCTCGCCTACACGGCCAACACGGTGGACCTGACCGTTTCCATCCCCGCCAATGCATTCCAGTCGGCCGCCACCAGCGGCAACCAGTTTGCAGCAGCGGCGGCACTGGACAGCCTGACCCAGTCGGGTTCGTCGCTGGCGCTGTACAATACGATCGCGTTCCAAACCTCGCTGGCCCAGGCACGCAGCGCATTCGAACAGCTCGCGGGCGACAGTTACGCCTCGGTCAAGACCGGTCTGATCGAAAGTGCGCATCTCACCACCGACGCGATCAACGCCCGCCTGCGGGATGATGTGAACGCCGATGGCGAAGCCAACACGGCTGCGTGGATTTCCGGGTTCGGTTCGTGGATCGATCATGGCGCCGACAGCAATGCCGGAAGCCTGAAGACCTCGACCGGCGGTGTTATTGCGGGTGTGGACGTGGACCTGTCGGGCTGGCGTCTCGGCCTCGCGGCCGGTTACAGCCAGAGCGACCTGAAGATGAAGCGCCGCAGCGCTTCGGCTGACAGCGACAACGTGCACCTCGGCATCTACACTGGCAAGAAGTGGGGCCCGCTGGGTCTGCGCGCCGGGCTGAGCCACACATGGCACAGCGTGGATCTTGACCGTTCGGTGGCGTTCGCCGGGTTCAACGGCAGCTTCGAAAGCGATTACAAGGCGCGCACGCTGCAGGCCTTCGGTGAACTGAGCTACGATATCGCGCTCGGTTCGGCTTCGCTTACGCCGTTCGGTGGCCTGACGCATGTCAGCCTGCATTCCAAGTCGTTCAGCGAGGACGGCGGGCTCGGCGCTCTCAACGTAAAGAGCGGCACCACCAGCACGACCTTCACCTCGCTGGGTCTGCGCGCTTCCGCACCGCTGAAAGTCGGCGGCAATGGGGCCTCCCTGCGCGGTGCGCTGGGCTGGCGCCACGCCTTCGGTGATATCGTGCCGGAATCGGTGCAGGCCTTCACCGGCAGCAGCGCCTTCTCCGTCGATGGCGTCGCCATCGCCAAGGATGCGGTTCTGGTTGAAGCCGGGTTCGATATCGCACTGTCGAAGGGTTCGACCTTCGGGCTTGGCTACTTCGGCCAGTTCGGGGACGGCACCTCGCAGAACGGCGTGAACGCACGGATCAAGTTCAGCTTCTGATCCTTGTCTTTTGCGGGACCGGTGCGTCAGCCTTTGGCTGGTGTCCCGGTCCCGTTTGCATTTCCGGTACCGCGGCCGCATCGGCCCACGCGCATTCGGCCCGGCCTATCCTGTTCAGGCCCTGCCCACATCACCGACGCACGTAGACCGGGCCTATCCACACCCCCATCACCACGCAGATGCTCCCACCATCCGGCGCATCCATGAAACGTTAAGCTTTCGCCCCCTTAAATGCGCATTGCAATCAGGGGAATAACGCATGAGATCGGCACTGCTCGCACTGGGCTCCTTGGCTCTCACCTTGCCGTCCGGGGCATTCGCACAATCCGCGCAGGGCCAATCCGCGCAAGGTGACGTGGCGATCACGATCTACAACAACGATCAGGCGCTGATACAGGATACCCGCCAGATGAATCTGGCCATCGGCCGGTCACGGCAGGAATTCCCCGATGTTTCCGCAGCGATCCGCCCGGAAACGGTCACGCTGTCCGCGCAGGGCACCGGCATAATCGAGCAGAATTTCGATTACGACCTGCTGACACCCGCCAAGTTGATGGACAAGGCCGTGGGCCAGAAGGTGCTGATCATTCGCACCAATCCCGCGACCGGCGCCGAAACCACCGAGGAAGCGACGGTTCTGGCGAACAATGCGGGCACGGTGCTACGCATCGGCAACCGCATCGAGATCCTCCAGAATTACGGCGCGCGGATCGTCTTCTCCAGCCTGCCGCCCAATCTGCGGGCCAGTCCCACGCTGTCGGTTTCGCTCGATACCACGCGCGCGGGCACACGCCCGGTGACGCTCAACTATCTGTCGCGCAGTTTCGGCTGGAAGGCAGACTATGTCGCCCTGTTCGATGAGGCTGCGGGCAAGCTCGACATGCAAGGCTGGATCACGCTGACCAATTCCAGCGGCACCACCTTCCCCAATGCGCGCGTACTGCTGGTGGCGGGTAATCCCGGCGGGGCAAACGATTACAACAGCTATAACCCGCGAAATTCGCGCGGCGGCCGCCCATCCGGCAACAGCGCAGGCACGCAATCCGCCGATCGCGAGCGGCTGGGCGATTATTACGTCTATCCCATCGACGGGCGGACCACTGTCGCCAATGCCCAGCAGAAACAGGTCAGTTTCCTCAACGTATCCGATGTCCCGGCCAGCAAGGGATACTATTACCGCAATGGCTGGATGGGGAGCAGCGATGACCCGCAGAGCGTGGACACAGTGCTGCGCTTCTCCTCCTCGCGGGAGGGTGGCCTGGGCGATGCCCTGCCCGCCGGAATCATCCGCGTGTATATGCGCGACAAACAGGGCCAACCGCAGTTCATCGGCGAAAACAGCATCGACCACACGCCGATGGGATCGGGCATGGCGATCAAGACGGGTGAGGCATTCGACGTCAAAGTGAAGCCCATTGTGACCAAGCGGGAAGAAATCCCATCGGACGAATGGGTCCGCGCGGGCCGTTATCGCGTGACCGTTGACGGCAAGGAAACGCACGAGGTCGAATACAGCCGCGCGCGCACCTATTACCGCACATCGATGAGCTATCTGATCTCCAACGCCCGCCCCGAACCGGTCAAGGTCGAAGTGGTGCAGGCCGGGCTGGACAACTATTGGTACTGGGATGTCCGCGTCCCTTCGGAAAGCCACAAGGGCACGCAGCGATCGCGCGACGAACGCGTGTGGCTGGTCGATGTGCCCGCCAATGGCGAAGTCACGCTGACCGCACAGTTCGATACCGTTTACTGAGGCGCTCCGGGTGATCCCGCCCCGATCCATCGCCAGAACGCCCCATGCCGGAATGCCGGTGCGGCGCAGAGTGCGGCTGTTCATCGCACTGCTGCTGGCCGCAGGCATGCCGTGGCTGGGTGGCCCGGCACAGGCGCAGGATGCCGTGACATCGCCCGCGCCGGATGCGGTCCACGTGACGATCTACCGCGCTCCCGATCGCAGCCCGGATGAGAACATGGACCTGCAATGGCTGGGCGGCTACGCGCTGGTCACCGAAACCCGCACGGTCACGATCCCGCAAGGCAAGGCGATCCTGCGTTTCGAAGGGGTGGCGGCGGGCATGTTGCCGGAAAGCGCGATTGTCACCGGCCTGCCCAAGGGGGTGCGGGAAAAGAACCTCGATGCCGATCTGCTTTCGCCCGGCAATCTTTTCGCGCGCAGTTTCGGCCGCCCTGTCACCTTGCGCCGCACCGATCCCGCCAGCGGCACAGTGCGCGAAGAACCGGCGATCATCCGGTCGGGGCTTGCCGGCTCCGCCATTCTCCAGACGCGCAGCGGATTTGAAGCGGCCAATTGCGGCCTGCAGGACGAAATCCTGTTTGGCGATGTTCCTGCCGATCTTTCGGCAAAGCCCACGCTATCCGTGGCAACCGATGCGGACAGGGCGGAAACCGTCACCCTGTCGCTGTCCTATCTGGCTTGGGGGTTCGACTGGCAAGGCAACTATGTCATCCAGATGCACGAAGACGGGCGCAAGGCCGATATTCTGGCGTGGGTGACACTGGCCAGCAGCGATGTAACCAGCTTCCCCGGTGCGGAAACCTCTGTCGTGGGGGGTGAGGTCAACCGCGAGGACGAGGCGGCCGGGTCGCCGGATCGCGGCCAGACGTTGTCGTTCCACTGTTACTTCCGGCCCGTGGCCGAACCGCCCATTCCCATGCCGATGGCGCCGATGCCAGCGCCCGTCATGAGCGAAATCATCGTCACCGCGCAGCGCCGGGCCGTTACCGTCATGGATGCGCCACTGGCCGTGACCGTTATCGAGGAAGAACTGGGCGATCTGAAGCTCTATCGCGTGCCGGTGCCGACAACCGTCGCCGCGATGGGGCAGAAACAGGTCGCGCTGTTTCAGGTGGCGGATGTGAAGCTGGAGCCGATCTACATCGCCCCTCTCGATGGCACTAACGCCGGTGACGTGCGCCAGACGCTGCGCCTGCGCAATCGCAAGGAAGATGGCCTGGGCCGGGCCTTGCCTGCCGGGCAGGTGGTGGTGTTCCAGCCTGTCACGGGCACGCCCGTCCTGTCGGGCGAAGGCGTGATACGCGATAGTGCGATCGGCCAGACCGTCGATATCGATACGGGCGATGCGACACAGGTGCACATCGATGTGCAGCAGGTTGGCGAACGTAAGGGCTATGACGAATACGAAGTCGTTGTCAGCAACGCCAACCCCTGGCCCATCCAGTTCGAGGCACCGCTGCGCATGTCCGAAAATTACCGGTTCGAGAAAATCTCCGGCCGGATTGAAAAACACGAAGGCCAGCAAAAGTGGCGCGCGCGCATCCCCGCGAACGGCACGGCCACGCTGCGTTATCGCCTGCACGCCTTGCCCTGACGGCGAACAATCAGGGCCGCCCGCGCCCTGTTCGCGCCGTACCGCCGCACTTGCCCTGACGCGGGCCCTCGTGACATGATGGCCCGATGGGACGGTCGGCATCGCACCGGCCCGTGGAGCGCCCCCAGCATCCGATAAACACAAGGAGCCTGTTTCCGTGAAATTTGCCCTCTCGACCTTCATGACGCCAGTGGCCGAAATTCCAGAGATCGCCCTGACGGCCGAAGACTCAGGCTGGGCTATGGTGACGATGTCCGACCATGTCGCCAATCCGCAGACACTGACCACGCCCTATCCCTATACGGCCGATGGCGCGCGGCGCTGGCCCGAATTCACCGAATGGCCGGATCAGCTGGTGATGATGGGCGCCCTTGCAGCGGCGACCAAAACGATCCGTTTCACCACCAACGCCTTCGTGCTGCCGATGCGCAATCCGTTTCAGGTGGCCAAGGCGATTGCGACCATTTCCAACGTCTCGAACAACCGCCAGGTGCTGACTATCGGTGTGGGCTGGTCGAAGGATGAATTCGGCCTTCTGGGGCAGGATTTCCACACGCGCGGCAAGCGCTGCGACGAAATGATCGAAATCATGCGTCTGCTGTGGACGGGCGATTACGTCAGCTACGACGGCAAGTACTACCAGTTCGACAAGGTCGAGGCGAACCCGCGCCCCACAGGCCATGTGCCCATCTGGGTCGGCGGCATTTCGGGCCCCGCGCTGCGCCGCGCCGCGCATCTGGGCGATGGCTGGCTGTCCGATCTGCAACCCGCAGCGGATATCGTGGACAGCATTCGCCAGATCCGCGCCATGCGCAAGGATGTGGGGCGCGATCATCTGCCGTTCGATGTCATGGCCACCCCGATGGACGTAGGCGATCCCGACGGCCTGCGCCGCCTGGAAGACGAAGGGGTCACCCATATCATCGGCACGCCGTGGCTGATGTATTACGAAGGGCCGACAACGCTCGAACAGAAGAAGGACAGCATCAAACGCTACGCGGACGATATCATCGCGCATTGTTCCTGAACCGCCAGTTGGCGGCAATCCCGGAGCGTAGGAAGGAGAATCGCGCCGTGAAACGCACCCTGACGATTGCCGCCCTGTCGCTGCTGGCCGTGGCCTGTTCGTCCGAACCCGCCGATGAAGGCCGCGAAGCCGCGCCGGGCGCGTCCGCACAAGGCCCCGCTGCACCCACGCAAGGCAACGCTGACACCACCAACCCGGCCGCCGGGCGCACATCGCAATATACCAAACTCGACAGTTGCAAGGTGGTCGAACTGAACGCGGACGAAGCGTACTCGGTATCCGAATGCCCCGGCGTGGGCGGATACGGGCTCAGAGTGAACGAGAGCGATCTGCGCGAAACCGTGGCGATCGTGGCCCCCGACGGTTCCCGACAGGATGTCGATTTTTCCCCTGCGGCCAGGAGCGGCGGCTTCAGCAGCATTGGCGATACGATCGAATGGCGCGGCCTGCGCAGCGGCAACACCGTGGAGCCGGACACGGTAATCCTGCGCTATGCGCTGGTGGAAGATCCGGAAAAACCGGAAAAACCGACCCGCTATCTGCTGACCATCGCCCTAGATGGCAAAGCACCCTGCATCATGGCGATCACCGCACCGGGTGCCGGGCAGAACGAGAAAGCCCGCGCAGCCACCGATACCGGCCCACGCACCTGTCTGCCTGCGCCCAACTGAGATATCCGCCGGGTCCGGGGTGCTGCATCGCCTGCAACACCCCGATACCCAGCCGGGCCGTCAATCCGCTGCGCCACCGAAGTGATAGGTCAGCCGCGCACCGACCATACGCGGTTCGCCATAGATCGACGTGGTGAACCCGAGCGAGTTGTAATAGTTGCCGCCACCCACGCGATAGAGCTTGTTGGTGACATTCGTGGCATAGAGGCTCAGATCGAAATCGCTGCCCATGATCCCGTTCCAGCCCGCGTTAAGCGAAAGCAGGCTGTACCCCTTGACGACGATATCCGGGTCAAAGGCATCGAGATTGCGATAGCTGCTCTGGTATGACCAGGTCGCGCCAAGCTCGATCGTGCCGGCATTGCCCAGATCCTTGTTATACCCGGCCATCAAGGTCAGCTTGTGTTTCGGCGTGTAAGGCAGTGACAGGCCGGTGTAACTGGCCTGCGAAACCGGATCGATGAAAGTGCCGTATTTGGAATCGAGATAGGAATAGCGGGCGCCCAGCTTCAATTCGGGCGTGGGGTTGATATCCACCTGCGTTTCGAAACCCTTGATCGTCGCGCTGGAGGCATTGACGAGATAGAGCGCAAAACTGGTTCCCGACGGGAACAGCAAGGCACGCTGGATATCCTTGAACTTGTCCCGGAACACCGCAACCGACGCATTCAGCGGCATGCCACCCAATGTGGTTCTGGTCTTCGCGCCGATTTCGATATCGTCGACCGTTTCGGGGCCGAACGAGGCAAACCCTTCGGAAGGCACCGCAGGCAGGTTGAACCCGCCGCTCTTGAAACCACGCCGCGCCGTTGCGTAGAGCATGGTCGCCTCGCTGATCTGGTAATTGAGGCCAAGGGTATAAGTCGTGGCCTTGAAAGAGCGGGCAGGGAAATCATAGCGGCAGTTCGGATAGGTGGCGGGCACATATTCGCAGGGCTGCCCCGGCAGATCGGGATAGTAACGATCCGCATAGTCCTTGCGCCGGTCATGCGTGCGGCGGATGCCCCCCGTCAGCTTCAACCCCTGCAACGAAGGGGAAAACGCCCCGAAATCGAGTGTTGCCTGCACATAGGCGGCCTTGCTGGTCAATTTGTCCCCTTGCGAGAAATGCACGGTCGGCGCGCCGAAAATCGCCAGTTCCTGGGCTGTCAGGTTCTTCTTCGGGGTGTTGCGCTGGTAATAGGCCCCTACTGTCCAATCGAGCATGTCGTTCAGCGTTTTGCCGGAGAGTTGCAGTTCCTCGGTGAACTGGTTGAACGCGGGCGTGCCGTTGTTCTGCAACCCGCCGGGCAGACCGGTCGGGTAATACTGGATGCCGGGGATCAACGATCCGTCGACATCGATCCGGGCATCGTTCCGGAACGTGGAATAACTGATGATATTCTTGAGCGTGATGTCAGGCGTCAGGTCGATCCGGGTCTGGTTGGCGACCATCAGGATTTCCTGCCTGTCCGCCTGTTGCCCGTTATAGGCCACGCGCCGCGGCCCCCAGGCTTTCTGCTGCGCCACAACGGAATCGAACACATTGCCGTAAAAGCCCGGATTGATCAGATGGAGCTGCGAACTGCCGCCATGTTCCTTCCGGTCGAGATAGCTGACGACCGTGTAGTTTTCGAAGGAATCGCCGGGCGTGAACAGCACGGAAAAACGCGCGGCGAGATAATTAATATTGTCGTAATCGCGGCCGGTGATGACGTCTTTGGTAAAACCGTCGCGCTGCCGGTGGCTGATCCCGGCACGGATCGCCAGAACCCCCGGCACGACCGGGATATTGACGATCGCCTGCTGTTCGAAATTGTCATGATTGCCGTAACCGACCTGCAGCGAACCCTCAAACCGGTAAGTCGGGCGCTTCGGCTCGAACAAGACCGCACCGCCCGTAGTGTTGCGGCCAAAAAGCGTGCCTTGCGGCCCATTCAGAACCTGCACATTGGCAAGATCGAAAAGGTTCCCCGCGCCACCGCCGCCGCCCGGCAAGGGCACTTCGGCAAAGTAGGCGACAACCGCCGGGTCCGTGCCAAAGGTCGTACCGATCCCGCGCAAGGAATAGTTATCGGTATTGCGCGTGTTGTTCGTGCTCACGCTCAGCGACGGGGTAAGATATTGCACGTCTTTCATGCTGGTGAGATTGCCGCGGGCCAGCGCGCGATCATCGATCACCGTGATCGCGATCGGAACCCGTTGCAGTTTTTCTTCCTGCCTGCGGGCGGTAACGATGATATCCCCATCGGCGGACACCCCCGGACTGCCCCCGGCCGCCGAAGATTGCGCATAAGACACTGGTATATAGCAAGAAAAACACACTGTTGCGGCCAAAGCCGCGCGCACGCACGCCAATCTGTACATCGCACCCTCTCCTCACCTGGCCGGTTATCACCCCGGATCGCCATCTCATCATGCAGGTAATGCGTGAACAATTTCCGTCAGATAACGCCAAATCACGAACAATGTCGATATGTATTGAATATCACCGATCGAAAAATGAATTTGTTCGACCGCAAAAATGTCTTTTCTATGAATTAATTTCATTTCCACGCGCGAGATTATTTCAAATTCGGGCCTGACGATTTCCATCGCGTCTTTCACCGTTTCAACAGCGTCCGACTGGCGCGGATGATAGGCGGCCACCACCCCGCCTTCAGCAACAACCTGTCATTACGTGACAATTTGTCTCAAAACCCCTGTTCCGGATGGCGTCGCCAAGTGTGTCCGTTAAGCAACAAAAATCATTTAAATCAGTATAGGCGGAACTTTGACGTAGTGCTGGGGTTCCAATCATGCCCAAAATCCGGATGGGTAAGGAAGGAGAAAGTGCATGCGCAGAGTCATTCTCGCCGCGGCAGCAGCTGCAACTCTATCTACGCCAGCGCTGGCCCGTGACGGCCAGCCGTACATTGGAATCGAAGGGGGGGCCGTTTTCGGGCAAAAGACCAATTTCGATATCGATCTCCTCGATGATGGAGAGGTGTACGATTCCTACAACAACGGCGTCACCGCCAGGCACAAAAAACCTGGTTGGGAAGCCGACGTCATTGCCGGTTACGACTTCGGGGTCATCCGTGCAGAAGCGGAAGTCGCTTACAAGCGCCTGAAAACCAAGAGCATCGATTTCAGCCCTGCCTTGGCTACCGATCTCGGTCTGCCCGATACCGGACCGTATCATCCGCACGATTTCGACCTCAGCAACCGCACCAGCGTGTTGTCCGGCATGATCAACGTGCTCGGTGATTTCGGCAATCAGGACGGGCTTAGCTTCTACGCCGGTGGCGGCGTGGGCCGGGCCCGCGTCAAAATGTTCGACGACAAGGACAATGCGTGGGCATGGCAGCTTATTGCCGGCGTTCGCTATGCCCTGAGCGAGAACGTCGATCTCGGCCTGAAGTATCGCTACTTCAACACTGGCCGCCTCAATTTTGACGGCCAGATTGACGGGGGCAGCAACGTTGGACTGGTGGATATAGACACCGATGCCAAGCTGCGGACACACAGCATTCTGGCAAGCCTGACGTACAACTTCGGTGGCGCTTCGGCTCCGCCGCCGCCGCCACCTCCGCCGCCGCCACCCCCGCCGCCTCCGCCGCCGCCCCCGGCGACGCAGGTCTGCCCGGATGGTACGGTTATTTCGGTTGGCGGGTCGTGCCCGCTTCCGCCTCCGCCGCCTCCGGCGCCTGAACGCGGATAACACTGCGGCTTATCGTTAGCCCAAAAGAAAGGGCGAGGCTTGGCGGCCTCGCCCTTTTTGTGTCAGCGCCCGAACGCGTGCGCCCGGATCAGGACGAACCGCGCGTGTCCCATCCGTAGATATCCGGCGTATAGGCAATTTGCCCGTTCACGTGCCGCGCGGTCAGATAGGTGACATAGATCGGCACCCCCTGCGGCAATTGCACGAACTGCTCGGGTTCCTGCGACGGCGCCACAGGTTCCCGGCCAAGCAGCCAGCGCCCGAACCGGCGGGCATCCTCCAGCCTGACGCAACCATTGCTGAGATTGCGTTGATCCTTGGCAAACAGCGCCTTGGACGGTGTATCGTGCAGATAGATATCGAGCCCGTTCGCGAAGGAGAACTTCATGTTGCCCATGGAGTTCTGCGGCCCGGGAAGCTGGCGTACGCGGATTTTCACCCGCCCGTCGGCAACCGCCTTCCAGTCCACCTGATCGTTGGGCACAACCGTGGCGTTGGCCGACCAGTCCGACATCACCTGATAGCCGCGGCTTTTCAGATAGGCCTGCCCCTGGGTCAGCACATTGGGCACGATCGTCTTGCGCACCAGATGATCGGGGACATTCCAGTAAGGATTGAAGGTGGTGTAATAGATCACGCTGGCGATCATCGGCGTTTCATACTGATTTGTGCCGACGATGACCTTCATGGAATCGACCTGACGGCCATTCTCGTACATTTCCAGCCGCTGGGTTGCGACGTTCACCAGCGCAAACCGGCCTGATGCGGCGGGCAAGGAACGCAGCCGATCCAGATTGGCGAGAATGCGCCGGTCGGGCACCCCGGCACCACCGGAAGCCTGCGCCTGTTTCCACGCGGCGTCGCGAAGTTCTGCGTACATCGGATTGATCGCCGAAACATCCGTCAGATATTGCCGTAACGAAGGGGCCGCAGCCGCCGCCTTCAAGACCTCGTCAGCCTTGGCCGCCTTGGGCGCCAGCGTGGCATAGCCATAAGTCACATTGCGCGATGGCTGCCGGATTGCCTCCACGTAGGCAACCCATGCCGCGGACAGGATCCGTTCCGCAGCCGCCGCATCGGCTTTGCTGCCTGTAGCCGCCGTCTTTGCCGCCTGTTCCACCTGCCCAGCCAGCGCAGGCCCCGATGCAAACCCGTCAAGCGGGGCGCGGCGCAATATACCCGCAAGTTCCGTGGCAGCATGTCCGCCATCGCTGAACCATGCCGGGCCTTGCCAACGGCTGTAGAAACTCTGGACCTCGGCAGATTGCGGCATGCCGGCGACAGCGGCCTGCATCGCGGCGCTGGCCACCGGTGCGGCGGCCTCCTTGCGCGCCATCGCCGGAGCAGCGCTGCCAAGCGCAAGCGCGCCAAGAACGCCGATGGCAAGGGATGAAATCTGGCGATTGTCCACTTTGTCTACCTCCTCAGCAGCGTTGCGCCGCCTTCGTGTCTCGGGCACGCATTGGGGCGACCAGCATAACGCAAGAATCTGAATTGAAGCTATATGACTGCCAAGCTGTTCAATATTATTATGTCCTGTTGCCGATTGGCCAGCCCGAGGCAGCGCCCCCTGTGCGGGACAATGCCCCCTTCAGCGCGCAGCCTGCCGCAGATAGGCAATCAGCGCCTGGCGATCCTCAAGCCGGGCGAGCCCGCGAAACGGCAGGCACAGGCCCGGTACGATCGCCTGCGGGTTCTGCAGCAGCAGGTCCAACTGCTTTTCGTCCCACAAGAACGTTTTCGCCCGCAACGCGTCGCTATAGCGATAGCCCGGCAATGCAGCCACCGGACGGCCAACGATCCCGTTCAGATGCGGCCCTGTGCGGCGATCGTCGGGATTGACCGAATGGCATGCGGCGCATCGAATAAACAGCTTCCTGCCTGCCTCAATCCGGTGGGCCGGTTCAGCCGCCTTCACCGAAGCAAGCGATCCCGCACCAGCCACGGCCATCAGGAAGAACATGGGAAACCAGCGCCAGAACATCGCGCCCCTTAACCCGCAGATATGGCCGGGTCGAGACCGCAGCATGCAGGCCACTCTCCTCCTGACAGGCTTTGCCCCGCGCCGCGCCGATGCGTTCGCGCGGGGAGGAGTCTTCCGAAGGCCATTCCAAAAACAGATAGACCCTTGAAGTAATGGAAAATATTACCGAATAACAGCAGTGGAGCTTACCGTATAATCCGCATCGCACAGACTAATACTCCACCATATCCGCAGGTTACAAATTTCAACTTTACGCACGAAAATTACAGTGCCAAGGGGAACGCACCTATCGGCTGCAAACGTCGGCAAGATGGGCAATGTGCGTCGTTTCACGCCTCGAATTACTCATGATGACACTTTGCAGTTGCTGCGGGTCATAAAGGACGGGGATGTTTTTAAACAGCAATCTGGAAACCCGGGTCGCGCATGCCTGACATTCCGCAGAACTGCCTGCACCTGATACCGAGCGAATCGGCATTACCGCCGGAGTTGCATGACAGCGTGCGGCGACATCACAAGCACCTGACTGCCCTCGCCATCAGTTTGCGGGCCGCCGGGGTTGATGAGGCTATTGTAGAGATGAGCGTTTGGCAGCTCACGGAGAGTTACAGAGTGGAATTGACCGCTGCGATGCAGGCTATCGTCCAAGGAAAGTCCCATGCCTGATCCCACGTTGCACGACGAGGAAGGACGGATCGCCGCGCTCAACCGGTTGCGCGTGCTGGATACCGTTGCGGAAGAACCTTTCGAGAAGATCGTCAATCTGGTTCGCACCGTGTTGGGCGTTCCGATTGCGACAGTGACACTGGTCGATAGCGAACGGCAGTGGTTCAAGGCGCGTAGCGGCCTGAGCGCGCAGGAGACACCGCGATCAGTGTCCTTCTGTACCCACACGATCCAGCAACGCGAACCCCTGATCGTGTCCGACGCCCTTCTCGATCACCGCTTCACGGACAGCCCGCTGGTTCAGGATGACCCGCATATTCGCAGCTATGCGGGCATCCCGCTGCAAACGCCTGACGGATATAATGTCGGCGCGCTCTGCGCCATCGATACGCAGCCGCGCACATTCAGCGATGAAGAGATAGCGATCCTCACCAGCCTGGCGCATATCGTGACCAACGAGATGGAGCTGCGCCTAATCGCCCGGCGCGATCATCTGACAGGGGCACTCACCCGGCGCGGCTTTGTGGAGCAGGTCGAAACCGAATTCGCACGCTATATCCATCACAACGATCCAGCGGCGCTGATCGTGCTCGACGTGGATCACTTCAAGAACATCAACGACCGCCACGGCCATCCGGCAGGGGACGAGGTGTTGCGCCAGCTCTCGGCCCTATGCGGTGCGCACATGCGCCCCAGCGATTCCTTCGGGCGGCTGGGAGGCGAAGAGTTCGCCGTGCTTCTCCCCAATGTGGACAGTGCGGAAGCCCTGTTCGCAGCGGAGCGGTTACGCGCCACGATCGAGGCCTGCCCTTTTGATATTCCCGGGAATACGCGGTTGCGGGTGACCGTCAGCCTTGGGGTGACGCTGCTTGATCCTTCGATCACGGGCGTGGATGACTGGATTTCTGCCGCTGACGCACAGCTTTACGAGGCCAAGAACAGCGGGCGAAACTGCACCCGCTCAGCCAGCGCGGCCGAAACCACGGCGGTGACCGCAGAGTAAACGTGGGGAAGCGTTTGCATCGCACATCCCCGCAGTGGGCCTGTAAAAGGTATCTGCCTCCGGTAGCGGTACCCGAATATCCCGCGCGGATCAGGCCGGGGCGATAGGCCGGCCCAGATAGGCGTTCAGCGTCTGGCGCATATGGCGGATACGGATTTCCTGATAATTGCCTAGCGTGATCGCCCGCTTGCGACTGCTGCGCATACCCCTTTGCACCAGCGGCATGGCATCGGCATCCTGATCGATCACCGGGCCGAAATAACTCAGTTCCGGCACATCGCTGAACCGTTCATCCGGCCCTAGCGCACGTAACGGCGCAGGCGGCGGTGGCGTAGCTCCCTCCGCGAACGGCAGCAGCAGCCAGACCTCGAACAGGCATCGGTTGGGATCATCGCCACAGGGCCGCGCCCGATAGGTCAGCGGCGAATTGAACCCGCCGAACAGCACCAGATTGGGGAACAGGTAATATTCGATCACATCGACCAGTTCCGAAGTGCTGTAGTGCGACAGGTCAACGCCAAGACGCTCCTTGTTGAGCCGCAGGATATCCCCCGCGATGCGCCCGCGCGGCGTTTCCCCCTGCTCCAGTGGATCGCCGCTGCACAGGCCGAACCGCGCCGCAGCCGCCAGCACGCGTTCCGGTGCCGGCTCCGTACTGAGATGCGGGCTGATCACCCCGCTGGGATTGATCATGCGCGAATAATGGCGCTGCCCTTCCCACACATCGTATTGTGAACTGGCATCTCCGAAAAACGGCAACGATTCCGGATGCAGCCCGACGACATGGAACGTTTCCAGAAACGCTTCGAGCGCGATCTTCCAGTTGCAGTCCATGACTTTGGAGACGTGCGCGGCGGTATAGCGCTGATCGAGCGGCCAACGCGCGAAATGGGCTGGCAGATCTTCCAGATAGTCCGCCAGCGGGATCGCATCGGCCGCGAAATTGATGAAGACGAACCCGTTCCATTCCGCCACGGCGATCGCATCCAGCGCGAAATCTTCGGGATCGACATGGCGGAAATCCCACGATCCAGGCCACTTGTCGACCTTGCCATCCAGCGTCCAGCTCAACCCGTGAAACGGGCAGCGAATCCGCAAGGTCTTGCCATCGGCATCGAACAACCGCGTCCCGCGATGCGGGCAACTGTTAACGAAGGCCCGCAGGCCGCCATCCCGGCCCCTGACGACAAGCGCGGATGCATCGCCAATATCATAAACGATGCAACTGCCCGCCTCGCGCAGCACTTCCGTGCGGGCCGCCATTTGCCAGGTCCGCTTCCAGACCTTGTCGATTTCTTCCCGGTGGAAGGCCTCGCTCAGATAGGCGTCCATCGGCAAGTCGGCCTCGCCAAGGAAATCCACGCCGCTTTCATCGAGCAGGGCGGGTGCGGGAACCGGATCGCTGGTCAGGATATCCCGTGTCGATGGCCCCGGACAACGCGGTACTGGTCCCCTCTCCTGCGGCATTCTATGCTCTCCTCTGCGGCATGGTGCCCCATGCCCGGAACATCGTGAGTGTTCCTTCATGCGGATACACCCTGCCTCACCATGCCCCCGCTCAGCAAGGGGGCTGTCCATCAGGCAGGGGTGGCTGTTTCTTTCAGGACCGGACGAACCCTTCAAAGCCGTTCGCCACCGCCTCTGTGCAGAACTGCGCAAAGCGGGGAAATCCGGCGACATAGATCATGAAGCCGGTGTCTTTCCCTTCGATATTCTTGCCGTTGTACCACGACGCCGCCTGCCGGTGGAGCGTGTACTGCGAAACGGTGTCGACTTCGTCTGCCCAGACCTTCTCCGCCTGTTCGGTGGTATCGATCCGCGCATAGCCATCGCGCTCCAGCGCATCGATGATACCGGCCGTCCAATCGACCAGCCATTCCCCGGTGGTGATCATCTGCGCCTGCGCCGCCGGGGTCATCGGGCCGTGGATCATGAACAGGTTGGGAAAACCGGCCACCATCGCGCCGAGATAGGTGGTCGGGCCATGCGCCCACTTGTCTGTCAGCTTCTGCTGATCCACGCCTTCGATATCGATCCGCGTCATGGCACCGGTGATCGCATCGAAACCCGTCGCGGTCACAATCACATCGAGATCGTAGCTGGCATCCTGCGTCCGCAGGCCGGTCGGCGTATAAGCGACGATCGGCGATGACCGGACATCGACCAGCGTCACATTGTCGCGATTGTACATCTCGTAATAGCCGTTATCGATACACAGCCGCTTCCCCCCGATCGGATAGGTTTTGGGGCAAAGCAATTCCGCGGTTTCCGGGTCTTTCACAATCGTGCGGATCTTCCGACGCACGAATTCCGCCACCACCGCGTTGGCTGCCGGATCGGTCATGACATCCACAAATGCCACGAGAAGCTGCGACGCCTTTTGCGAGGTCCACGCTTCCTCCAGAATCCGGTCCTGCTCCTCCGGCGTGCAATCGAGCGCCGAAACATCCGTATATGCGATCAGGGACGCCCCGTAGGTATCGAGCATCTGCTTGCGGCGATTGGCGTAATCCTGTTTCCATTCGCGTTCGTACGCGCGGTCCAGCGGCCGATTGCCGGATGGCATGGAAAACGTCGGCGTGCGCTGGAACACGGTAAGGTGTTCTGCCTGCTGCGCGAGGATCGGCGCGGCCTGAATCCCGGTGGAGCCGGTGCCGATCAGGCCCACCCGTTTGCCCGACAGGTCCAGCCCTTCGCGCGGCCATTGGGTGGTATGGTAGATGTCCCCCCGGAACAGATCGCGATCCGGCCAGTCCGGGCTGTTCGCGGCGGAAAGGCTGCCCGTCGCCGCGATGACATAGCGGCACAGGAAATGATCGCCCTTGTCCGTGTGGACATGCCAGCGATTGGCCGTTTCATCGAAACGCATGTGCGTGACCACCGTAGACAGCCGGATATGGCCACGCAGATCGAAACGATCCGCCACATGGTTGGCATAGCGTTCCAGTTCAGGCTGATCGGAGAAGTACTCGGGCCACTGCCATTCCTGCTGCAGTTCCTCGTCGAAGCCGTAGGAATATTCGACGCTCTGGATATCGACCCGGGCGCCGGGATAGCGGTTCCAGAACCACGTGCCCCCCACACCCGAACCAGCCTCCAGGCACACCACGTTATAATCGTTCTTCAGGCGGTATGTTGCGTAAAGACCGGAAAATCCCGCGCCAATAATGCAGATATCCAATTCTTCCGTGACATTGCCCGACACGCATCATCTCCCGGTCCGTTATGCATTTCGCCCGCAAGAGCAGGCGCTTGGCACACAGTACCTGTGACTGGCGCGGCGGGGTAGTCATCATGCAAACGGATTACGAGGCGCACCGCATTATCGGACGCGCGCCATCATCAGGTGTATGGGGCCTGCCCGCAGATCAGACGAGAACCAGCGTCTTCCCGATTGTGCGGCCCGACATCAGGTCGATAAACGCTTCGGGCAATGTTTCGAAACCCTGCCGCACATTGGCGAGTGGGCGCAATTTCCCTTCAGCGACCCAGGCATCCAGTTCGCGCTGCGCCTCTTCCAGGACATCGGGATAATCGTACGTGATAAACCCTTCCATCCGGATCCGGTTCACCACCAGTTGCCACAGGGTCTTCACGCCATAGGGATGATCGGCATCGTTATATTGCCCGATCATACCGCACACCGGCACCCGGCCATGCAACCGCATCAGCGGCAGAATCGCTTCCAGCGTTTCACCGCCGACATTGTCGAAATAGACATCCACGCCTTCCGGCGCGGCTTTGGCGATTTCCGCCGCGATATCGGGCGTGGCGCGATAATCAATCGCCGCATCGAACCCAAGTTCACGGATGGTTTGCGCCTTTTCCGGCGATCCGACCAGACCGATGACCGTGCATCCCCGCGCCTTGGCAATCTGCCCGGCGGTCGATCCTGTGGCGCCGGCAGCCGCACTGATCACCACGGTTTCACCCGCCTTCGCCTGACCGACAGCGAACAAGCCGACCCATGCCGTCAGCCCGACCGGGCCAAGCGCGCCCATATAGTGGTACAGATCATTGCCGGGCATCGGATGGACCGCTTCCAGACCCAGTGCATCAGCACCGATGACATAGTGATCCGACCACGTGGCCATCGCGCGGATCAGGGTCCCCACCGGCCAGTCGGGATTGTTCGATGCCACCACTTCGCCCAGCGACATGCCGTTGATCGGCGCACCCAGCGCCACCGGTGGCAGATAGCTGGGCCGGTCGTCCAAAAATCCGCGGATCGCCGGATCGAGCGAACAGACCCGCATCTTCACCAGCATCTCGCCCGCGCCGGGCACCGGCATGGGCGCTTCCGCCAGCCCGAAATCCGCGGCGACAGGCACCCCATCGGGGCGGCGGTTGAGCACGATCTGACGGATAGTATTCATATCTGCAGTGTATCCCATAACCGCCGAGAAAATTTCGGGCGGAGCACACCAGTGCCCCGCCCGCCCTCAAGCCCGATCAGAAACGCTTGGTCACCTGAACGCGCACCGTGCGCGGCAGGTTTCCGAAGCCGAGCTGGTCGGCATGGGTGCCGACAGCAAGACCCGAAGTGGTCCCGGTCGACGGGCCGTCGACCACACCCGAAGCATAGAACTTGTTGGTCAGGTTCTTGCCGATCAGCGCGATTTCCCAGTTATCGTCAGACGCGCCAAAACGGATACCGGCATCGAGCGTCATGTAGCTGCCCTGACGGGAATCCGCATTGCCGAAGCCCGATGCGAGATAGCTGCCGCTGAAACGGCTATCGATGTTGATACCGAATTTCAGCGTATCGCTGACATCACCATCATACGAAACGCCCAGGTTGCCGGTCCACTTGGGTGCAACCGCCAGCGGAGCCCCCGTCAGGTTCTGGCGGGCACCCGGCGAACACCCTTCGGCGTTGGTCTGACCGGCATAGCACGGTGCATCGGCAAAGTTGGTGTAACGCGCCTTGGTATAGTTCACCGAACCACGCAGATTGAGGCCGCTGACCGCACGCGGGGCGAATTCGAATTCGAGTTCGACGCCTTCGGTCTTCGCATCCGCCGTCAGCGTCTGGAAGGCGAAGATCGGCGAGTTGAAGAAGTCCACCTGCAAATCGAGATACTTGTAGGTGAACGCCGTGAGATTCAGGCGAAGCTGGCGATCCATCAGCGTGGACTTGATCCCGGCTTCGAAACCACGGGCCTTTTCAGGCTCGAACGTAAGGTCACCCATGGGATCGGTGGAGAACTTCGAGTTGATCCCACCGTTGGAGAACCCGCCCGATTTGTATGCTGTCTTGTAAGCCGCATAGATCAGGAGATTGTCGTTCGGTTTGTACGTCAGCGTGGCTTCGGGCGACCAGTTGTTGAACGTCTGGTCCGCGAACACCACACCCAGACCGTCCGGATCGTTCGCCGGGCGGAAGATGCCGGTCAGCCCCAGATTGTTATACGGCTGCGCGAAGTAGCTCTTCTTGGTTTCATGCGTGTAGCGCACGCCGCCCGCCAGTTCCAGTTCGGGCACGATCTTCCAGGTCAGCTGGCCGAACACAGCCAGGGTCTTGCCCTTGGTGAAGCTTTCCTTCTGGGAAGCGACATAAGTCAGCTCCTTGGGCGCAAGGTCGTCCCGGAAACCGGCGAACGTCACGTACTGTTCGAAATTACGCCGCGTACGCTGGTACAGAACCCCGATCATGCCGTTGAAGGCGCTGTCGAACCGGGTCGTTGCGCGCAGTTCCTGAGAGAAGGATTTCCAGGTGGAATTTTCCGTCGCCCAGGTGGCATTGTTGCTGGTCTGGAAATCGCAGGCGCAAGCCCAGCGGTTGTTGTTGGTGTTGTAGTTCGTCACCGAGTTGAACACGATATTATCGAGATCGTAGGTGATGTTGCCGTTCAGCGCCCACGACCGGTAACGGTTGTAAAGCTGGCCATCCTTCCGGGCATAAGGATAATTGGCCGCGATATCGGTGGGCATGTTGTTCTGGTGGGTGACGAACTTGTCATCGCAGGCATAGCCGGTCAACTGGCTGAGGCCGCTGGCCAGACCGCAGTTGTAGGCCACATAGTTCCAGGAACTGTTGTTGACCTTGTTGTAGTCGTACGTGCCCTTCAGGGTCATCGTCAGGCGATCGTCAGGCTCGAACTTCAGCGTGACCCGGCCGAGCAGCTCATCTTCACCCGGCGCGGGCGAAGAAGCCGGTGTGCCGACATGGCCGATCGGATTGCCACTGCCGCCCGCCAGATAATCGTTAATGTCGAGCGTGGTATAAGTCCGGTCGACCGAAACGTTGCGATAGTATCCGCCGTCCATCTTGGAACCACGAATGGCCAGACGCGCACCCAGTGTATCGGTGAGTGGACCGGAAACGATCAATTCGCCCTGATACTGGCGCGACTTGAATTCATATCCGGCGCGCGCCACGATTTCCCGATCCGGCCCCGGATCGTTGGTCGTCAGCGAGATCACGCCCGCCGTTGCGTTCTTGCCGAAGAACAGCGCCTGCGGCCCCTTGAGGACTTCCGCGCGCTGCAGATCGAAGAACCCTTCCTGAATGATGCGGCCCTGCCCGTAATAGGCGCCGTCCACCACAACAGCGACCGATTGTTCGATACCGATCGAGGTGGAGGAGGACCCGATACCGCGCAGGGTCAACTGCGCGCCCGATCCGTTGGAAGCACGCCCCACGTTGAGGTTCGGCGTTGCCGCGGCAATCTTTTCGATGCTGGTGATATCGCGTTTCTGCAGAACTTCCGCCGAAAGCGCCGTGACCGCCACCGGGACAGACTGCGCGCTTTCTTCGCGTTTACGTGCCGTTACAACGATGTCAGTAAGACCACCAGTTCTGGCTTCTTGACTGTCCTGAGCCAGCAGAGGTTGTGCGATAATATTTGCGCCAAGAATGCTCGACGCCAAAAGAATGCATCTTGCGATACGCATTTTCCAGGCTCCTCCCCATGAAAGTGCGTCATATTATTATCCGATAATTTCTATCTCCCCTCGCAAAATGACTAGACCTATACTTTTCACTAGGTTTTCGATTGCGTCCGACCCGGCAGCACCCCTTTGAGAAATCAGGGAGACGATCATGACCCTCAATCGATTCTGGCGTCTCGATCGCCATCCTGAAGGCCAGGATTTCGATGCCGCGCTCAGCCTGCAATCCGCCCCGCTTGCGCCGCTGAACGAAGGGGACGTGCGTATTCGCGCGGATTGGCTGTCGATGGATGCGGGCACGCGCATGTGGATGAGCCCGCGCACCGACGGTTACCAGCCGCCGCTGCCATTGGGATCGCCGATGATCGGGCTGACACTGGGACGCGTGTGCGAAAGCCGCGACCCCCGGTTTGCAGAAGGGGCGCTGGTGCGGGGCTTTGGCCAGTGGGCCGATTTCAGCACGGTCACGCCCGATCTTGCCGGGCTGGAGATCGTGGATGACAGCATCACCGATGTCCGGCAGCATTTCGGCGCTCTTGGCATGAATGCCTGGACGGCCTTCGTCGGCGTGAAGGAAGTGGCCGCCGTGCAGCCGGGCGAATGGCTGGTCGTCTCCGCTGCAGCGGGCGCCACCGGCAGTCTCGCCTGCCAGATCGGGCGCAATCTTGGCGCACGGGTGATCGGCATTGCCGGGGGGCCGGACAAATGCCGGTACCTGCGGGAGGATATCGGCGTCGCTATCGCCATCGATTATCGCAATCAGGATGTCGCGGCCGAACTGGCGCGTGTCGAAGGCGGGGTCCATGCCTTCTTCGACAATGTCGGCGGGCCGATCCTCGATGCGGTCCTGCCCAACATGGCCCATTACGGCCGTATTGCGATCTGCGGCATGGTGGCCGGTTACGATGCCGACAAGCCACTGCCCGGCCCGGCCCGGTTTGACCAGATCCTGATGCGGCGCCTGCGGGTGGAAGGTTTCTTCATTCCCGATTTCCTGCATCGCGGCAGCGAATTCCTGCCGCAATTGCGGGCCTGGGCCGATGCCGGGGAACTGGTCATGCGGTTCGATGAAACCGACGGCCTCGACCAGGTGCTGGTCGCCTATCAGCGCATGCTTTCGGGCAAGAACATCGGCAAGACCATCGTCAGGGTCGGCAGCTAGGTAATCCGCCCGATCCACCTGCCGATAGCTGTCGGGTGGGCATCATCCATCCGAAACTGTTCGCAACTTTACGATGCCGCGCTCTCCCGCCCGGCGGCAAAAGCTGCTTAAGCGTTGCCCGACGACAATTCGCTTACCCCAAGCGGACAGGTGGCAGGCGCAGAAGGCAGGACCATGGACCCCGAACAACTGGCGCAACTGATCGCCAACAGCATCGCGCGCCATCAGTCGCGCGGCCTGGTCGACGGGGCAAAGGGGATGCACGACGTGGTCATCCACGGCAGGGCCGATCTGCTGGCGGTGGCGGAAGATGTGATTGCCGCCCATGTCCAGCAGACCAAACTGGCCCGGCGATCATGGGCCCCATGGTTCAGCCACGAGGTTGACGTCCGCCACAAGGCGCAGCGGCAGGAACGCCTGCGCGCCCGGCTGGCCGAACATCTCGAAAACGGTGGCCTGTCCGCCGTGGAAGAAGCCATCACCCGCCTGCGGATGCGCGACCTGCCCGCATAATCATCACACCCGATCGCGCCGTTTATCCGGCGGCGGCCTGCATGCTGCGCTGGCGGTCCTCGCGATCGATCGCCAGCAGGGACACCCCCCTGCTTTCCCGCATCACGATCGCGGAGACCAGCGAAATGAACCCGGCGCCCAGGATGTAGAACGCAATCGGCGTCCAGTGGTTGTATTCCCGCAGCAGAGCGGTGCCGATCAGCGGCGCCCACGATCCGGCAAAGATCGCCGTGACCTGATAGCCCAGCGAAACCCCGGAATAGCGCATCCGGGTCGGGAACATCTCGGCCATCAGGGCGGGTTGGGCGGCATACATCAGCGCATGCACGATCATGCCGATAAAAATAGCCCCGAGGATGATGGGTAGCCGCTCCGTCATGAACATGGGAAAAGCCAGAAACGGCCAGAGCATGGTGAGCGCGGCCCCCAACATATACACCGGCTTGCGCCCGATCCGGTCAGCCAGCGCGCCGAATACCGGGATAATCAGCACATGCAGGATATGCGCGCAGAACAGCAGCGCGAGGATATCCGTCGTATCGACCCCGATATAGGCAAGGTAAGTGATCGAGAAGGTGACCACCATGTAATAGAGGATGTTTTCACCCACCCGCAGGCCCATTGCGGTGAACACCCCGCGCGGATAGCGGCGGAACACCTCAACCAGACCATAGCCTTCGTGGGCCCGTTCTTCCGCTTCGGCCTTGGCCGCTTCGAAAATCGGCGAATCCGTCACTTGCGTGCGGATATAATATCCCACTGCGACAATCACGACCGACAGCCAGAAACCGACGCGCCAGCCCCAGGAAAGGAACGCATCTTCGCTGAGGAAAGCGGAAAGCACGAGCAGGACCACCGTCGCCAGCAGATTGCCCAGCGGCACCCCCGCCTGCGGGAAACTGCCCCAGAACGCACGGCTGTGATTGGGGCTATTTTCGGCCACCAGCAGCACCGCCCCACCCCATTCGCCACCCAGTGCAAAACCCTGGATGAAACGCAGCAGCACCAGCAGCACGGGCGCCCAGTACCCGATTGTGCTGAAAGTCGGCAGACAGCCCATCAGGAACGTGGAAACGCCAATCAGCACAAGGCTGAACTGCAACAGCGACTTGCGCCCGATCCTGTCGCCGATATGCCCGAACACGATCCCGCCCAGCGGCCGCGCGATGAAACCGACGGCATAAGTCGCGAAGGCGGCGATCACACCATCCAGTTCGTTGCCGGTCTGGGGAAAGAACAGCTTGCCGAATACCAGTGTCGCGGCGGTGCCATAGAGGAAGAACTCGTACCATTCGACGACAGTACCCGCCATCGATGCCCCCACGACCTTGCGCAGATAAGGCAGATCCGCCTGTTCCTCATGCTTCATTATGCGACACCCTCATCATCCCCGGACAGGGTCTGTCGCAGCAAGCAGCCGTTTGATCAAGGGCCAGCCGTGGCGGATCGGCGCCCCTTGAAGCCGGGCCGGGTGCCGCGTTTGCGTGACATCGCCGTTCACATCCGGTCAAGTTCCGAAAGGCCCAGTTCTTCCAGCAAGGCCGTGCGTGCCCGGCGCAAATCCCGCCACAACGCGGGATCGCCAATCGCCCCCGGATCAATCGACACCGGCCACAAGCGGCGCACCAGGGCCTCGATCCGATCCAGCCGTGCGGGGTCGACCAGAAACCGGGGGTCGATCGTTTGCGGATCGGCCACCACCCGCAAACGCAGACAGGCCGGGCCGCCACCATTGGCCATCGACTGCCGCACATCGACCGGCACCACCCGGCGGACAGGCCCGTTTTTGGCCAGCAGCGCCCCCAGCCATGCGGCCACGCGCGGATGGTCGTGCGCTTCTTTCGGCACGATCAGCGCCATGCCGCCTTCGGGCAAGGTCACCAGTTGGGCGTTGAGCAGATAGGTCGCCACCGCATCATCGAGGCTGACCGTGGCGGCGGGAATCTGTTCGATCACCACCGATGATAGCCGTTCCTGCAAGGCCGAACAGACCGCATCCATGTCGGTGAACGCCTGTTCGTGGACCAGCAGCACATTCTCGTTCGCCACCGCAACGACATCGTTGTGAAACGCTCCGGCAGCAATGGCGGCCGGGGACTGTTCGGCGAACAGCACATGGCGCGGATCGAGCCGGTGAATCCGGGCGATTGCCTCGCTCGCCTCGCGGTGTTGCCGCGCGGGATAGGGCCCGCCGCCCACACCATAAACGAACAGTTCCACCCCATGCGCATCGTGCGATGACGCCAGCCGCATATGATTGGCCGCGCCCTCATCGCCGAAGGGTGGGGGAATGGGACCATGGACCGCAAAATGGCGGCTATCGGCAAAGGCGATGCGCAACTGGGCCAGCGTCTGTGGCCACTCGTGGCTGCGGTGGGCCATGGTTTGCAGATTGGCGACTGTCAGATGGCAAAGCCCGTCCGCCGTATCGGGGGCGGGCGAAACTGTGGCGGCGTTGGCCGCCCACATGGCCGACGCGGACAGTGCGTCGGACCGCAGCCTTGGCCCGGCACTGGCCATGGCCGTGCCCAACTGATCGAGCCAGCGGATATTGGGGCGATCGTGCGGGGGCAAAATGCCCTGCACCAACCCGAGAGCAAGGGCCGCGCGCATCTTGGCAATACCCTGCAAGGCCGCGTCGCGCGGGTGGGATAGCGTTCCGGCATTGTGGGTCGCGGCGAGATTGCCGGGGCTGAGCCCGCTGAAGTTGTGGCTCGGCCCGATCATCCCATCGAAGTTGATTTCGCGCAGCATCGGCTCAGTCCGCCACATGCACGATCGTATCGCCCACGCCCACATCGAGCGCGATGGCCGCCGCGCGATCCAGCGTTGCACCGTGCTGCGCCACATGCATCAACCCGCGGCAACAGCGGAAGCTGTGCAGGCGCCCGGTGGCGATCAGATGGCTGATGCCGTCACCCCCACCATTCCCAAGCTCCGCAATTTGGGTGATCCGCGAACCCTGCGCATCGCGGATCGTGGCGATCCGGTCGGTTTCCGCGATCATGGTCGGGCCGCCATCGAAAATGTCGATGTAGCAGTCGAACGCAAACCCTTCCCGTTCCAGCATGCGCATCGCCGCTTGCCCCGACTGGTGCGGCACCCCGATCTGCACCCGTGCGCTATCGGGCAGCATCGAGGTGTAGATCGGATGCTTGGGCATCAGATCGGCAATGAACTGGTTGCCATGCACCGCGTTAAAGGCATCCGCCTCGCAAAACGGCATGCCGAAGAAACGCCCCGCCAGCCCATCCCAGAAGGGGGAACTGCCTGCCGCATCCAGCGCCCCGCGCAATTCCGCAATCGTGCGCGGGGCAAAGCGGGGGCGATGCATTTTGATGAACAGATACCGCGCGCGCGCCAGCAGCCTGCCCGCCCCTGCGGCGCGCGCGCCAGGTTCAAGAAACAGCCCACCCACTTCGGTCGCGCCATCCAAATCGGTGCACAGGGTCAGCGTTTCGGCGCGGAAGGTCTGGCCCAGTTCCTTGCTTACCTGCGTCAGGGCGCCGATCCGGTAACTGTAAAACGGCCAATTCGCCCCGATGCTCGAATAAATCTGGCAAGTGCCGTCCACCGCCCCGCTTGCGCTATCCTCCAGCGCGAACAGGAACAGTTCGTTATCGGGTGCATCGGTATCCCGGCTGAAACAGGCCAAGGCGCGTTCCACCTTCTGTTGCAGTGTCGGTCGATCCGCTGGCAGATTGGTGAACCCGCCCCCGGTATTTTGGGCCATGCGATAAAGCGGATCGAGATCGTCGCAGCGGATCGGACGCACCACCCGTGTCATAAAACCGCCTCTCCCCTGTCCAGCTGCGAGAGGACCAGCGCGGAAAGCTGCGCCCGTTCGCGTAGTGAATCGACCAGCAGGAATTCTTCATCCGTATGAATATTCCCGCCGCAGGCCCCCATGGTGTCGATCACCGGCACGCCGCAGGCCGCGATATTGTTGCCGTCACAAACCCCGCCCGTATCCCGCCATCCCATGGCAAGGCCGAGATCCCGGGCCGCGGCGGAAACCAATGTGGCCAGTGCCCCGGTCCCGCCATCGCCCCGTTTGGGTGGCCGCCCGAAATCGCCGTGCAATGCCACTGCAACATCATGATCGCGTGCCACATCATCTATCGCCCGTGCGATGAGCGCGCGCGCCGCCGCCATGGCATGATCGTCTGCCGGGCGCATGTTGAACCGCAGCACAGCCAGATCGGGCACCAGGTTGTTGGGCCCGCCGCCATCGATTTTCGCCGGATTGATCGCCAGCCCAGCGCGCCTTGCGCGATAGAGGCGCAGAGCCAGATCGCCGGCCGCGACAAGGGCATTGCGCCCGTCTTCGGGATTGCGCCCGGCGTGGGCGGATCGCCCCCGGATCACCGCAGTGAAATTGCCCGATCCGGGCCGGTCCTTCGCCAGATCGCCACCGGGCAACGCGGGTTCATAGGTCAGCGCCGCACACTTGCCCTCCGCCAGTTCGCGCAACGCCCGGGCCGATGCCAGCGAGCCGGTTTCCTCGTCACTGTTGATCAGCACGTCATAGCCCAGCGCCGGTGGGCTGCCTGCACCCATCCGCTCAAATGCCTGCAAGGCGGCCAGCATCAGGGCGATCCCGCCTTTCATATCGGCCGTGCCCGGGCCGCGCAGCGTGCCTTCATCCAGCCATGTGCAATGCTGGAACGGATGATCGGCGGCAAACACCGTATCCATATGCCCGGTCAACAAGATCCGGCGCGCGGCATCGGGCCGGACCGAGACATGCAGATGCCTGCCATGCGCACGGTCGACCATATGCCCCTGCCCGTCCACCATCGCCACCGGCGCAGGGTCGAGCAGGGAAACCTCGCCCGGTAACACGGAAAAGGCATCCGCCAACCGCCCCGCCATCGCCGCCAGCCCCGCCAGATTGTCAGTACCGCTGTTGACCCCCGCCCAATCGAGCACGTGATCCCGTATCGGTTGTGGGGCGATGTGGTCCACGAGACGGGTTTCGGGCAGCGTCAATCCGGGCATGGCCGCAGCATCGCTTCCAGACCGGTCAGGTTCCCTTCGGTAACGGCGGCCTCGAAACTGGCGACCGGATAGGCGCAATAGTCCGCCGCATACCAGCCGCCCGGGCGGTGATTGCCGGAATCGCCCGGGCCGCCGAACGGCATCGCCCCCGCAGCCCCCGTGGTCGGGCGGTTGCGGTTGACGATCCCCGCCCGCACGCCCGTAACGAACCTGTGCCACAAGGCATCGTCCTCGCTCACCAGCCCGGCGGCCAGGCCGAAGCGGGTGTTATTGGCCGCCGCCAGCGCCCCATCGAATGTCGCCACGCGGGTCACTTGCAGGACCGGGGCGAAAATCTCCTCATCCGGTGCGGCGATCCCCGTCATGTCGAGCAGGACCGGCTTGACGAAGGCCGCGCTTCTGCCCGCCAGCCCGCCCGGCGGGCGAAGGGCTTTACCGCCCAGTGCCAGCAGACAATCGACCTGTGCCCGGGCCTTGGCCGCGGCCTCGGCAGAAACCAGCGGCCCCATGAATGGAATGGGCGTTTCGTCCCACGCCCCGATTACCAGCCGGTCGCTCAGCGCGGCCACCGCATCGATCACCGCATCGCCGAACGATCCGTCGGGCACGATCAGGCGACGGGCGCAGGAACAGCGCTGGCCCGTCGTCAAATAGGCGGACTGGACAATGATCGCGGCCATTTCCGCCAGATCGCCATCCCATGCGATCAGGGGATTATTGCCCCCCAGTTCGAGCGCGAGGATCACTTTGGGCCGTTCGGCGAACTGGCGCCGGAAATGCGCACCTGTTGCGGCGGAACCGGTGAACAGCAGCCCGTCGATATCCGCCTGCGCCAGGGCCGCGCCCGTATCCCGGCCACCCTGCACCACGGTGAACACCCCTTCCGGCAGACCGGCCTCGGCCCAGGCCATGGCCATCGCCTCACCGGTTGCCGGGGTCAGTTCCGACGGTTTGAACACCACGGTGTTCCCTGCCAGCAAGGCAGGCACGATGTGCCCGTTCGGCAAATGGCCCGGAAAGTTGTAAGGCCCGAACACGGCCATCACCCCATAGGGGCGATGACGCAGCACCGCGGCGCCAAAGGCCGTGGGGGTATGATGCTGCCCCGCCCTTTCCCCCTGCGCGGCGATCGACAGATCGATCTTGCCGATCATTGATCCGACTTCCTGCTGCGCTTCCCACAAGGGCTTGCCCGTTTCGCGCGCAATCGTCTCGGCCATCTCCGATGCACCCGCCTGCAGAGCATCGCGGAACGCCAGAACATGCGCTGTTCTTTGCGGCTGATCGCGCATGCTCCACGCCGGAAAGGCACGCCGTGCGGTTTCCACTGCGCGGGCCACCGCCTGCGGCCCCATCGCCGGGCCTTCCCACACCATGTCCCCGCTGGCCGGGTCCAGAGAACGGAACACCCCTGTCATGCCTTCGCCCCGCCGGTGGGCGCGGACAACCGGCCTACACGGATATATCCGGGGGACGGCCATGTCATGGCATGGCCTCCTGCGGGCTGTCGGGCTGCCTGTCCGGATGGGCCATGGCGAAAACGGGCAAGGCAAGACAGGCCGCCTCTATCCGGCGCATGCGGGGCCAGGGATCGAGATCGCAAGCGAACCGCCGCGCATTGTAGAGCTGCGGGATCAGCACGGTTTCGAACAGGCCCGGCGTATCGAACAGGAAATCCCCCGCCCCCAGCGCCGCCAGCCGCTGCTCGACAGGCCCGAGCGTCTGCGCCAGCCAATGCCGGTACCAGCGGTCGATCGCCGCCTGATTCTGGCCCAGCTCGTTCTTGAGATAGTGCTGCACCCGCAGGTTGAGCGGCGCATGCAGTTCGGTGGCGATACCCAGCGCCAGTTCCCGCGCGTGATAACGTTCTTCAGGCCCCGGCGGCAGCAAGGGGGGATCGGGATAGCGTTCTTCCAGCCAATCGATGATCGCCATCGATTGCATATAGCGCCGCCCATCCACCTCCAGCACCGGCACCCCGCCAAACGGATTGATCGCGCGAAACGCCGCCCCGCGTTGTTCCCCGGTCCGCAGATCGACGGGGACGATATCATAGTGCAGGCCCTTGATATTCAGGGCGATGCGGACGCGATAGCTCGTGGAACTGCGGTAATAGGCATAGAGACGCACTCAGCCCTCCCTCTCGCTCAGATCGTGCAGCCACGCGGCATGGCGCGGCGCCTTGCGCGTTCGCGCCCATTCTTCCAGCATGGCGGGCGCCACGCGATGCAGTTCGGCCATCTGTTCGGGCGTATGCATATCGCAGGCCAGTTCGATGCGGTGGCCGTTGGGATCGAAGAAATAGATCGACTGGAAAATGCCGTGATGCACCGGCCCCAGCACATCGATCCCGCGATCGACCGCATGCGCTTTCGCGGCCAGCAGGCTCGCCATATCGGGCACCTTGAAGGCAATGTGCTGGACCCAGCCCGGCGTCGCCTCGTCCCGGCCCATGTCCGGCGCCTGCGGCAATTCGAAAAACGCCAGGACATTGCCCCCGCCCGCATCGAGGAAGACATGCATGTAGGGATCGGGTTCCCCGGTCGATGGCACTTTGTCTTCGGCAATGGCCAGTTTGAAATCCATGCCCAGCACATCGCGGTAGAACGCCACGGTTTCCGCGGCATCGCGGCAACGATAGGCGACGTGATGAATTCCCCCCAGCGAAGGCTGCGCAGCCCGCACGGCATCCTCGCCCATCATCGCGCCGTCTCCTTCGGCCCATCTCTCTGCAATACATCGCGCCGGAGCTGATCGCGTTCCAGACTTTCGAACAGAGCCTGGAAATTGCCTTCACCGAAGCCTTCGTCGCCACGCCGTTCGATGAACTCGAAAAACACCGGCCCAATCGCCGGTTCGGCAAAAATCTGCAGCAGCAACCGGGGTGGGCCAGCAGCGGTGGTGCCATCCAGCAGGATGCCCCGTGCGCGCAGCGCCGCGACATCGCAGCCATGCCGGGGCAGACGATCGTCCAGCATGGCATAGTAGGTATCGGGCGGCGCGGCCATCAACGGCACGCCCGCCTGCTTGAGCCGATCCCACACGGCGACAAGATCGTCGCAGGCAAAGGCGATGTGCTGGATACCTTCGCCGTTGAACCGGCGCAGAAATTCGTCAATCTGCCCATGCCCGCGCTCACCCTCCTCATTCAGGGGAATGCGAATCTTGCCATCGGGTGCGGCCAGTGCCCGCGATAACAGGCCGGTATATTCGCCCTTGATATCGAAATGGCGCATTTCCCGGAAATTGAACAATTTCTCATAGTAATCGGCCCAATAGGCCATGCGCCCGCCATAGACATTGTGGGTGAGGTGATCGATCCGGCGCAGGCCTGCCCCCACCGGATGACGCTCCCCATCGGGGAGGTACGCGAAATCGATATCGTAGATCGACAAGGCCCCGTTGCCTTCGCTTTCATAACGATCGATCAGATAGATGATCGCCCCGCCAATGCCCCGGATAGCCGGCAGGCGCAGTTCCATCGGTCCGGTCTCAATCAGTACCGGCTCGGCGGACCGCCGGACCAGTTCCTCATAGGCGCGGTGCGCATCCTTCACCCGGAACGCCATCCCGCAGGCGCTGGGCCCGTGTTCGCGCGAAAAGCACCAGGCGGGGGAACGTGGCTCGTAATTGGTGATGAGGTTGATTTCCCCCTGCCGCCACAGCGCAACATGTTTCGAACGATGGCGGGCGATACAGGAAAAGCCCATCGCCGCGAAAACAGGTTCCAGCACACCCCTTTCCGGCGCGGAAAATTCGATGAACTCGAACCCGTCCAGCCCGATCGGATTGGCCAGCCGCCCCCTCACCGCACCCACTCCACCGCCGGTTGCGGTACATAGATGCGATCGCCATCCACGATCCGGTCTGGCGGCAAGGGCGCACTGTCACGCCATGCTGCGTAAATCGGCCCGAAATCGAGCGCGACCAGATCGCCCATCAGCTGTTCGAGGCTGTCGAGCACGAAGTAGCAGCTCTGAAACGCATCGATATGATAGGCCGTGCGCAGGATACGCACCGCATCGAATTGCAGACGCAGCGGCTGTGGGCTCTCGACACTATGGACGATCTCCCCGGCGGAAGAAACCAGCCCCGCACCGAACGCGCGCAGCCCGGCCCCCTGATCGATCAGGCCGAATTCCACCGTGTACCAGTAAATCCGCGCCAGCATGTCCAGCGCGCCCATCGCAGTCGCCCGTTCCCCCGCCTTGCCATAGGCCGCCATGAAATCGGCAAACACCGGATCGAGCAACATCGGCACATGGCCGAAGAAATCATGGAACACGTCCGGTTCGACGAGGTAATCCAGTTCGCGCTCCTCGCGCAGCCAGTAGGTCACCGGGAAGCGCCGCCCGGCGAGATGGGCGAAAAAGCACGCATCGGGAATGAAACCGGGCACGGCCACCAGCCGCCAGCCGGTGGCTTCCTCCAGAATATGGCCTGCCTGATCGAAGTCGGGGATGGCATGGGCGCAATCCAGCCGCTGCAGGCCGGAAAGGAACTGCGGCGCGGCGTATTGGCCGGCCAATGCGCTTTGCCGGGCATAGAGACGCCGCCACCGGTCATGCATATCAGGGGTATAGGCCGCACAGTCCTGTACGACCGTATAATCTGCAGCGGCGGCCTCGTAATCACCGCGAAGGCCGCTGGTGCTCTGGGCTGAGCATGGCCTTTCCATAGGGCATGATCATATCACCAATCAGACGCGGGGTCCGTGCAATCCACGCATGGATTGCCACCACTATTAGTGATATTCTCCAATATATCAGCAAGTCTTGGGGGAAATATGCCCATGGACCGATTTGACCGAGCTATCATCGCCGCGCTGCAGGATGATGCGCGCATGCCGATCGCGGAAATCGCGGAGCGGGTTTCGCTTTCCGCCACACCGGTCAGCCGACGGCTCAAACATCTTGAGGAAGACGGCATCATTCGGGGCTATGCCCCCATTCTCGACATGCGC
The DNA here is from genome assembly GCF_003860345.1 of Caenibius tardaugens NBRC 16725. Classification (GTDB taxonomy): domain Bacteria; phylum Pseudomonadota; class Alphaproteobacteria; order Sphingomonadales; family Sphingomonadaceae; genus Caenibius; species Caenibius tardaugens. The sequence continues at coordinate 1,456,593 of NZ_CP034179.1, forward strand.
AAGCTGGGCTTCGAACTGGATGCCTATGTGCTGATCAATCTTGAGACGCATAACGACGAGAATATCGACCGGTTCGAACAGGAAATCCTGTCCAATCCCTATGTCGTATCGTGCAACGCGGTGACCGGTGACATGGACTACCTGTTGCATGTGATCGCGCGCAACGTCGATCACCTGAACCAGTCGACCCTGAAAGCGCTCGTCCGCATTCCCGGAGTGCGCGATGTGAAATCGATCATCGCGTTGGAGGCGATAAAATCGCTCCAGTCCGTTCCGCTCGACTGAACGGTTACAACCGTATCGAACGGATCAGATCGGTCCCGTCGAAACCCACGCTGGCCTTGCGCACCATGGCGTAGAACCCGGTGAGCGTCGGCGTGCCTTCGTAGATTTCGATCATGTGGCCATAGCGGGCGACCGCATCCATCATGATAAAGGCGAAACCATCCATCATCTCGGCATAGAGCGCGCAGGCCATGCCCTGCTTTTCGAAATGGGCTCGCGCGGCGGCCAGATCGTCGACGATCAGCGCCACATGGTGCATCCCTTCCCCGCCATCGGGCCAGACATCATGGAACACGGACGGGCCGGGATTGTTCTGCTGCACGAACTCGATCATCAGATCGCCCCATTGCCCATAGGCCGAACTGTGATCCAGTTCCACTTCGGCCCCGCGATAGAGCACGCGGGCAAGCGGGATGTTATCGGCGACGAAATAGGGCCCCGAACCGTAGAGCGCATGATGACGCTGCGCCGCCTCGCGCACATCGGGGACAAAGTAGGCAATTTGCCGAACTGGATATACAGGATCGCCCATTGTTATCGCCTTTCTTCCGGTTGCCGCAGGCACTCAACGCGCCGCTTGCAGGATCATATCCGCCGCGTGCCACCCTACGGCCATCGCCGGGGCGTTGGTATTGCCGGTGACCGTGCCCGGCATGATCGAGCAATCGACCACACGCAACCCTTCCACACCGTTCACGCGGGCCTGCGCATCCACCACGGCGCGATTATCGCTGCCCATACGGCACGATCCGGTCGCGTGCAGCCCACAGGTTGCCAGACGCCGGAAGGCGTCGAGTATCTCGTCATCGCTTTGGCACTGGGGGCCCGGCAGCATTTCGGCCACGATCTTATCCGCCAGCGCCGGCTGCGCCATGTAGCGGCGCATATAGCGCACCATGGCGATGGCCGCAGCCTTGTCCTCATCCGTCTGCAACCAGTTCGGGGTGATCTCCATCGCGGCCCCGGCATCGGGCGACCGGATGTAGAGCGTGCCTTCGCTGGTCAGCCGCAAGAGTTGCCCATAGATCGAAATGCCGGGTTCCCGATCGATCGCCGCCAGCGGCACCGGGTGATTGTCATCGCTCAGCGCGAACACGTAGCCGCCCAGATAGAGCTGCGCATCGGGCCGCCCGTCAGGATGCGCGACATTGACAAACGCCCCGACCTCGAACGGGCCGGTGGCCAGAGCGCCACCCCGGGTCAGGCCATATTGCAGCACGCTTTTCACCAGACCCGCGCCGAAGAACGCCTTGTGGCTGCCCCCGCCCCCGCGCAGCCGGTGCGGCATGGCAAAGGCCAGATGTTCGCGCATGCGCCCGCCCACATCGGGACTGTCGACCACCACATCGACACCCGCCGCCTTCAACCGCTCCGCCGGGCCAATACCCGACAGTTGCAGGATGCGCGGGCTTTCCATCGCACCGGCAGAAAGGATCACCTCCCCCCGGCAGGCGATGGTGAAACGCCGCCCGTCCTGCCGGACAGCCACGCCCGTCGCGCGCCCGCCGGAAATTTCCACCCGTTCGACCAGCGTCCGGGTCAGGACATCCAGATTGGGCCGCGACAGCGCGGGCTTCAGAAAGGCGGCGGCCGCACTGTCCCTGCGCCCTTTGCGAATGTTGTGCGCGTAATAGCCGACCCGGTCCCCCGAGATGGCATTGAGATCGTCCGTGCGTATCAGCCCGAGTTGCACCCCGGCCTCGACCATGTTTTCCGTCAGCGGATAGTGATAGGTGCCCGGGCTGATATGCACCGGGCCGCCCGCCCCGCGCGTGTCGCTGGCCCCCAGTTCATGATCTTCAATCGCCTTGTAGGCCGACAGCATGGTGGCGGCGTTCCATCCGGTCGCCCCCAGCCGTTCCCATTCGTCGTAATCTTCCGCCTGCCCCCGGCTCCAGATCATGCCGTTGATTGATGAAGACCCCCCCAGCCCTTTGCCCCTGATCCAGACCTCGTTGGCTTCGCCCCCTTCCACACGCGGCTGTGATACGGTGTAGGCCCAGATATGGTCGGGGCTGTTGACCAGTTTGGCCACGCCTTTGGGGATGTGAATCCAGCGATTGGTATCGCGATCGCCCGCCTCGATAATCAGAACCTGCGCACGCCCATCGGCCGACAGACGATTGGCCAGAACGCATCCGGCCGACCCGGCGCCGACGATGATATAATCATAGACCTTGTCGTTCATTACGCATCCTCGAAAGGCGTTCCCGGTGCCGGGAGGAGGTGGCACCGGGAACGGGTTTTCCGGTGCCGTCGAACCCGGCACCGGAGCACGTGATCACCAGTTGAAGCGGAAGGACAGGCCGTATTCGCGCGGGGCCTTGTAGGCGACTTGCGAAAACAGGCCGGTGTTCCAGGTGGCCGCTTCAACATAGCGTTTGTCGAACAGGTTGTTGCCCCACAGTTCGATCGACCAGCGTTCGTTTTCCGGTTTCCAGCCAATATTGGCACGGACCAGATGCGTCGGCTGAATGTGGACAATCGGGGTGTTCGTCAGGCCCTGCAGGAACTTGGACGCGGTGTAGGAATAACCGGCCCCCATCGTGGCCGTGCCGCCGAACAGGGCGAACTCATAGGTCGCACCCAGCGTCGCCGCCCATTTGGGCGAGTTCTGCAAACGATAGCCCTTGAGATCGTCATAATCGCCGGTGAGCGAATTGAAGAACAGGAACTTGTCGTACTTCGCATCGAGATAGGCCAGCGTGCCGTTCAGCGTCAGCCCATCCACCGGCAGAGCGGTCACTTCCAGTTCGAAGCCCTTGATGGTGGATTGCGCGGCATTGAAGATCGAGGTGCCGATCTGGGTCGGGCCATCGCCGTCCAGAATGTAGTTTTGCGTGACCTGCATGTCCTTGTAGATCGTGTAGAACAACGACAGGTTGGTGCGCAGGCGGCGATCGAACCAGTCCGCTTTCAGACCGGCTTCGAAGGTGTCCACCGTTTCCGGGCCGTATGGTCCGATATCCTGCGGTTGGGAAATCCGGCCGACGAAGCCGCCCGATTTGAACCCGCGGGCATAATAGCCATAGAGCAGCAGGTCATCGCTCGCCTTGTAGTCGAAGCCGAGCTTCCACCCCAGCTTGTCCCACGACTTCTTGCGCTTGACATCGAAGCCGCCAATCGACGGCGAACCGAAGAACTGACCCGGACCATCCGGATTGAGGAAATTCTCCGTCCCCGCCAGCATTTCGGTTTCTTCGTGCGTATAACGGATACCGCCCTGCAGGCGCAGCTTGTCAGACACATCGATAAAGGTCTGCGCGAACAGCGAGCCCGACCAGTTGTCCTGTTTCTGCGTGTTGACCTGGCTGAAACCCGGCGACGCGAATTCGAGGATCAGGCTGGCGAAGTGATCGTAATGGGTCTTGAGATAGAACCCGCCCAGCAGAACGTTGATGGAATCGTTGAGATCGACCGATGTCCGCAGTTCCTGGCTCAGTTGCCAGCCCTTGGTGTGGCGATAGGTATCGAGCTGGAACGCCGGATTGGCCGTGGCATCGTTGTCGGTATATTCCAGCAGATCGAAATGCTTGTACCCGGTGATCGCGGTCAGATCGCCAATCCCGGTGTTATCCCAGTCGATCGTCAAAGTCGCGCGATAGGTATCCATGTTCCCGATATCGGGGACCGAACTGTTCGCCGAATAATACTTGTTCGGGGCCTTGCAGGGCGCTGTCGTGGACCGGCATGGGCTTTGGTACATCGGCAGCTTCTGGCCCGGATAGACCGTGCCCGGGGCGGCATAGAGGAGATCCCCCGGAACCGACCCGTTGACGACCACCGGCGCGCCATTGCGGGCGCGGCCATATTCGCCCGACAGGGTGATGTTCAGATCGGAAGTCGGCGTATACTTCAGATAGCCGCGCACCGCCGTGACATTGCGGCTGCCCATGTCCGAACCGTCGACGATGTTGGTATAGAAGCCATCGCGGCTGCTGTGCATGACGGCCACCTTCGCCGCCAGCACATCCTCGACCACCGGAACATCGATCGCCGCCTTGACGTCAATACGATCATAATTGCCGATGGTCACTTCGGCCTTGCCCCCGAATTCACCGGTGGGCTGGGCCGTGCTGACATTGACAACCCCGCCCGTGGTATTCGCGCCGAACAGCGTCCCCTGCGGGCCGCGCAGCACTTCCACCCGGTCGACATCGAACAGGTCCAGCAAGGCGCCCATGGAGAAGTACTGCGGCACCCCGTCCTGAACGATCGACACCGTGTTGCCGGCGAACGGATCGGGTTCGATCACGCCAATACCGCGAATGGTGAAAACGGCGCTGTTCGGCGTATTGGTGAAATTGTTGATCTGAATATTGGGCACCGTGCCCTGCAGATCCTTGAGGCTGGTTGCATGGAGACTGTCGACCATCGCGCCCGACACCGCCGACACGGATATCGGCACATCCTGCAAACTTTCCGCCCGTTTTTGCGCGGTCACGACAATTTCCTGCAAACCGCCGCCTGACGATACCGGTTCGCTGGCTTCCTGCGCCATTGCCGGGCTGGCCATCAATGCCGCGAGGGCGATAGCGGAACTGTAACAGTAACGTTGCGGATGCATTCGGCTTCCTCTCCACATGCCATGGAACCGCGCTGCTGCGCGAGAATGCCGACCGGCCATGCGCTGTTCGTCACTGCGCACAACGTCGGACGCTTCCTGTTCCAACTGGCGTTGCGTTCGGGCTCGCGCCCGAAACTCCCAAAATACTTTTATTTCAGATGCATAATGCAAAAAACATCGCTCTGATCGCCTCATGATACAGACCGGCGCTTTCGCTCCCACTCTCCTTTTGATCACCTTGACCTGCTATTTTTTTAGTGAAACATTGTCTTATAAAAATCTTCACACGAGTCATGTGACTGATTTATCCGGTCGCCGTTTCCCGTCGTGGCAGCACCGCGGCAGGCCCGGCATCCCGTTCCCGGTGAGAGGAGAAGGAAGAATGCGATCTGTAAAAGTACCCGTCGAAGAACGCTTCGAACTGGAAGATGCGCTGATCAACTACTGCACCATGGTGGATTCGCTGTCGGACATCGACGGGATCGTCGATTGCTTTGCCGACGATGCGATTCTCGATCTCTCGGGATTGCAGCTTGATGTCTACCAAGGATCGGATGCCATTCGCGGATTCTACGCGAAAGTTTTCGAAACCATGAGCCATCACATGCACACGATGAGCAATTTCTACGTGACAGCGTATGACGGTGATACGGCCAGCATTCGCGCCTATATCGCCGGGATGGGCCGGTCGCAGACGGGGACCGATGTGCTGGTGCACGTCTATTACGATCTCGATCTGGAAAAATCGGCCGACGGGGAATGGCGCTTCACACGTTTCTACGAAGCGCCGCAATTGCCGATGCCCGCATCGGTTACCGCAGTCCACGCACACGCCTGACCTGTCGCACCGGGCCGGGCCTGTGCGCCCGGCTCGCCACGACCCGGAACATGCGTTATCCGGTGGCGCAACAACGCTTGCAGGAGAAGAACGCTTGCCCCGGAAAGTGGATCACGAGGAACGAAGGCTGGCGATCGCCGCCATCGTCGAACAACTGGTCTACGAACGGGGCGTGGAAGCGCTGACCATCCGTGACATCAGCGAAAAAGTGGGCATCAGTACGACTGTCGTGTCCCACTACTTCCGCAGCAAGCTCGATATCCTGATCTTCACCCACCAGACCGCACGCAGCCGTACCGAGAAGACACTGCAGGACGCGCTCGACCGCGGCAAAAGCCTGGGCGCGTGCCTCGAAATCCTGCTCCCCACCACGGAAGAACGGTGGCGTGACTGGCACACCTTTTTTGCGTTCTGGGGCATGGCGCCGGAAAACCCGTCGGTAAGCGACGAATGGTCTGCGGGCACGTCGGGCGCCAACACGCTGTTCGCAAAAATCGTCATGCGCGCGCAGGAAATCGGTGCGATCGACCCCGCGATTGATCCGCGCGCCGCCGCCACAGAAATTCAGGTCTATATCAATGGGATCGCGACGCTGGTCGCACAGGATCGCAAGGCCTGGCCGGCAAAGCGCCAGAAACAGATGCTACACGATCTGTTGTCCAGCAACCTGGCCCGGCCTCGTCCCGAATAGACGGATCGGGCAACCGGGCGGGTGTCCGCCGCATAGAATAAGGGTCGGACCATTTAACCGGCCCGACCCTCAAGCATTCGTCATGACGCGGCACGATACCGCGCGGCTTTATTCGGCGGCTGCAACCTGCGCCAGTTGATCGTTGGCGACCGGGCTCAGGAACTGGCCCGGCATTTCGCCCGTGAACTTCTTGCCATCGAACGTCACCACGCCGTTGACAATCGTCAGGCGCATCGGTGCCGGTTCGCGGGTGAAGCGCCACGTGTGGCCACCCTTGCCATCGGGAACGTCAAACGCCTTGATCATGTCGCGACGCTTGATCTCGTCCAGCTTGAACACGGTGATATCCGCGCGCTTGCCAACTTTCAGTTCCCCGCGATCGGTCAACCCGAAGAAGTTCATCAGCTTGCCGGTGAGGATATGCACGGCCTGTTCGAGGCTGATGCGCTTGTCCTGCATCACGTATTTGGTGATGAGTTCGACGTTCTCGCCGCCGCCACACAGCATCTGGCCATGGGCACCGGCATCGGTGACATTGCCGACCGACATCGGGTTGGTCATCCAGCGGGTCGTCATTTCCTCATCCTTGGGGAATGGCGACATGTGGACGGTCGAGAGGATCCCGTTCTCGAGAATCCATTGCGCCATGGCATCGCTGCGATGCAGGCCACGGCTTTCGGCGAATTCGGCCAAGGTAATATTGACCGGGCCAACGCCGTTATCGGAATTGATCAGTTCCAGACGCTGCGGGTTGTTCATCGGGGCCCATTGCCAAGCTTTGGTGTCCCAGCTTTCGCGGGCGCGGGCGCGCCATTCGGGATCGGCCAGCAGGCGACGCTTTTCTTCGTGATCGTCCGCCATCACCACTTCGTGCCAGACGTAGTCGTTCGACTGGGCGAAGATCAGCGATTTGACGATCGACAGGACGTTGGTCGGCGCGACATGCGATGCGGTCGGCCAGATGTCATAGCCTTCGGCCTGCATCTCGATCATGCGGTTTTCAAGCGGTCCGGCCAGATCCTTCTGGAAGTCGAGCGTGGCGATCGTACCCGCCGTCTGGATGCGCAGCTTGCGCCCTTTGGTGAGGCGGGCGACGCGTTCGAGCATCTGCGGTGCGGTCTTGCGCGTGAAGATGTCCAGAATGACCTGATAGCTGACGCCTTCATAGCGTTCGAGAACATCGAACAGCGCTTCGAATTCGGCATCGTCAGCCAGCAGGGTCGGCACCGGACGATCGGAACCATCGTGGTCGAACAGGTTGTCCGACATGCCGAGCGCACCGGCGGCCAGAGCATCGTCGAGCAGTTCGGCCATCTTGGCGATTTCAGCCGGCGTGGCCGCACGGTCCCATGCCTCAAGGCCGAGCACGGCAAGGCGCAGCGCCAGATGGCCGACAAAGGCGGCATAGTTGGCCGGCACGCGGACATGCTTGATCATCGAGGTCTTGTATTCCGACCACTTTTCCCAATCCCACGGCAGGTTCTGGAGGAACGGACCTTCCGGAATATCTTCGAAGAAGGCGAAAATCTTGACCATCTCGTTGCGTGCGGCTTCCTCGCGCGAGATCGGCGCCGCCGAAAAACCGCAGTTACCCATGATGATCGAGGTCACCCCGTAACCGGGCAGCGGATCGAGATCGTTCTGCCACCACATCGTGGCGTCATAGTGGGTGTGGCTTTCGACGAAGCCGGGCGTGACGTAGCAATCGTCCGCGAAGTACACTTTTTCACCATCGGGGCGCAGATCCTCGCCAATTTCCGCGATGATCCCATCCTTGACCCGGACGTCTGCCTTATACGCAGCCGCCCCCGTTCCATCGACGACGGTACCGCCCTTGATCAGCAAATCAGACATTTTTCAACTCTCCCAACTGAACTGTTTTGTGTGTTCTGTTCGTTCATCCGCAGGCTGCACATTCGTCTCCGCAGAATCTGCGTGAATCTGTGCGTCCGCGTTTTCGGTACGGGAGTGTATCTTTAGACTCAGGTCTGCACAAGCTTCTGTGCATTTACGCAGTGTTAATCCAAATGCGATGATCGAGCGGCATCGCGCCCCCCTCGATCATCCCGTTCCCGCCTGCTGTCAGAGATGGCCTGGAAGTGGCCTAGAAGTGGATCGCGCGTCCATAGGCGGACAGGACGCTTTCGTGCATCATTTCGCTGAGTGTGGGGTGTGCGAAGACGGTCTGGATCAGTTCGGCCTCGGTCGTCTCCAACTGCTTGCCCACGACATAGCCCTGGATCAGTTCGGTCACTTCCGCACCGATCATATGCGCGCCCAGCAGTTCGCCGGTCTTCGCATCGAACACCGTCTTGATGAACCCTTCCGGCTCGCCCAGCGCGATCGCCTTGCCATTGCCGATAAACGGGAAGTTGCCCACTTTGACGTCGTAGCCCGCATCCTTCGCTTTCGCTTCGGTCAGCCCGACAGAGGCAATCTGCGGATGGCAATAAGTGCAGCCCGGAATGTTGTTCCGGTCCAGCCCATGCGGATGGACATCCTTGTTGCCCAGTTCCTGCGCAATCGCTTCGGCCGCCGTCACCCCTTCATGGCTGGCCTTGTGCGCCAGCCAGGGGCCCGGCACGCAATCGCCAATCGCCCACAGGCCCTGCACGCCCGTGCGGCCATAATCGTCAATCTGGATAAACCCGCGGTCCAGCTTCACACCCAGCTGCTCCAGCCCGATGTTTTCCGTATTCGGCTGAATACCCACCGCCACAATCACATGGCTGTATGTGGATGTCTCGACCTTGCCGTCCTTGCCCTTGATCCGGGCAGTCACCCCTTTGGCATCGGCCTTCAGGTCTTCCAGCGCGGCCCCCGTCTGGATCGTGATGCCCTGCTTGGTCAGCGCCTTTTCCAGAAAGGCCGACACATCGGCATCTTCCACCGGCACGATCCGGTCCATCATTTCCACAACTGTCACTTCCGCGCCGATATCGTTGTAGAAGCTGGCAAATTCGATCCCGATCGCACCCGAACCGATCACCAGCAGCTTGCCCGGCATTTCAGGGGGCGTCATCGCATGACGATAGGTCCACACCCGCTGGCCATCGGCCGGGGCAAACGGCAGATCGCGCGCCCGTGCGCCCGTGGCCACGATGATGTGTTTGGCGTTCAGCGTTTCGCTGCCCTTCTCGCCCTTCACCGCAAGCTGGCCAGGGCCGACCAGCGTACCTTCGCCCATATGGACGGTGATCTTGTTCTTCTTCATCAGGTGTGTGACGCCCTGATTGAGCTGTTTGGCCACCCCGCGCGAACGCTTCACAATGGCCGCCAGATCGGCCGTGATATTGTCCGCCGCCAGACCATAGTCCTTGGCATGCTGCATCTGGTGAAACACTTCAGCCGAACGCAGCAGCGCCTTGGTCGGAATGCACCCCCAGTTCAGGCAAATGCCCCCAAGGTTCTCCCGCTCCACAATCGCCGTCTTCAAACCCAACTGCGCAGCACGAATCGCCGCTACATAGCCACCCGGGCCCGATCCCAGAACAATGACGTCATAGTCTGCACTCACTGCCGTTCTCCGCATCTGCCCGATAAACGGGAATTACCAACTACGCGCCCGTTATGCCCCGGCGCGGACGGCCTGCTGCCAGGCGATTTCCATCAGTTCAGGCAGGACTTCGACACGCCGGGCGGCCTGCGCGCTGGCTGCCGTGCCGCTGGCGACGCGCCCCTTGATACCGTGGAAAATCGCCGCGAGCCGGAAGAAATTGAATGCCATATAATAGTCGTAGCCGGGCATCGCATCCCGCCCGGTACGGCGGCAATAGGCGGCAAGATAGGCCGCCTCGTCCGGAATCCCGAGACCGGCGATGTCCGCGCCATAAAGGCCCGCCACGATATGCGGCGGCATCCGATACATCATCGCATGATAGGCAAAGTCTGCACCGGGATGGCCCAGCGTCGACAATTCCCAGTCCAGCACCGCCAGAACCCGCGGTTCCGATGGATGGAAGATCATGTTGTCGATCCGGAAATCGCCATGGATCACGCTGGCCGTATCGTCGTCTTGCGGCAGATTGGCCTGCAACCAGTCGATCAGGCGATTCATATTGGGATCGCGTCCGGCCGCTTCATCGGCGAAGTACTGCTGCGACCAGCGGTTGACCTGCCGCGCGAAATAATTGCCCGGCTTGCCATAATCCCCCAGACCCGCCGCCTGATAATCCACGCTATGCAGGCGGGCGATCGTTGCATTCATGGCATCGAACAGCGCCGCGCGTTCCGCATTGCTGACGCCCGGCACAGTGGCGTCCCAGAATATCCGGCCTTCCACCATTTCCATGACGAAGAACCACGTGCCGATCACGCTGTCATCGGTGCACATGCCATAGACGCGCGCAACCGGAAAACCGGTGCCATGCAGCGCGCTGAGAACGCGGGCCTCACGCTCCACCGCGTGCGCGCCTTTCAGCAGTTGGCCCGTGGGCTTCTTGCGCAGGACATAGGATGCCCCCGGTGTGATCAGCTTGTAGGTCGGGTTCGATTGCCCGCCCTTGAACTGTTCGATCGTCAGCGGCCCAGCATAGCCTTCGACATTGTCGGACAGCCACGCCGCCAATGCCGCTTCATCGATCGCATAGCCTTCACGAACCGGCGTCGTGCCCGAATTGGCGGCCGCAGGATCGCCCTGTCCGCTCATGCCAGCCCCTGTGCGTGCTTCCATTCGCGCTTTATCTTCTTGGCGAGGCTCCACTTGTGCACTTCGGTCGGGCCATCGTAGATGCGAAAGGCGCGGATTTCACGGAACACCTGTTCCACAATCGTCTGGTCGGTCACGCCCGTACCGCCCATCACCTGCACGCAGCGATCCGCGATGCGCATCAACGCTTCCGACACGGCAACCTTCGCCATCGAGCTTTCTTCCGTGCCCAGCGAACCGGTATCGAGCACTGCGGCGCACCAGTCGATCATCAATTCCGCCTGGCGCAGTTCGATCCTGTTTTCGGCCAGCATGAAGCCCACGCCTTCGTGATCGATCAGCGCCTTGCCGAAAGCCTGACGGCGGCAGGCATAATCGCTGGCGATCTCCTGCGCGCGAATACAGGCGCCAAGCCAGCGCATGCAGTGCGACAGCCGGGCCGGGCTGAGGCGGACTTGCGCATATTTGAACCCTTCGCCCGCTTCACCCAGCATCTGTTCGGGCGACACGCGCAGATTCTCGATCGTCAGCGTGGCATGGCCGCCGGGCATCGAACTGTCGATGGTGTTCGGTACATAGTCAATCGTGATCGCCGGATCGGGCAGGTCGACCAGAAACATGCACGCGCCTTCATCGGCCTTGGCCATGACAATGCCCACTTTGGCCCCGGCAAACCCGGTGATGAAGCTCTTGCGGCCATTGATGACCCATTCGTTGCCATCGCGGTGGCAGGTCGTCTTCATCATCGACGGGTCGGACCCTGCCCCACCCCAATCGGCGGGTTCTGTCATCAGGAACGCCGAACGGGCGCGCCCTTCGACCATCTGCTTGAGGAAGCGATCCTTCAACGCGGGGCTGCCGACATGCCCAAGCAAATACATATTGCCTTCGTCGGGCGCATTGGTGTTGCAGGCCAGCGGCCCGAGCGGCGACAGCCCGGAACGGATCAGCACCACAGCCGTTTCGCGCTGGGTCAGATGGGTGCCATCAGGCAGAATATGCGGCGTCAGAACCCCGGCTTCGCGCGCCTTCGCCCGCATTTCCTGCACCAGTTCATCCATCGGCGCGCCATGGTGATCGCGCCGCGGGTCCCGTTCGTAAGGGATCACCACTGCGCGGACAAAGGCTTCAACCTTGTCCGCGAGTTCATAGGCCCGCGCAGAAATCGTCATGTGATAGTCCTGTCTTTTTCCAATTGCCCCCGCGCGGCGACCTTATGGCCCTTCGTTGCCGCGAAAGGCCTGCGGGGAACCGTGCGCAATCAGGCGAAAAGGCCTTCCGGCTCTTCGATCAACTGCTTGAGCGTTTCCATGAAGCGGGCACCCACGGCACCATCGATCGCGCGATGATCGACCGACAGGGTCAGGGCCAACCGGCTTTCGAATGCGACGCCGCCATTGGCCGTTTCCACCGGCTGGCGCGTGACCGCGCCGACTGCCAGAATGGCGGCCTGCGGCGGATTGATGATCGCATCGAACTGTTCAATCCCGAACATCCCGAGGTTGGAGACCGAGAATGTCCCGCCGTCCATATCCTCGAAACCGAGATTGCCCGCGGTTGCCTTGTCGATCAGCCGCCGCGTTTCCGCCGCCAGCTGGTCGATCCGCATGCGGTCGGCCTGCCTGACAATCGGCGTGACCAGACCTTTGGGGCTGGCAACCGCGATCGAGACATCGGCATGCGGGAAGCGATGGATCTGTTCCCCGTGTACCTGCACGTTCACATCCGGGTTGCGCACCAGCGCCACGGCCACGGCCTTTACCAGATAGTCGTTGATCGACGCCCGGGTGCCCAGCACGAGATTGGCGGTCTTGCGCAGTTCCAGCAAGGCATCGGCGCGTGCCGATATCCGCAGATAGAAGTGCGGCAGTTCCTGCTTCGCGCGCGTGAGCCGTTGCGCCACCACTTTGCGGATACGGTCGAAAGGCACGATCTGCGGGCTGTTGTCGACCGCGACGAACGGCTGCCCGAAAGCAGCTCCGCCGGTTGACGGCGCCGGGACCAGCGCGAGCACGTCGGCCTTGCCAATACGCCCACGCGCGCCGGTGCCGACAATGCCGGACAGGTCGATGCCGTGCAGCGCCGCCAGACGCCGGGCCAGCGGAGACGCGTATACCGGCCCGGTTTCTTCGGGCAGCACCGCAACCCCGCGCAGCGCAGGCTGTGAAGCCGGGCGGATCGCCTGATGGACATCCTGATAGGTGATCCGGCCATTGCGGCCCGAACCGTCGATCCCATCGAGATCGACCGCGTATTCTTCCGCCAGTTTCAGCGCTTCGGGGCTGATCGGGCGATTGGTGACGATCTTCTTCGGTGCGGCAGGCTTGTTTTCGACAGCGGCCGCGGCCGGGGCAGGTGCCGCAGCAGCCGAAGCCTGCGTTGCCTGTGCGGCCACTTTGGTTTCGGCGGGCTTGAACCCGTCGATGAAGGCCTGAATCTCCTCGTCGGTGGCCGAGGCATCGGCAAACACCGCCAGCAGCGCGCCGACCGGCTGGGCATCTTCACCCTCGCCCACCAACACCCGGCGGGCGACCGCATCGTATTCAGCCTCGACCTCGTTCGTGATCTTGGCCGTTTCAATCAGACACAGGAGTTGCCCTTTGGTGAAGGCTTCGCCTTCCTTCACCATCCATTCGGCAATCGTTCCTTCTGTCATCTCGATGCCCCACTTGGGCATGCAGAATGGGCGAATATCAGCCATGACAGCCTCCCTTAGCGCCAACCGAGAACCTGGCGCACCGCTGCCTCGATCTTGTCGGTCGAAGGCAGGTATGCGCTTTCCAGTTCGCGTGCGAACGGGATCGGCGTGTGCGGCGGTGTGACCGTCTGCGGCGGGGCCTTCAGGCTGGCAAAGGCCTTGTTGGCAACCAGCGAACAGATGTCGACCGCCAGGCCGCACCGCGGCGGCGCTTCGTCGACCACGACGAGACGGCCGGTGACTTCCACGGAATCGAGAATCGCCTCTTCATCCAGCGGGCTGGTGGTCCGCAGATCGATCACATCGCAGCCAATGCCTTCCTGCGCCAGCTTGTCCGCCACGGCTTCGCAGAAACCGAGCAACAGGCCGGTGGATACGATCGTGACATCCTCGCCCGCACGCGTCAGACGGGCATGACCGAACGGAATGGTGAAATCCGGATCATCGGGCACTTCGCCCTTCATACCGTACAGCGCCTTGTGCTCCAGAAAGACGACCGGATCGTCATCACGGATAGCGGTGCGCAGCAGGCCTTTCACATCGGCCGGGGTCGAAGGCATGACAACCTTGAGCCCGGGCATGGCAGTGAGGAACTGGTGGACCGACTGGCTGTGCTGCGCCGCGGCATTGTAACCTGCGCCATAGACCAGCCGCAACACCGCCGGGCAGCGCGACTTGCCGCCAAACATATAGCGGAACTTCGCCATCTGGTTCCAAATCTGGTCCATGCAGACGCCGATGAAATCGGCGAACATCAGTTCGGCGATGGGGCGTTTGCCCGACAGGGCCAGACCCGAGGCCGCCCCAATGATCGCGCTTTCCGAAATCGGGGTGTCAATCATGCGTTCCTTGCCGAACTGGTCGAACAGGCCGACCGAGGTCGACCAGATTCCACCGATGGCTTCGGGGCCGCCTGCGGTGCCCATACCACCCACGATATCTTCACCCAGCATCACGACATTGGGGTCGCGCGCCATTTCCTCGGCGATTGTCGAGACCACGGCCTCGCGGTACATCATCTGAGCCATTGTATTCCTGCTCCCGCCAATCAGTAGGCAATATAGACGTCGGTCAGGACGTCTTCGGCTGTCGGGCGTTCTGCGGCCCGCGCCAGTTCAACCGCTTTTTCGATCTCGGCCAGCACTTCGGTGTCGAGCGCATCGATATCGGCATGCGTCAGCAGACCGGCTTCGGTCACGCTGGCGCGAAACTTCTTGAGGCAATCGCGGGTTTCGCGGATGCGTTCGATTTCGCCCTTGCCGCGATACCGCTGCGGATCGCCTTCGAAGTGGCCAAAGAAACGTTCGGTGTCGAATTCGACCGCAGCCGGGCCGTTACCCGCGCGGACGTGCTCCAGAACCTCACGCATGGTTTCGTAAACGGCGAAGAAATCCGTGCCGTCAGCCCGCCACACCTTCATCCCGAACGCTTCGGCGCGGCTGGCGATATCGCCTGCCGTTCCCACGGCGTAATCGACGCCGGTATGTTCGGAATAGTGGTTGTTCTCGAACACGAAAATGCACGGGGCATTGGTCACTACCGCAAGGTTCATGGCCTCGAACGTCGTGCCCTGGTTGCAGGCGCCATCGCCGGAAAACGCGATGGACACCTTGCCCTTGCCATCCAGCTTGGCGGCCAGCGCCGCGCCGACCGCAATCGGTGCGCCCGCACCGACAATCCCGTTCGCGCCCAGCATGCCGACATCGCCATCGGCAATGTGCATGGAACCGCCCTTGCCCTTGCACAGCCCTTCGCGGCTGCCCCAGATTTCCTTCATCATGTCGAAGACATCGCAGCCCTTGGCCAGGCAGTGGCCATGCCCCCGGTGCGTCGAGATGATCTTGTCCTCGTTATCGAGGTGATCGCACACCCCCACAGCCACGGCTTCCTGCCCGCAATAAAGGTGGGTGAAACCCGCGATTTCGCCGGTCTGGATTTCCACGTGCAGGCGTTCCTCGAACTCACGCACGACCTTCATACGGCGATAGGCACCCAGCAGTGCGTCTCGGCTCAATTGCATGACAGCTTCCTCTCTTCGCTCACAGGCCCAGCACCGACCGTGCGATAATGTTCGACTGTACCTCGTTCGATCCGCCAAAGATCGTCCAGGCCAGACTGTTAAGATAACGCGGGGCGGCAACTTGCGCCGCGCGCGAATGGATCGGGTCCGGCGCGCTGTCGCCATAGAGTGGGCGCTGCATTTCCAGTTGCAGGCCAGCCACGCCGTGCAGATCGACTGCCAGCAGATCGATATCCTGCCGCAGGTTGGATGCCAGCAATTTGGTCAGCGATGTTTGCGGTCCGGGTTTGCGCCCCTTGGCGATTTCCGAGATGATCCGCAGTTCGATCATTTCCAGCGCCTGCGCGCCCAGCCGGGCCTGCGCCACGCGCCGTTGCCATTCGGGATCGTCCGCCAGAAGGCCGCCGCGCCCGTCAGACTCGTTCCGCGCCAACATCTCGAGCTGTCCCAGATCGTAAATCAGCTTGGGCGCATGGCACGAACCGCCGCGCTCGTTTTCCAGCAGGAACTTGGCGATTGTCCAGCCATCGCCTTCTGCGCCCACGCGATCGGCAACCGGCACAACCACGTCTTCCAGAAAGACCTGATTGACTTCATGATCGCCCGCCACGGTCAAAATCGGCCGCACCGAAATGCCGGGCTGGTCGAGATCGACAAGCAGGAAGGAAATGCCCGCCTGCTTCTTCACGCCGGCATCGGTGCGCACGAGGCAGAACATGCGGTTCGCGTGGTGGGCATGCGTGGTCCAGATTTTCGAACCGTTGAGGATATAGCGATCGCCATCCCGCACCGCCCGGCATTGCAGCGATGCCAGATCGGAACCGCTGCCGGGCTCGGAAAACCCCTGACACCAGTAATCTTCGCCCGACAGGATGCGCGGCAGATAAAACGCCTTCTGTTCGGGCGTGCCGAATGTCCACAGGACCGGGGCCAGAAGCTTCAGGCCCATCACTGTCAGGCCGGGTGCCCCGGCTTCGGCGCATTCCTTTTCGAAGATATAGCGCTGCACCGGGCTCCAGCCCGTGCCGCCATATTCCTTCGGCCAGTTGTAGCCCAGCCAGCCCTTGGCGTGGAGCACCGCGTTCCACACCTGCCCGATTTCGGGCTCCACGAACACCGTGGGCGATGCCGCCGCACCGGATTTGACGGTATCGGGCAGATGGTCCCGCAGGAACCCCCTGATCTCGTCGCGAAATGCGGCTTCTTCGGTCGAAAGGTCGATATCCATTAACGTTCCAGAATAGTCACAGCAGAGACGCCGGGTGCGCCATAGACATGGCTATAGGCTGTCTTCGGATTTCCAGGCACCTGGCGGCCACCCCCATCGCCGCGCAATTGCACCACATTTTCATAGACCTGACGCAGGCCGGAGGCGCCGATCGGTTCGCCACAGGCCAGGCATCCGCCATCCGTGTTCACCGGCAACCGGCCGCCGATCTCGGTCAGCCCATCAGCCAGCCAGCGTTCCTGTTCGCCGTCCTTGCAGAAGCCGTTTTCGGCCATGTGCATGAGTTCCGCACCGGCTTCCGTATCCTGCAATTGCGCCAGCGCGATATCGGCAGGGCTGATGCCTGCGAGTTCGAAAGCCGCCGCCGATGCGATATTGGTGGCCGAACCGCCACGCTCCACATCGATCGAGGGCGCAAACACCTCGAACGAACCGGGCGGGCGAGTGCGCATGGTTGCCGCTTTCAGGCGGACCAGCGGCTTGCCCAGTTCGCGCGCCTTTTTCTCACTCGCCAGCAGCAGCGCGACACCGCCTTCTGCGGGTGAGCAGAACATGTACTTGGTATAGGGATCGCTGATCATGGGCGCTTCCATGATCGTCTCCAGCGACACAGGCTCGCGCCGCCAGGCATGCGGTGCATGGACCGCGTTACGGAATGCCTTTTCCGCCACGCGCCCCAGCGTGGTGGGCGAAATGCCGTGATCGTGCATATACCGCGTGATCTTGTTCGCAAAGAATTGCGTGGTGATCATGTAGCCGGCTTCGCCATACCAGTCCGGCAGATTGTATTCGGCTGGCAAGGCGTTGAACGCGCCGCGCGGATGCTTGTCGAAGCCGACAGCCAAGCCAAGCTCGAACTCGCCCGACTTGATCGCCATTTGCGCGGAAAACAGGGCTGAACCACCCGCCGCACAGCCATTGCGCACATTGATGAACTGCACCCCGGTCAGGCCGAGACGATCCACCATGGTATCGGGATTGCCTGCGGAATCCGATCCACCGTAGGCGAACTGGACATCGGGCCAGGCGACACCGGCATCGGCAAGCGCCTGCCGCACGGCGAATACACCCTGATCCAGCCCGGAAAGCCCATCGGTCCGCCCGAAAGGATGGATGCCGACGCCAACGATGCAGACATCGGTCATGCTGCGGCTCCTATGGGTTCAAATGCAGGAATGATCACGGAATCAGGCGCATCGGGGTCCAGCGGAATCAGCGTGAGTTCCAGCGGCATGCCGATGGCGATATCTTCGAAGGCGACATTGGCCAGCCGCGCCTCGACAATCACTTCGCCCGGCAGTTCGATATAGCCGACCGGCCAGGGCCGGAAGGCATCGGGCCCCGCATAAGGCGGCGATTTGGGACGGTAGCGCTGGATCGTGTAGGACCACAGGGTCCCCGTGCGCTGCAACGGATAGGGTTCGTAATCGCCGTTTTCCGGGCACGGAAAGACGATACGGCCCGTGGTGCGGTTCCGCCCGCCTATCAATCGTGGCGTAGATTCGTCTGTCAGCAGCCCTTCGGCAATAATACGCATGTCGGTTCCCGGACGGAGGCGATTCCTCTCTTCCGGCATTTAGGCCGACCGGGTCCAACTTTCCGACTCATCAAAACGCTAGGGTAGATTCATCAGTGCCTTGCGCACGGTGCACGAACGTCTGGCAACGCGGCTGACGGCAAATCGCGGACCGCGCGGAAACAAGCGCCAGAGCGCCTACTTGACGAGAGAAATATAGCCGAGTTGCGCAGCCTTGAAGACCGTCTGGCTACGATTGACGGCATTGAGCTTCGTCGCGGCATTGTGAATATGGAAACGCACAGTTGCGCGGCTGCGCGACATGATCATGCTGATCTCCATGTCGGTCTTGCCGATGGCGGCCCAACGCAGGCATTCCACTTCCCGTTTCGAGAGGCGCGATTCCGGCGGCAACGCCTGATGGGTGCCCATGACCTGCACGTAGGTTGCGATGAAAGTCCGCGCATAGAGGCCGAAAGCATCGCCCAGCAGCGTGAATTCTTCTGTAAGGTCTGTCTTGTCCTGGTCCATCGGATCGAAGCTGACCGCGCCGATCTTGCCAAACGGCAGGTGTACCGGCACGACAATGGCCGCCTTGGTCATCGCCCGCTGTTCGAAATTCGCCAGATCGATCGCATCGAGGTAGATGTTTGGTTCGCGCGTCCGGAAACCGCCCTCGTTCACCCAGAATGGCTGGCTTTCGAACCGACAGGCCGTGGTGAGCGGGGAATCGAGCGCCAGTTTTGAATTGCGCCACCAGACCCGTTCGTGGTCTGTCCAGCCGAAGACATCGTCCGCAAGAATATTCCCGTCGGCATCCACTGGTGTACGCTTGTCCGCAATGTCATGCGCGGGCGCGACCCGCATGCCATATTCCGCCGCAATTTGGCACAGGGCCTGTGCCGCATCCCGAATTTGTTCCGGCGCGGTGATCCTGACCGCATCGACATGTTCCTGGGACAAAAGCGGCATAAAAATCCTTCCCTGCGACTTGTTTTATTTATAGCCGCAATGCGTTGAACACATTTTCGGCAGCACTGGAATCACATTTCCGATTCCTAGCCTTTTGCACAGCGTAGCGCAGGCGCAGTACCTGATACAGCCCTTCACAGCGAAGGGAGTGCAAGGTGAATTTCGATCTTAACGAAGATGAGGAAATGCTCAAGGCTTTGGCTGAGCGGTTCGTCACCGACATTTATGATTTCGAAAACCGACGCTCCTTTCTTGCCGCAACGAACGGCTACTCTCAGGACAATTGGCAACTGCTGAGCGAACTGGGCCTGATCGGGGCCGTCTTCGACGAAGCCGACGGCGGGCTTTCTCTGGATGCCACCGGCATCGCGACTGTGTTCGAGGCCCTCGGCCGCGGGCTGGTGGTCGAACCGCTTATTGACAATATCGTGCTGGCGGGACGCCTGTTTGCAGCAACGGCAGATACGGTTCTGCGTGAAAGCTGGCTAGCGGATGTTGTCAGTGGCGAACGCCGCATCGCGCTGGCCCATAGCGAGAATCACAGCCGCGCCGGCAGGCTCTGGGTGGAAACGGCGGCGCGAACCAATGGCAGCGCCACCCGTCTTTCCGGCAGCAAGAATTGCGTCCCCGCAGGGGCCGGGGCCGACGGCTATATCGTCAGCGGCCGCACCAGCGGGGCACCCGATGCCGCAGAAGGCATCGCGCTCTATTTTGTGCCCGCCGATGCCACCGGGCTGCGACGTGAAGCGTGGCGGATGGCCGATGGCAGCAGCGCGGTATCGCTTGCACTCGACAATGTGGAAGTCCGCCCCGAACATCATCTGGCGGGGGGCTGGGCCGCGGTCGAACAGGCCGAAGATCTGGCCAATCTGGCCCGTGCAGCAGAAGCACTGGGCATCATGGAACGGATTTTCGCGGAAACGCTGGACTATCTGAAAACGCGCGAGCAGTTCGGCGTCAAGCTGGGCAGCTTTCAGGCCCTGCAACACCGGATGGCCACCCAATATTCCGTGCTGGAACAGTGCCGGGGTCTGCTGAACCTCGCCCAGATATCGTATGGGACGGACAGCTTCTCAAGCAATGTGAAGGGTTTGCGGGCCTTTATCAGCCCCGCTTCGGTCACGCTTGGGCAGGAAACGATCCAGATGCATGGCGGGATGGGCATCACCGACGAATTGCTGATCGGCCACGCGCACCGGCGCCTGCTGCTGCTGTCCCGCTGGCCCGATACGCCATCTGTCGCGCTGGAACGCTACGCCGCAACGCGCTGACAGAACGGCGCGATAAAGGACAGGCGGTGAACCGGCCTCAGGCCGGTTCGCGATCCTTCAGCCAGCCGATCCCACGGCGCAGCAAATCGTAGAACACCGGGAGATCCCAGGCGCAGCGATCCACCGTTGGCCACCATTCGGCCATGGGCTGCAGATCATAATGCCCGCGGCAATGGCCAAGGGTCAGGTAAAGCACCGCCCCCTTGCCATGCTGCTTGATATAGAAAACGGGGTGCGTACCCAGGGCATCGTCCGCTTCGACAAAGCCGGTTCCCGGCACCGTGCAGTCCGTTTCCAGCAGAACGTGCAGATCGCCGTGCGTTTCCATGTGATAGAGTTCGTCCGTGGTGTCGAACGGTTCCACCCCCTGCACCAGCGGATGCTCCGGATCGGCCACTGTCACCGTATAGGGCACGATCGGCGGGTGCGAAAGGAACTGGCTGCCGAGCATGTCCATGAATAGCGGTGCCCAGCGCGGGGCATCCCACAGTCCGTTGTCGAGCAGGCGCAGCACGGAATTGGTGCCATGCAGGGCATACCACCGTCCGCCTTTCGCCAGCCAGTCCCGCAGCACTTCCTGCGCCTTCAGCGAAGGCGTGACATCACAGGTATAAGTGATCAGGATGTCCGCCGCCTCGAGCGCCTCGATCGTCTCGTAGTTCTCGAACACGCGCGTGCGGATACGCTGGTCCTCGCCCAGAAGCTTGAGCAGCTCCAGCCGGGCGAAGTCCATATCATGCCAGACCCCGCCGCATATCAGCACACAATCGATACGCGGCGGGCGGGCTTCATCCGCACCATTCACGGCTGCATTCATACAGGATCACCTTCGACATATTTGGCCAGCGTCTGTTGAAACTGACGAATGCGGATTTCCTGATAATTCGCAAGCTGCACTTCTCCGTTCTTGGAGCAATGCAGCCCTTCCTGCACGAAGGGCAGATTGGACATGTCCTGTTCGAACACGTCACCCAGCCCGCCCAGTTCGGCGGCATTGGTCCAGGGTTCTTCCAGGCTGAGATAGTGCATCGGCACACCGCGAGGGATCGGATCGCCCTTCTTGACCCGCGCCAGAACCCGCACTTCCATCAGGCAGGTGTCAGGCGTTTTCCCGGGCCGCCAGCGATAGACGATATTCGGCATGAACCCGCCCCAGGGCGAGAAGTTGGGGAACACGTTATAGACCAGCGCATCGAGCAATTCGGAATCGGTCGCATGTTCGTGATCGTATCCGCTCTGCGCCTTATAGGCTTCGCGCAGGGCCGCGCCCAGCGCGACACGCGCGGTTGCGCCTTCGGGCACGGCCACTGCGTACGGATCGCCTGACGGATCGTAATTGTCGGACGAACGGCCGTTGTACTTGATGAATTCATCGACGATCCACTGCTCGCTCTTCCCCGCAGGGTCGACGTGCGGGCTGAGAATGCCGAACGGCACGAGGTTGGCGTTCACATTGTCGCCCCAGATCTGATAGGCGCTGTTGGAATCACCCGTGAACGGCAGCAACTGCGGATGCGTGACAATCGTGTGCCACGCTTCCATGAAGGCTTCCGACGTGGCTTTCCAGTTGGCAGGCACTTCCTTGCCGACCCAGACCACTGTGGTGCATTCTTCATGCCGCCAGCGCGTGAAATGTTCCGGCAGGGGGGCGAGGAATTCCTCAAGGCTCGGCCCGCCTTTTTCTTCGCGAAGGAAGATGTAACCGCCCCACAGGCCCACTTCGGCATCGGGCAATTGCAGCGCTTCATTGGTGAGGTGTTTGAAATCCCACGAACAGGGCATACCGGCGAAAGACCCGTCCTTGTTCCAGCTGAAACCATGGAACGGACAGACGAACTTGTCCGCAGTGCCATCTTCGGTCCGCAGCTTGCGTCCGCGATGCAGGCAGACGTTGTGAAACGCCCGGACGGAACCATCTTCCTGCCGCGAAATCAGCCAGGAACGGCCCGCGTTTTCAAACACGGTGTAATCGCCCGCTTCGGGAATATCTTCTTCACGCGCGGCGAACTGCCAGACGCGGGGCCACATCCGTTCCCGCTCCAGCCGGGCGAATTCCTCGCTGGTGTATCGGCTGGCCGGGATCGGTTCCGACCCGCGATATTCGTAACTTTCCTTGGCGAGAAAATCCGGCGCGGGGCGCGAATCCTCCTGCAACAATTGGGTCCAGCTGATTCCGGGGCTACGGGCGCCGCCAAGTTCCGGATCGCGATCTGCCATTCTTATAATCCTTCTACCCAAAATCGGAGTCTGTCATTCTTGCCCCGGTTCTGCCCTCCTATACCCGTCCTCGTCACCTTGCCGAAAGCATAGGTTTCGATCACGGATTGTCCTGCCCGCAAACCGGATAGAGCAGAAAAAGGGGCCGCTGCCGTTGGCGATGCGCCGCGGCAACGGCCCCCAAAGGGCATCGGTATTTCCCTTCCCTGCTGTCAGAGGGAAGGACGCAAAGCATTCAGCGGCGGCCTTCGAGGTAATCGTTGATGACCTCGTGGAAACGGGCAACGCGCGTTTCCTGCCTGGAAAGATGCGCCCCTTCGAACGCCATCGAACGCAGGCCCTGCTGCTGGGTCACCGCGAGCGAGAGATCCTGTTCGAGGAAATCGCCTTGTGCGATGGTGGTCTTGTAATCGCTGAAATCGGCATCTTCGAATTCCGCTTCGCGATAGGGGCGCATGCCATAGAGCGTGCCGACTTCGGCCTGCCCTTCCACGGGTGCGGCCAGATACCAGTAATCGAACGTGGACCAGTTCGGATCGTCCGCATCGGGTTCGGTACGGAACACGTGCAGCCCTTCACCCGTGCCTGTCAGCGTCAGGTTCGGGAACACGGTGTGATGGATCTGATCGGTCAGTTCATCATCGGTAAGGTCCGCGAAATAGTGATAGCCGCGTTCGGGGCCAAGCCGCCGGCGCGCTTCCTGCAAGGCCACGCGTCCATCCTGTGCCCGCCCTTCGAAATCGGCGGGATCGAGATCCCATTCGGACAGGACTTCGGCCCACAATGGTTTGACCTGCTGCGCATCGGGATAACGCGATGACGGCTGCAGCTTCTCAATCATCCGGTTGTGCCCGTTGGGGTACATTTCGAACACCGTGGTAGAATAGTGATCATCGATCATCGGTTCGAACTGCGGGTGCACGGCAGGAATGTGATAGGCTTCGTTGAAGTTGTCCGAAGCGAATTTCCAGTTGGTGTTGACCCGCAGGCGCCGCCACACGACCCGCGTCCAGTTTTCCAGATCCCGATTGGCCAGAAGCGTCGGAATAGGGTCGAGGAATTCGAGCAACGGCTTCGCATCGGGATCGAAGCTGAAGAAGATGAAGCCACCCCAGGTGTCGCAGCTGACTTCCTTCAGCGCCAGCTTGCCGCACGGATTGACGTCGAAATCCTCAGGATCCTGCACGGCATCCAACTGCCCTTCAAGGCTGTATTTCCAGTTGTGATAAGGGCAGGTGAAGTGGGTCGCCACGCCGCCTTCTGCGGTATTCACCAGACGATTGCCACGATGCTGGCACACGTTGAAGAACGCGCGGATCGACCCGTCCTGCTGTTTGACCATCAGGATCGATTCATGACGGAATTCATGCGTGATGAAATCGCCCGGCTCTTCAAGCTGGCTGGTCCGGCCACCCACGTGCCAGACCTTCTTCCACATATGTTCCCATTCGCGGTCTGCGAAATCCTTGCTCCAGTACCGGTCGCCAGTGATCCGGTCACCGCGCGCGCGCGGGGTTTCCGCATCGGGATGGGTGGGATAGCCAGCCTTGCCGGCGGGCGTTGCAAATGTTGTCGCCATGGTTCTGTCTCCCGCGATCAATGTTCGCCGTGAATTTCTTCAAGCGACCCCGGCATCGGCATCATCGGGGTGATGGTATAGTGGCGGCACTTCCACACACCCGCCTGCTGCACGCATTCCATGCGGTAATGCACCTGCACCGTGACCGTGTTGCCATCGTTCGCACGGCCCATGCCTACGACATAGGCCGTCATCGCGCCCGCTTCCCCGTCCCAGCTCTGCGGGCGGAAGTTGGAGATCATGTGAAAGTGATGGCTCATATCGGCGAACACGGCATCGAAGAATTTTCGGATCGCGGGTTTGCCTTCCATCAAGGGCAGCCCGATCGCGGTGAGATCGGCAACCGCATCCTCCGTGAACAATGCCAGCAACGGTTCGACATCCTGAAGACCATCGACCGCATAGCAGTAGTCGGTCATCACATCTTGCAGCGCCTGGCGGACTTCCTGTGGCATCTGTGTCATATTCTGTTCCTCGTTCGCTTCAGATATCTCGCACGATCACGCCGGAGCGGGTCATGCCATGGTTTCGCCATTGTCGATGGTGATGGTGGTTCCGGTGATGTGCTTGCCATCGTCACAGGCAAGGTAGAGCACCATGTTGGCCACATCGTGCGGTTCGCCCATGCCGAAATTGGTTGCCTGGTCGAGACCGGCATTGCCTTCGGGCAGTTCGCTCACCGCCTGGGCCGTCATCGGGGTGGCAATGCCCCCCGGCGCCAATGCGTTGACGCGGATCCGGTAACCCTGTTCACGGCAATGGACTGCGACCGATCGGGTCAGCCCGACAATCCCCGCCTTGGCCGCGCTATAACCGGGAATGGCGCTGATGCCCTTGAAGGCCGCAACCGATGCAATGTTGATGATCGACCCGCTGCCATCGCGCGACATATGCGGGATGGCCGCCTGACAGCCGAGAAATGTGCCGTTCAGCATGACATCGATCTGTAACCGGAAATCGGCGAAAGGCTGTTCTTCCACAGTCGAAAAACGCACCAGCCCGGCATTGTTGACGAGAATATCGAGCCGTCCGAACCGGGCGATCACTTCCGCAACCACTTCGTGCCAGCGCGCTTCATCGCGCACATCGTGATGCAGATAAACACAGCCGGGGATTTCCGCAGCCAGCCGCGCACCGGCTTCGTCCTGCACGTCGGTAATCACCACCTGCGCGCCTTCACGCGCCAGCACGCGGGCATCTTCCGCGCCGAGGCCCGACGCCCCGCCTGTTATCAGGGCCACACGTCCATTCAACTTGCCCATACGATGTCCTTTCTCTCCCAAGGGACAACGGATACGCACCGGGGCGGGTCACCCCGGTGCGCATGTTCTGGTCAGAATTCGAAGCCGAACGTCACACCCCATTCACGCGGTGCGCCGAGCACGACGAAATTCTCGAAACCGGCCGTACCCGCCTGCGCGGCGAAGTAGCCCGAGGCACGATACTTCTCGTTGGAGAGGTTCTTGCCCCACAGAGAGACGTTCCAGCGTCCGTCTTCCGGTTCCCACTTCACACTGGCATCGAACAGATCCAGCTTGGGCACGCGCCCGACCAGCGCGTTACGCGTGTCGGTGTGGCGCACGCTGGTGTGGCTCCAGCCACCGAACAGCGTCGCCTTGCCGCCGGCCAGCGCAAATTCGTAGGTCGCGCGGGCACCGGTCTGCAGCTTGGGCGCATTGCGCAGCTTCAGATGGGTACAATCGACGAAGTCTTCCGGCAGCGCAGCCTGGCCATCCGCGTCGCACATGAATTCCTTGTAGCGCGCATCCAGATAGCTGAGGTTGCCCGAGAGTGTCAGACCATCGATTGGAACCAGCGTGAGTTCCGCTTCGATACCGTCGATCTTGGCCTTGCCCGCGTTGACGATCGTCGAAATCGAGACGTTATCGAGATAGCTGAGCGTATCGACCTGCAGGTCATTATAGGTCGTGGTGAAGGCCGACAGGTTGAACTGCAGGCGGCGATCGAACCAGCTGGTCTTGATGCCCGCCTCGATCGTGTCGACCTTTTCCGGGCCATAGGGTTCGAGCACCACGGTCCGGCCCGAGAACCCGCCCGAGTGGGCGCCACGGACATAGCTGACATAGAAGAAGTGATCGTTGGTGATCCGGTAATCGAGGCCGAGGCGCCAGCCCCAGTGGCTCCAGCTTGCCGATGCCTTTTGCGGCACCCACGGGCCGGTATAATCACCGAAAATGTACGAGCGATTGGCAATCGCCATGGTCTTCTTCTGATCGGTCCAGCGCACACCCGCCGTCAGTTTCAGCGCATCGGTGACATTGATGTAACCCTGCGCGAACAGTGCAATGGATTTGTCATCCTGATCGTTCAGCAAGAGCCCGCGATAATCGCCCGCGAAAAGATACATGCCGTCCTGATCGAGCTTGTAGTTCTTCGTCAGGTAGTACGCGCCAAACAGCAGTTCGGTGTTGTCGGTCGGATTAACCGTCCCGCGCAGTTCCTGCGAGAACTGCCAGTTCTTCGTCACGCGGCGGGTATCGAAGATTTCCTGCGTGGTGCCATCCTGATCGGTGTATTCATCCAGCTTGAACTTGCGATAGTTCGTGATCGAGGTCAGCTGCACCGGACCCGCGTCGTAGTTCATCGCCAGCGTCGTGCCGAACACGTTGAAGTCCGAATAGCCCTTCTTGCCGCCAACCCGGAAGCTGATCGGATCGTTCAGGGAATGGGATTCCCCTTCGACATATGTCGGCATGCCCGGAATGCTCGGAACGTCGGGGTCCGTGCTGACAATGCCCGGCGTGCTGTAATTCACCACGACCGGACCGTCATTGCGGCCACGGGCCAGTTCGGTGGTCAGCGTGGCATCGAAATCGCCACTTTCATAGCGGAAGGCCAGACGGCCGGCATTCACATTTTGCCCGCCCAGACGGCGGCCATCGGCCGTGCTGCGATAGAAGCCATCGACGCCCTTGTGCATGGCGGTGAGGCGCATGCCCAGCGCGCCTTCGATCAGCGGCACGTTGACCGCCGCCATCGCATCAGCACGCCCGTAGTTGCCGACGGTCACTTTGCCGGCAACGGCAAAGTCGTCGACATCCGGCTTCTTGGTGGTGACGTTGATCACCCCGCCGATGGTGTTCGCACCGAAAATCGTACCCTGTGGGCCACGCAGAACTTCGATCTGTTCGATATCGAACAGGTCAAGCAGCGCCGTGGTGTTGCTGCCCTGATAGACGCCGTCAACCACCGTGCCGACGGCAGGATCGAGGAAGCCGTCTGCTTCCTGCACGCCGATTCCGCGAATGGACACGGCAGCCACCAGGCCCGAGTTCACCACGCTCGTGACAACGAGGCTGGGAACCGAACCGTTCAGCGCCTTGAGATCGGGCGAAATCGTGCGATCAAGCGCCGCGGAATTGAGCGCGGTCACAGCGATCGGAACCGTCTGAAGATTTTCCGCCTTTTTCTGAGCGGTAACGACGATCTCGCCAATGCCACCCGAGCGCGCCGCTTCCGGTTCGGCAGGGGCTTCCTGCGCCTGGGCCTGCCCGGCAGCCAGTGCAACAACAGACAGTCCCGCAAACAGCAATTTGAATTGAGTCCTCATGCGATCTCCTCCCGTTTAGTCACTCGACACACCCCCTTTGAATCAGAAGCGCGCCGCCGGTTAAATAACCGGACGATCTGCCGGTTTTTGGTGGCGGAGGGAACGAAAATTGGATACTGAGACTTTGGTTAGTCGATCGCACTGCCGGTATTTCTGTGGCCAATTTGCAATGGGGGGCAAATCATGGTGACTTCGCCGAGGAACAAGAAAGTGCTCGATATGATCCGCCCCGGCGGTGACCCGAGCGATGAAACCCGCTGGCAACAGCGCAAAAGCTCGATGACTCGCGAGGCCATTCTGGAAGCCGCTGTCGACTGTCTGGTGACGTCCGGATACACCGGCCTGACGACGATCGAAGTGACCAAGCGCGCCAACGTATCGCGCGGCGCCATGCACCATCACTATACCAACCGGCTGGAACTGGTTGCCGGGCTGGTCGAATATGTTCTCTACCGCCGCATGCGGCATTTTCTTGAAGAATATCCGCGACTGCTGGAACGCGACACGGGATCGTTCTCTCTCGAACAGGCCACCGAACTCTACTGGCGCACGTTGCAACGCAGGGAATTCACCGCCTATCTCGAACTGTCCATGGCTGCGCGCAGCGATACGGAACTGGAACAGGTGCTCCTGCCCGCTGTCCGGCGATTCGATGAAATCTGGACGCAGGAAATGACCGAAGCCTTTCCCCAGTGGGGCGACCGCATTCACAAGATGAAGCTGGCAAGCGACTTTGCCCAGGCCGCCCATCTGGGGCTGCTGCTGAATTCGCCGGTCATCGGGGAAGACCGGCATAATGCGGTGCGTCATGTGATCGTCAGCGTCGTGGACATGGTGTTTCGCGGCGAAATAGGCTGATCTTCGCACGGGCCGTAGCGATCTGGAATAAATGATAGTTTTGCCACCCGGCTGCGGGAGGCACAGTGCGGCAAACGTCCGGGGTGCGGCCATGCGGCTGCGACACGGGCATCGAATTCCACCGGGCCGCCGGGCAGTTTTGCACCCGTTCCGCATCCGGCGCTGATTTCGTATGCTATTTTCGAACAACAAGAATGAAGGAAGGATAGAGGATGGCTAATGTGATCGTCTCCGGGGCGTCCCGGGGAATCGGCCTCGAACTGGTCAAGGCCCACCTCGCGCTGGGCGATCAGGTGCATGCCATGGTGCGCGATCCATCATCGTCCGGGCTTGCCGCGCTTGGCGCCGGGTCCAGCGGGCAATTGCACATTCATGCCGTGGACGTTGCATCCGATGCCTCGGTCGCCGCTGCTGCTGCGCAAACGGGCAACGATCCGGTCGATATTCTCTACAACGTGGCTGGCATCATGGGCAAAGTCGAACCCGCGCTGGAACCCGGTGACTGGGACCAGTTCGACGATGCCATCGAAATCATGCTCAAGGGCCCGCTGCGCGTTCTGCGCGCCTTTCTGCCGCGCCTCACGGCCGGGTCGAAAGTGATCAACTTCTCCAGCCAGCTCGCGGCTTCGCCGTGGCCCTACGGCGGGTTCTATGGCTACGTCGCCGCGAAGTCCGGCCTGAACCGCCTGATGCGTTCGGTCGCTATCGATCTGAAGGATCGTGGCATCATTATCGGAATCATTCATCCCGGCTACGTACAGACCGACATGGGCGGGCCCGATGCCGATATCACACCGGAAGAAAGCGCCGCCGCCATCGTCAAACTGACCCAGGGCTGGACGATCGAAAAGTCGGGCGACTTCTACAAGTGGAACGGCGAAGAACACCCCTGGTAAAACAGCGATCAGGGGCGGGTTCGGATCATAGGGACCCGCCCGGTGCCCCATCAACCGGCAGGTACCTTGCCCTTTCACCAGTTGGCCAGACCCGCGTCAGGATGCAATCGGACAGCCATGCAGCAAAGATCATCTCCGCCATGGGCCTGGCTTGAAACCCCCGCCCCGCACCAGCAGGCCTTTGCCGATGCGGGCGTGTGGGACAAACGCACCATCGCCGAACAGGCCATCGCACTGACCGCAGAGGACCCGGAATTCGTCGCCTTCATCGAAGGCGATACGCATATGACCCGCGCGCAGTTGCTGGCCGATGCGCAAGCGCTTTCGGCGGCGCTCCACGCCCGTGGGCTGCGGCAGGGCGATGTCATCGGCTTCCAGATTCCCAACTGGCGCGAAGCAGCCGTGCTCAATCTGGCGGCGGCGCTGTCGGGCTTCGTCGTCAACCCGATCGTGCCGATCTACCGCGACCGCGAAGTGACCCTGATGCTCGAAGATTGTGCCGCGCGCGCATTCTTCGTGGCTGCGGAATTCCGCAATTACGATTTTGCCGCCATGGCCACGCGTATCAGGCCCTCCTTGCCGGAACTGGCCCACGTCTTCACCGTACGCGGGACCGGCGGGGATGATTATGCCACCCTTCTGGAGGAAGGCAGAGGCAAACCCTTCACCCGACCGGCAGTCGATCCGCTGGGCGTCAAGATGGTGCTCTATACCTCGGGCACCACAGGCCGCCCCAAAGGGGTGCTGCACAGCCACGTCACCTTGTCCCATATCCTCCGAAAATCGGCAGAATATTGGGGCCTTGCACCGGGCGACGCGACTCTGATGCCCTCTCCCGTCACCCATGTCTCGGGCTATGCCAACGGGCTGGAGGCGCCGCTGGTCTGCGGCACCCGTACCGTCCTGATGGAAAGCTGGAACGCGCAACACGCAATCGATCTGATCGACCGGCACCAGTTGGTCGGCACAGTCGCCGCCACGCCGTTCCTTGTCGAACTGGCGGATGCAGCACGGGCATCGGGCCATCGGCTGCCCTCCTTCCGCTTCTTCGCCTGCGGCGGCGCGGCGGTCCCGAACGACCTGATCCCGGCCGCCCGGCAAGCGTTCGCGGCCTGCCAGCCGTTTCGCGTGTTCGGCGCATCGGAAGTGCCGCTGGTCAGCTTCGGATGGACCGATAACGAAGACCTCGCCGCCACCACCGATGGCCACATCGTCGATTACGCGGTGCGCATCGTCGATGCGGACGACAACGATCTGCCCGACGGGCAGGCGGGGGAGATTCTGGCGCGCGGGCCTGCGATGATGCTGGGTTATGCCGATGCGCAGCAAACCCGCGAAGCGATCACCAGCGACGGCTTCTTCCGCACCGGCGATCTCGGCATCCGCACGGTGGACGGCGCGATTGTGGTGACCGGCCGGAAAAAGGATCTGATCATTCGAGGCGGGGAAAATATCTCCGCCAAGGAAATCGAGGATGTCCTGCACACGCATCCCGGCGTGATCGAGGCCAGCGTCGTGGCCATGCCGCACGAACGGCTGGGCGAAGGCATCTGCGCCTACATCATCGCGGGCGAGGCATCACTTGCCGCCGCCGATCTGGCCGCACATGTCGCCGCCAGCGGACTTGCGAAGCAAAAGATTCCCGAACGCTTCGAATTCGTGGCGGATTTCCCGCGCACAGCATCCGGCAAAATCCGCAAGGATCGCCTGCGCGAAGATATCGCCAGTAAATTGGCCACCATCTGATCAAGGCCCGGCGGCGAGACACACACCCGCATACGCGTTGCCAACAAAAACGCCCGGTCCGTGAGACAATCCGGACCGGGCGCCTGGTTGCAGCCCTTACAGGAGAGAAGTGGGCTGCAAAACCCGTCCGTCAGAGCCCCTTGGGGGCGTGCTGGCGGTGGATGTTCCGGAACGACCGGCTGCGGAACTGCCATGTTCCATCCCGCTTCACACAGACATCGTCATAGACCCCGCGATCGCGCTTGGTCTGGCCGTCCTGATCATAGACTTCCGATGTGTAACTGCGAACGCGGGCGACATCGCCTTCCACTTCGATCGAACCGGGCCATGCCTCGAACATGATCCCGGGATAGGCCTTCATCGCTTCGAGCCACATCGCGACAATGGCGTCGCGGCCTTTGGTCGTCCCGATTTCGGGATAGTCGGGCAAGGACCATTCCCCATCCTCGGCCCAGGTTGCCCCCCAGGCAGACGCATCGTTGCGGGTTACGGCATCGGCATAGGTTTCAAGCAACTCGCGGATGGCCAGACGGTCCTCAAATGGGCCGGTAAAAGGCATGGCATTCTTTCCCTTCGCTGATTTTCGAAGGAAACTACCGCCAACGCGGCCGATGCGAACCTATGGCTAGTGCGAGGATTCAGGTGCTGATCGGCAGTTCGTCCATGCCCGGCGGTGTGTCGGGCAGCGCCACTTCGATCATCCCGTCGGTAATCCGCAAAGGGAAGATGCGCAGATCGCGATACTGGGACCCGATGCACCGGCCCGTCGCCAGTTCGAAGCGTGCGCCATGCAATGGACACATCACCGCACCGCGCCGGATGCGCCCGCCAGACAACAGCGATGCCTGATGCGTGCAACGGTCATTCACAGCCTGAAAGCCGCTCTCGATCCGGGCGACCAGAACATACCAGCCGGCGATCCGGGCCGCCAGCTTGCCCTCTTCCGGAAAGAGAGCCTCTTCAATTACGCCGTGCCAAACTTCGCTCATAACCCCATCCGCATCCCATGTTCCTGCCTGCGTATCTATCGCCAAGACAGCGGAATTTTTCCATAGCTATGGAATCGCACAAGTGTCCCCCGACAAAAGGATAACCCTATCCCATTCGCTAGGTTTGCGATGTACACGGCCACGGCACCCTTTTCCGCCGGAACCCGGCCCACGGTGGGCACGCCTGAATCGAAGGAAACCGTCCATGCCCATCATCCGCCATCGCGCACCGATCCAGTGCCTCGTGGCGGTGCGGGGCCATCCCTTTGATCGGACCGCATTTGACGCGCTGTTTCAGGCGATGGAGGGGATATCCGCCACTATGGTGGACCAACCTGCCGCCAGCCGCCTGATGTCGCCCGAAGGGATGCGCGGGTTCGATGCGCTTGTTCTCTACGATATGCCCGGTCTCGATTTCGAGGCGGAACAGAACGCCCCGCATTATCGCGAACCGGAACCGGAACTGCGCGATGGCCTGCGCCGTCTGCTGGAACAGGGAACGGGCGTGGTCGCCCTGCACCATGCTCTGGCGGGATGGCCGACCTGGGCGGACTATCATGAATGGCTGGGCGGGCAGTTCCTCTACCATCCCGGCGAAGTGCGCGGGGCGAACTGGCCCGATAGCGGCTATCGCCACGATGTGCGGCATGAACTGACCGTGATGCCCGGGCACCCGGT
Source organism: Caenibius tardaugens NBRC 16725 (assembly GCF_003860345.1). Lineage (GTDB taxonomy): Bacteria > Pseudomonadota > Alphaproteobacteria > Sphingomonadales > Sphingomonadaceae > Caenibius > Caenibius tardaugens. The sequence goes on from NZ_CP034179.1 coordinate 1,489,861, forward strand.
TACCGAAGGGCTACCACCCCGCTTCACCCTGACTGACGAGCTCTATCTGTGCCCGACATTTCCGGAAGACAGCACGCCCTTGCTGCGGTCGTCGGCGCCTTTCGATCGCGATCACTTCTGGTCCGCCGAACTTGCTGTCGCCGGGCAGATGTATGCGCATGAAGGATGGGAACACCCGGCAGGCTCAAACGTGATCGGGTGGGCGAAGCAGGCACTGGCTTCACGGCTGGTCTATCTCCAACCGGGTGACGGGCCATCGGTTTACGATGACCCGCACTATCGAAGGTTGGTCGAGAATGCGATCCGTTGGGTCACGGCTCGCTGATATCCCGCCGGCTGCGCGTTATTGTGCAGCCATGCCGCCATCGACAACAAATTCCGACCCGGTGATGTAACGGGCTTCATCCGATGCCAGAAACAGGTTCATGTTCGCGATATCCAGCGGATCGCCCATGAAGCCCATCGGAACCAGAGCCATGGTGGAATCGAAATTGTCGGCGTTATCTTCCTGCGCGACACCCTGCATATTGGTCAGGATCATGCCCGGATGGACGGTGTTGGAACGGATGCGATCGCGGGCGCATTCCAACGCTACGACTTTGGAAAACAGCCGCACCCCGCCTTTGGACGCGGCATAGGCCGCGCAGCCCGGCACCCCGAACAGCCCGGCAACCGACGAAATGTTGATGATCGAACCGCCCTGCCCCACCTTGCGCATCAGCGCAACGGCGCGCTGCGTACCATAGAACACGCTGTCCAGATTGACGCTGTTCTGCAGTTTCCAGTCTGCCGTGGTGAATTCTTCGAGCATCCGCAAAACGGCAATACCCGCGTTGTTGACCAGCACGTCGAGCCTGCCATGCGCGGTTTCGATGGCCGCCATCACACGGTCCCAATCGCTTTCGCTGGTGACATCGTGGGGCAGCGCCTCCGCCGCGCCACCTGCGGTACGGATACCTTCCGCCACTTTTTCCGCGCCCACACCATCGCGGTCGGTGATGAATACGATGGCCCCTTCCTCGGCAAAACGCTGCGCCGTGGCGCTGCCCAATCCCGGCACCGATGCACCGCCAGTAACCAGTGCCACTTTTCCTTCCAGACGTCCCATTCCACTCTCCAATACAAAAGGGGCCAATAAAAAAGGGGCGCAGACTTGCCGATCCGCGCCCCAGCAGGGAATTCGTTATTGAACCCGGTTGGGTATCATCAGAATTCAACACCCAGTTGCGCGCCAAACACACGCGGTTCACGAGCCGTTGCAAAGCCCCAGTAAACCGGGAAGGCCGAGGCGGTGAACGCCGTCTGCGTGCCACGATCGTCCAGCAGATTGCGAACGAACCCGGTCAGGCGTGTCTTGATCGTATCGTTGAGATCGAAAATGAACGAGACCGAGACATCGACCAGATTCTGCGCATCGGAACGCAGACGCGGATCGTTGCGGGGCACCACAACCGTGGCACCGGCAGGCGCGATGATTGCTTCGGTATAGATCGCCGGATCGGCCGAAATCTGCTGATCATAACGCGACAGATAACGGTAGCCCGCGTTGATCTTCACTTCCCCGTTCAATGCCCCTTCCAGCGGAATGGTGTATTCGGCGTTGATCGAAGCGGTGATCTTCGGTGCGTAGATCATGTCCACGCCCGAATAGTCCAACGCACGGGTGATCGAGGTGGTCGGCCCTGTGGCCACAGGCTGATTGACGATGAAGCCGCGGAACCCGGAATCGGTGTAACCGAAGGCACCACGCACTGTCAGCTGCGAACTGGGACGCAGCGTGAAATCTGCCTCGAAGCCCTTGATCTTGGCCGCCGCAGCATTGATCACCACGGTCTGCGGGACGGCGAGACCCGGCACCGCGACTGTGCTGGTCTGCTGGATATCCTTGTAATCGGAATAGAACGCCGCGAGATTCAGCGTCAGCATGCGATCGAAGAATTCACTCTTCAGACCGATTTCCCACGCATCCACCGTTTCCGGATCGTAGGGCAGCGTGGCCGAGAATGGCGTCAGCCCACGTCCGTTAAACCCGCCCGAACGATACCCGCGCGACCACGAGGCATAGAGCATCAGATCCTGGTTGGGGCGATAGTCGATACCCAGCTTGGGCGTAAACTTGTTCCACTTGTTCGAAACACGCGGCGAACTGAAGCCCGCAGCGAGATTGCCCGGATCGGCAAAGTCCGTCTGCAGCGCCTTTTCGTCATGCGTGTAACGCCCACCGCCGGAAATGCGCACCTTGTCGAACACTTCCCAGTTGAGATCGATGAAGCCCGCCAGCGATTTCGACCAGCCGGTCGTGCTCTGATCGGTGGGCGCTGCACCGAAGACGGACGTCAACTGATCCAGATGATAGCGGCTCTTGAAGTAATAGACGCCAGCCACATAATCGAGGGAATCCCCGATCTGGCCACTGGCACGCAGTTCCTGGCTGAACTGCCAATACTTCTGGTCACGATTGGCGAGATAGAGTCCGGCAGTGCCGAAATCCTGCTGAATCTGGTCCTTGCTTTCGCGATAGGCAGTCACCGAGGTCAGCTTCACCGCGCCCAGATCGAGATTCAATTCCGCCGTCACGCCCGGCGAACGGTAGGTGCCGTATTCCGGCGCGGGCGCAACGACCTTGTAAACGCCCTTGGTGTTGCCCTGATCAACCATGATCGGTGGCAATGCAGGCGCAAAGGCATCGCCCGTGACCGACAAACCGCCAAGGACCGGATCGAAATCCTGCACCTGCTTGTCGACCGTGATCAGCGCCTCGAAATTCGAGGAAGGCGTAAACAGCAGGCTGACCCCGAAGTTTTCGTTATTGGTGCCGCCACGACGCTTGCCCGTGACCACTTCACGATAATAGCCGTCGTTTTCGGTGTGCATGTAGAACAGCTTGGCCGCCAGAACATCGGAAATGACCGGCACGTTCACGACATTGCGGCTGCTGAAACGGCCATAGCTGCCGATTTCCAGCTCCATCTTGCCGCCGAGTTCATGCGTCGGCCGGGACCGCTTGACATTGATAACGCCGGCAATCGTGTTGCGGCCGAACAGGGTGCCCTGCGGCCCGCGCAGAACTTCGATGGAATCGATATCGAAAAAGTCGAGCATCTGGCCCGTCGACGTGCCGATATAGACACCATCGATATTGACGCCCACCGCCGGGTCGAACGATTTTTCGATATCGGCAAAGGCAATGCCGCGGATGGAAATATTGGCGGCAGCGGCCCCCGTGCCCCCGCTGGTGATCAGGACGTTCGGTGCAGCGCCCTGCAAGTCGCCGATGGTCAGCGCGGCGGCACCTTCCAGCTGCGCGCCTTGCAGCGCGGTCACGGCGACAGGTGCGGTCTGGATCGATTCATTGCGGCGGCGCGCAGTGACGATGATAGCATCCGGCCGGGCCGTTTCCGCCGATTCCTCTGTGCTTTGAGCAAAAACCGGCGTTCCAAGACCGCCCAGCAGCGAACTTGTTAATACGGCAACCAGTAATTTCTGACGCGCGCGACCAGACATCGCAAACCCCTCCCGTTGATCGTCTTCAGACGAGTTATTTCACTGGCGGAAACATAGGATGATTGGCCGGGCCAATTTAACTACCCATAGTCACAGGTGCGACCCGCCAAATAACGCGCAAGCAATTGCAATATTGCTGGAGAGTGCAAAGAATGCAGAACAACCGTCGATTCCTGTTGGCGCGCAGGCCTGTCGGAACACCTGTCCCCGAAGATTTCCATCTTGTGCAGGAAGAGATTCCAGCCCCTCCACCCGGCGGATTTGTCATTCGCAATCACTTCGCCTCGCTCGACCCGGCGCAGCGCGGCTGGATGGATGATGCGCCCAGCTATATGCCGCCTATCCCGCTGGGCCAACCGGTGCGCGCAACCACTGTCGGGGTGGTCTACGCGTCGGACAATCCCGATTTCCGGCCGGGCCAGTGGGTCATGGGCATGAACGCGCTGGAAGACTATTCCGTGTCCGCGCCGGGTGGCTTCACCATGCCGATCGACGTTTCCACCGTCGATTCCCCGTCACGCTATCTCTCCGCCATGGGCGCGGTCGGCCTCACCGGCTATTTCGGATTGCTGGAAGTCGCCAAACCCCAGCCGGGTGAAACCCTGCTGGTTTCCGGGGCCGCTGGTGCGGTCGGCTCCGTGGTCGGGCAGATCGGCAAGATCGCGGGGCTGCGCACGGTCGGTATCGCTGGCGGCGCGGAGAAATGCCGCCGCCTGATCGAAGATTACGGTTTCGATGCGGCCATCGATTACAAGGGCAAAACGGTGGAGGCGCTGGCTGCGGAAATCCGCACGGTCATACCCGATGGTGCGAATATCATTTTCGAGAATGTCGGCGGCGATGTCATGGATGCCGAACTGCTCAATCTCGCCAGAAAGGCGCGGATCGTACTGTGCGGCCTGATCAGCGAATACAATGCACCTGAAAAGATTGGCATTCGCAACCTGTGGCAGGTGCTGGCGCAGGAAGCCACGGTCTACGGCTATCTCATCATGGATTTCGCGCCGCGCTTCGCCGAAGCCGGGGCGGTAATGGCGGAATGGATGGCGCAAGGGCGCCTGCGCGTGGACGAGGATCTCCAGCACGGGCTGGAAAACACCTACGATGCCTTCATGCGGCTGTTCACCGGCGCCAATACGGGCAAGCTCGTGCTGCAGATCGCCTGAGCGCGGAACGGATACAAAAAACGGCCGGGTTCAACGCCCGGCCGTTTTTTGTTGTGCGGGGCTGCGCGAATCAGAACTGGACGCGCTTGGTATAGCCGCCATCGATCACGACATTGGTGCCGGTGGTGTAGGACGATGCCGGGCTGGCCAGGAATACGACCGACCGGGCCACTTCTTCAGGCCCGCCCCAGCGGCCAAGCGCAAATTGCGATTCAACCGAATCGTAGAGTTCGGGTGCGGCGGCCTTGATCGCTTCCCAGTTGCCGCCGGGGAACTTGATCGGCCCGGGCGAAACGGTGTTGACGCGAATGCCCTTGGGGCCAAGCGCCTGGCTGATCTGGCTGGCATAGACGATTAGCGCACCCTTCAGCGCGTTGTAGCCCTGCGGCATGATAAAGGTTTCGAGCCCGGCGGTGGATGCCATGATCACGATCGATCCCGTACCGGACTTTTCCAGATGGGGTTCGAGCACTTCCACCCCAACCACAGCACCCATGATGTCGAAGTCGAGCGTCTTCTGCCAATCGGTCGTGGCGCCAGCGCCCGACGTGGAAATCATCGGCACAAAGATATCGCAGCCGCCCAGCTTTTCGGCAGCGGCTGCCAGCCATGCGCGATAAGCGTCGGCGCCCGCTTCCATATCGAACGGTTCGCCAACCACCTTGCCGCCATGCCGGGCAATGGCCGCTGCGGTTTCCGCAACCTGTTCCGCATTGCGCGAACAGAATGCCACGTCCGCGCCTTCGGCGGCGAACAATTCGACAGTTTCACGCCCAATGCCGCGGCTACCGCCGGTCAGGATGACCTTCTTGCCTTTTAAACCCAGATCCATGGGGAACGCTCCTCACCCAAAAGTTATCGAATACAATCCGCTTGATCATTTGCCTGTCCCTTGGTGCGGGACCACTACCCTTTTGGTCAGGCAAGCCGCGTAAACGGGAATGCTAGCTTCCGTGACAAACAAGACAAGGATGGATGCATGGCAGGCCTCGCAGGCAAGACCGCAATCGTATTGGGGGCCAGCAGCCCCGACAATATGGGCCAATATATCGCACGCCGTTTTCTGGCGGATGGCGCGCGCGTTCTGGTGGCAGGGCGCAAGGCCGATGTGCTGGAAGCTTTCGCTGCGGAAACGGGCTGCGCCTGGACCGCGTGTGATATTACCGATACCGCCAGTCTCACCGCTTTGGCCGATACCGCGATGCAGCGGTTCGGCGGGATCGATATCGCGGTCAATGCCACCGGCTGGGGCCTGCTGAAACCGTTCCTCGAAACCACGCATGACGAACTCGTCGCGATCACAGCGCTGCAATACGTCGGCCCCTTCGAATTCTGCCAGGCGATGATCCGCAAGATGGCGCGCAGCACCGGCGGCCGGGGCGGTTCGATCATCCAGATCAGTTCCGCCACGGCCACGATCATGCTGAATGACCATGCCGCCTATATGGGCACCAAGGCAGGCACCGATCATGTGATCCGCTGCGTCGCGCATGAATTCGGCCACGAGGGAATCCGTGCCAATTCCATTTCACCCGGGCTGACCGACACCCCGATGAATGCCGAGGCCAAGGAAGTGCCCGGTCTGTTCGACGCGTTTCTGGCCGCTTATCCGCTGGGCCGGATCGGCACGTCCGAAGATGTCGCGGTTGCAGCGGCATTTCTCGCCAGTGACGAATGTTTCATGACAGGTGAAAATCTGCAGGTTAACGGGGGGCTTACGCTGCGCCGCAACCCCACCCGCGACGAGATCGCGGCCAGTGTCGCCCGGGCAACCGGCGCCTGAACCGCATGGCAAACACCGCGTCCGTTGCGACAGACACAGGCTGTGCACGGCCCACGCCCGGCTGATAAAACTGTCACCTGTCGCAGCTTGTCGGCGGCGGGTGGCGATGCTCAAATTCGCTTTATGACGGGGGGCCGACAGGCCTCGAGGTTGGGAGACGACAGTTGAACCGCGTGCAGCAAATCGGCGACGTTGCCGAAATCATGCTCGACTATGTCGAGAACAAGAAAACCCATCAGACCGACAAGGTGCTGCGCGTGCCGACCGGCAGCTATACCGATCCCGACCAATGGCGCGCGGAAATGGAACTGGTGTTCAAGCGCGCGCCGCTGATGCTGGCGTTCACGTCCGAACTGCCCAACCCCGGCGACTACAAGGCCATGGAAGCGGTCGGCGTTCCCGTGCTGATCAACCGGGCAAAAGACGGCACCGTGCGCGCATTCCTGAACGTCTGTTCGCATCGCGGCGCGCCCGTGGCCAATGACGGCCATGGCAATTGCCCGCGCTTCACCTGCAAGTATCATGGATGGACATTCGGCCAGGATGGCAAGCTGATCGGTATCTCCGAAGCCTCCACCTTCGGCGAAGTGAACAAGGCGGAACGGGGGCTGCGCGAATTGCCGTGCGAAGAACGCGCAGGCATGATTTTCGTTTGCCTCACTCCCAATGCCCCGCTCGATCTCGACCGCCATTTCCGCGGTTTTCTGGACGATTTCGAAGCGCTCGATTTCGCGAACTGGACCTACATGGGATCGCGGGTGATCGAAGGCGCGAACTGGAAGATCGCGTTTGACGGCTATCTTGAAGGCTATCACTTCGCATCGCTGCATCCCACGACGATTAACCCGCGCACGCCATCGAACTGCGCCCATTACGAAGGCTTCGGCCCGAATATCCGCATCGGCTTCCCCCAGCGCCGCATTGCCGACGTGCTGAAAGACATCCCGCGCGAGGAATGGGGCAATCAGGAAAACAACGGATACGATTTCGTGCGTATCTTCTTCCCCAACGTCTCGTGCTTCGTCGCGCCGGAAATCACGCAAGTTGCGCAGCTCTTCCCCGGGCCGACGCCGGACAAGAACCGCACCGTGCTGAATTACCTGCGGCGCGAACCGATCCGCGACGAGGAAGATCGTGCCAATGTCGAAGCCGCGATGAACTTCTTCCGCGACGTGACCTATACCGAAGACTACGTCATCGGGCTGGAAATCCAGCGCGGCCTCGAATCCGGCGCACATGACGATCTGGTGTTCGGCAAGAACGAACGCGGTAACCAGTACTTCCACGAATGGCTGAACTGGTATCTGGAAGACGACATCTCCGCCCCTGAACCGGTGATGTAGGATCGGAACCATAGGCCTGACCATGAACCCGATTTCGCTCGCTTCGGGGGTACTCCCCGAATTCGGACCGGTCGAGACAGTCGAAGCCGCCCGCCACGGCGGCTTCGATGCGGTGGGTCTCTGGGTGGAACCGGAAAACTGGACCGATGCGACCACGCGGGCCGTGCGCGATGCCCTGGCCGCCGGCGCCCTGCCCCTGCTCGATGTCGAAGTGATCTGGCTGAAACCCGGCAGCGCGATGGACGATCATCGCAAAGTGATCGATATCGGTGCGGAACTGGGCGCGGCGAACGTGCTGTGCGTGTCATCCGATCCCGATCATGCCGCTACGGCCGCGCGCCTTGCCGATCTGTGCCGCCATGCGGAAGGCAGCGGCATGCGCGTTGCGCTGGAATTCGGGATTTTCACCGAAGTGAAGACATTGGCGCAGGCGCTGGCCATCCTTGACGATGTCGCCCATCCGCAACGGGCGCTGCTGATCGATCCGATCCATGTCGACCGATCGGGCGCCACCCCGGCGGATATCGCGCGGATCGATCCCGCGCTGCTGCCTTACGCGCAATTCTGCGATGCACGGGCGGAGCGGCCTGACCCGGCCGATTTCGACGCGATTATCACCGATGCGATCGATCTGCGTGAACAATGCGGTGCCGGGGCGTTGCCCCTGTTCGCGCTCCACGCCGCCCTGCCGGCACATATCCCGCTCAGCATAGAATTGCGCTCGCGCGCCTTGCGCGAACGTTACGACGATCCGGGGCAACGCGCGAAAGCGGTTGCCGATGCGACCCGCCGCTGGCTGGCACAGGAGACCCGTTCATGACCGTCACCCTGATTACCCTGCTCAAACGCCGCGAAGGCATGAGCAAAGCCGATTTCATCCGCTATTACGAAGAAACCCACCGGCTGATTGGTGAACAGGTTCTGGCTGGCCATGCCACCCGTTATGTGCGCCGCTTCCTGCATCCCGCCGATGGGACAGAGCAGCACGAAGACGCCGATGTGGTAACCGAAATCGACTTTCCCGATCAGGCCGCCTGCGATGCCTGTCTGACCGCGCTGGCCGATCCGGCAACGGCGGCGATGATCGCCGCCGACGAAGAAAACCTGTTCGACCGCAACCGTATCCGGATGTTCACGGTGGAGGAGCACCAGTCGGCGCTGCCGCCCCTCCCCCGCTAAACCCGCATCAATCGGCGAAAACAGTCCGGTATTCGCGGCGGGTGAACAGCCATCGCCCGTCGATCTTCTTCAGTTCATCGTCATAGCGCCCGGTCGCATGGACCCGCTTTCCGGTGAACGGATCGTCGTAGATTTCAATGGTGTAGGCGACCGCCGTGGCGGCATTGCCATCGACCGCGATTTCGCCGGGCTGCATGAAATAGACCATCGGCCGCGTGCCGTTATCCAGGCCATAATGCTTGAGCGATTCAATCCATCCGGCAAGGATCGCCTCCTTGCCGGTATAGCCACCCAGATCGGGATATTCGGGCAGCGCCCAATAGGCATCCTCTGCCCAGATCGAACCCCAGATGGCTGGGTCTTTCGCCATGACGCCATGGGCATGGGTATCCATCAATTCGCGGATCGCCACACGATCCTCCAGCGGGCCGGTAAACGCCATCAGGGCTTCCTTCCTTCGAGCCAGTCGTTGAGCACTTCATGGAAGAACCGCACGCGCGTTTCCTGCCCGGTCAGATAGGCATCCTGATAGCCGCGCGAATGCATCCCGGCCTGCATGCCTTCTGCCAGTTCCATATCCTGATAGACGATCTGCCCGGCCAGTTCGGGGATGCCCCGCCCCGCATCGAAATCGCGCTGTTCGCAATAGTCCGCCTCGCGCAGTGGCCGGGGACCAGCCATCACCGATTCCACGACCTCCTGCCCTTCGACCGGGAACGCCATGCACCACAGGTCGAAATAGCATTTCTCCGGATCATCCGGATGCGGTTCGCTGCGGAAAAACACCAGGTTGTCGGGCAGGAAACTGATGGTGACATTCGGGAAGATCACCGTATGCGGGCTGTCGGTGATTTCCTCGTCATCCATGTGTTCGTAATGGACATAGCCGCGCTCCTTCCACAGGCGGCGCTTGGCGGCCTTGAGATCGAGCCAGCCCTGCATCGCCAGATCTTCGTACGAAGCATAGCTTTCGGGATCGATATCCCATTGCTGCAGGATCAGCTTGAAGGGATGGGGCATGGTCTCCGGTAGGCGATCGGACAGCGACGGGCGCATCGGCTGCACAGTGCGACCATGGCCCTTCGGCCACATTTCGTGCCGGGCGGTATCCACATCCTGATCGATCCACGGCGGCACTTGCGGGTGTGCCGTCCGGGTGTGGTAGCTTTCCGAGAAATTGTCCGTCACGAACTTCCAGTTCGCGTTGAGCGCGATGCGGTACCATGCCACGCGCACGGCCGTATCCATCGGATAGTTCTTGTAGAGCTGGGGCATAGGATCGAGATATTCGGCCAGCGACGGGCCTTCCTCCGCCATCGTGTACCACACGAACCCGCCCCAGATGTCGCAGCGCAGTTCCTTCAGTTTCACTTTCCCGCAAGGATCGCCCTGCGGGAAATCATGGCCATCCTGTGCGAATTTCACGAACCCATCGAGGCCATAACGCCAGCCATGATACGGGCAGCTGATCCCGTCGGATGACGAGCTTTCCTGGACCATGCGCATCCCGCGATGCGCGCAGGAATTGTAAAAGGCCTTCACAGAACCATCTTCCTGCAGGATGCAGATCACCGATTCCTTCAGGAAATTGTGCACCAGATAATCGCCCGGATCGATCAGTTCGGCCGTTCGCCCGGCGATGTGCCAGATCTTCGTCCAGAGGTGTTGGGTTGGACGGCTCCCAACGGCATCGCGATGTGCCAAAGGTGATGTCGTTGTAGGACTCACACGAGGGAGCCGCCCATGGAACAGATTACGCGTATAGGTATGGACACGTCAAAGAACGTTTTTCAGCTGCATGGCGTCGATGCAGCTGAAAAACCGGTCCTGCGCAAGAAGCTGACACGCCGGGAAATGATCCGATTTTTCGAGAAGCTGCCGCCGACCGATGTCGCCATCGAGGCCTGCGGCAGCGCGCATCACTGGGCGCGTCTCCTCGGCTCGTTCGGCCATGAGGTAAAGTTGATTGCCCCGCAGTTGGCGAAGCCATACGTCAAGCGCGGCAAGAACGATGCCGCAGATGCTGAAGCCCTATGCGAGGCGATGAGCCGCCCGACGATGCGGTTCGTGCCGGTGAAGAGCACTGACCAGCAGGCGGCGCTTATGCTGGTGGGCATGCGCACCAGGCTCATCAAGAAGCGCACCCAGCTTGCCAACGCGATCCGGGGCTTCGCTGCGGAATTCGGGATCGCCGCAGCGAGGGGCATGTGCCGGATCGAACCCCTGCTAGAGCGCATAGCGACAGATGAGACCATCCCCGAACTTGCGCGCGAACTGTTCGCATTTCACGGGCAGGAATATGCGCAACTTCTGCGCGAGATCAATCTGGTCGAGGCCAAAGTTATGGAATGGCATCGCGCTGACGAATGTAGCCAGCGGCTCGCGAAAATCCCAGGCATCGGTCCGATCGGCGCATCCCTGCTGATGATGAAGGCGCCAGACCCGCGCATGTTCAAGTCCGGGCGAGACTTTGCCGCCTGGATCGGTTTGACGCCCAGAGATCATTCAACAGCCGGGAAGGTCAGGCTCGGGGGCATCACGCGAGCTGGCGATGAACTCTTACGGAGCACGCTTGTGGTCGGAGCAACCGCCGTCGTTCAGCATGTCCGTCGTACCGGAGGCAGGAACGCCTCGACTTGGCTTCTGGGGTTGCTCGAACGCAAGAAGCCCAAGCTCGTTGCGGTTGCGTTAGCCAACAAGGTCGCGCGCATCGCCTGGAAGCTGATGGTGAGCGGCGAGCAATATCGAAGGGCCGACCTGCCAGCAGCGGCAGCCGTGGCGTAAAAGATTGGCCAGACACGATGAGCAACTACTCAACGCTATCGTGCTGAGCTGATGCCGGATCTTGCAAGAAAAGAGCAGATGGTGCGATCGATCGATCCAAGGCGTGTGGCACTCCATCGGGACCAATGGCCCTCCGAGGCCGCTGAGGTGTTAGGAACTCACGCTGCGGAAACCATCTTGGCCAGCGATCACATGCGGTCGCGCCCAAAGGCCGGACATATGGACGCAAGCGATACGATCAAATCTTTCCGCTCAGCCCTTGCAAGAGGGAGCCGTCCACATATGGTCCCATTCCTTCTGCGCGAAATCCTGCGAATAGTAGCGATCGCCGGTGATCGCATCGCCGCGAAGATTTGCCGAATCGCGGCCCGAAATCGCGGGCGGCACGGCGGCAAGCTCAGTCATATCAGTCCTCTCCGACTGCCAATTGGTAGCCATGCAGGCTGCCCCATCGCCCCGCATCGGCAAACTGGCACTTGTCCGAGAAATTGCCCGGACGTTCTGCACCTTGTGCCATTCCGTGCCCTGTCTCCGGCTGACCTTTAGGACAGGCTGACGGTTCCCACAGTCTTGGGCAGATTGCCGCGCACACCCGGTTATCGCGCGGCAAGCGTCGAAACCGCGCTATACAACGGAGGGGTTATGAGTAGCGCAGACCATGTGCCGCCGACGCATGTTCCGGCAGACAGGGTGGTGGATATCAATATCTACGCCCTGCCCGGGCAAACGGATGATTTCCACGCGGCGTGGAAATCGCTTCAAGACAGCAGCCCCGATATCGTCTGGACCCCGCACAACGAAGGCCACTGGATCGCCTTGCGCGGCGACATTCTGGCCGAAGTGCAATCGGACCATGAACGGTTCTCCAATCGCGTGATCGTCCTGCCCAAGTCTGTTGGCGAGAAGCATGGACTGATCCCCACCACGATCGATCCGCCGGAACACCGCCCCTATCGCAAGTTGCTGAACGACGGGATGGCTCTGGCCAAAGTACGTGGCATGCAGGGCGCAATCCGCGAAGCGGCAGCCAGCCTGATCGATGGCTTTGCCGCAGGCGGGCGCTGCGATTTCACCGGGGAATTTGCCGAAGTTCTGCCGATCCGCATCTTTATGGCGCTGGTTGGGCTGCCCATGGAACATGCCGACCAGATACGCACTTGGGCCGAATGCCTGACACGGCCCAACCCGCCCATGCCCTTCGAGGAAGGCAAGCAGGCGTTTTTCGATTATCTCGCCCCTATTCTCGCAGAACGGCGGGCACATCCCGGAGAAGACCTGCTGAGCCAGGTGGTCACCGCCCCGATCGGTGATGCCAACGGCGCAACCCGCACGCTGGGGCAAGAGGAATCGCTGGCACTGGCCACGCAAATTCTGGTCGCCGGGGTGGACACAGTGGTCAACTTCCTCGGCTTCGCGATGTTGTATCTTGCGCAGAACCCGGCGGCACGCGCGGAACTGGCGGGCCGTTCCACCAACGAAGTGCTTGCCGCCACGCACGAACTGTTCCGGCGCTTCGGCCTCGTGACCATTGCCCGCACAGTGCGCAATGATATGGAATTTCACGGCGTGCAGTTGAAAGCGGGCGAACTGGTCTGCATCCCCACGCAGATTCACGGGCTTGACGACCGGATCAATGCCAATCCCATGACGGTGGATTTCTCGCGCAGAAACGCACGGCATTCCGCATTTGGCAGCGGCCCGCATATGTGCCCGGGGCAGGAACTCGCACGGGCGGAAGTCGCCATCACGATTGAGGAATGGCTCAAGCGTATCCCGGAATTTTCCGTGGCTGATGATGCCGATACCCATTGTTCGGGCGGCATTGTCGGGCAGGTCAACCGCCTGATACTGGAATGGCCGGTATGACCGATGCCCCGGCCATCCGTCACGGCGGGTGTCTGTGCGGCGCCGTGCGTTACGAAGCGGACTGGCCGCCCGAAGCGCTGGTCCTGTGCCATTGCACGCATTGCCAGAAACAGGCCGGTTCGGCGCTGTCCGTGGTGGCGGCGCTGCGGCGCGATGCCCTGCGCATCCACGGCACACTCAAGACTTACGAGGATCGCGGCACCAGTGGCCAGCCGGTTTGGCGAAAGTTCTGCCCCGAATGCGGGTCACCGGTGGTGACGGATACCCCCGCAGTGGAGGCTCAGGGCATGATTTTTCTGAAAGCGGGCACGCTGGATGAAACCGCCGATCTCGCGCCCACGCTGCATTACTGGACGCAGAGCGCACAGGGCTGGTTCCCGTTCGATGGCCAGATCGCCTGCCAAAAAACCCAATGAAAGCATAGCTCTTCATCATGCGAATCCGGGCCGCCTGTAACATTGGTGAGTGGAGCGCGATGTCCGGTGCGCGTATCATCGCGCGATGGAAAACGACCCGTCCGCTCCGGCAACGGCGCGCCAACACGATCGGGGTCGTCATTGACCGCACCTGCGGTCTGCATGGGAGAATCCTGTCGTGAATGCCGAAACCAATGTGTCCCGTTACTCCAAGGATTTCGACCTTCCCGTACGCGGGGATGTGATCACAGCCGATCGTTATATCAGCCGCGAATGGATGGAGCAGGAAACCCGGAAGCTCTGGCCCAAGGTCTGGCATCTGGGCGGCATGCTGGCCGAACTGGAAGAACCGGGCGACATCATCCGGCATAATTTCGGCAAGGAATCGATCATCATGGTGCGGCAGGACGACGGGTCCATCCGCGCGTTCTACAATACCTGTCCGCACCGTGGGAACCGGCTGATCCTCGGCGATGTCGCCAGTGTCGACCAGATCACCTGCGGCTATCACAGCTGGACGTTCGACATCGACGGCACGCTTGCCAAAGTGCAGGACCCCGACGATTTCGCCGGTGGCAATCCCTGCGGCAAGGTCCATCTGGCGGAAGTCCGCTGCGAAACCTGGGGGCCGTTCGTGTTCTGGTGCATGGACGACGATGTTGCCCCGCTGCGCGAATGGATGGCGCCGCTGCCGGATCGGCTGGCCGCCTATGGCCTGGAAAACTGGGTGCGCGTGCTGCACGTATCGGCGGACTGCAACTTCAACTGGAAGATCCTGCGCGATAATTTCAACGAAAGTTACCACCTGCCCACGATCCATCCCGAACTGGCGATGTTCATCAATGACGGGTTGCCCACGACGCTGTTCGAAATGTACCCGTCAGGCCACAATTCCATGTGGATGATCGGCCATCAGGCCACCACCCGCACCGATTATGAAAGTGGCGATGTCCCCGCAGGCCTCGCCGAAGCGGCGGTGGCGTGGGGTATCGATCCGGCCGCATACAAGGGCCGCACCGGGGAAATCCGTCAGGCGGTGATCGATGCGAAGCGACGTCTCGGGGCGGAACGCGGCTATGCCAACTATGCGGATATGAGCGACCAGCAACTGGTCGACTATTTCCACTGCACGCTGTTCCCCAACCTGACGATCACCATGTCGCCCGAACAGTGCCAGATTCTCCGCACCGAACCGCACCCGACCGACCCGGAAAAGTGCATTTTCCAGCACTGGTGCCTCTATCCCCCGGTTCCTGGCATGACCGAAGTCTATACCCCGGTGGGCATGGCCCCCTTGCAGCATGACGCGATCAGCAGCCATTCGGTTTATGGTGACGGTGTATCACTGGGCTTTGTGGCGGATCAGGATCTGTCGATCGGCACCTCCCAACAACAGGGCCTCAATTCGCGCGGTTTCAAAGGCTGCATCCTGCCGGGTCAGGAAAAGCGTGTGCAGCGGTTCCACGAACTGCTCAACGATATGATTGGCGGGCCCGCCTGATGTCGTTCGCACCCGGTATTGCTGGCAAGCACATGATGCAGGCTGCCTTTGTCGTCGAAGATATCGAAGCCGCCGCGCTTGCGTGGGCGCGGACCGCCGGTGTCGGCCCGTTTCTGATGGCGCCGCATATCCTGATCGAGGAATACGACTATCGCGGCACACGGCAGAGCGGCCTCGATTTTTCCGTGGCGCTGGCCCAATCCGGCGGCATACAGATCGAACTGATCCAGCAGCATTGCGACAATCCTTCCGCCTATCGTGACACGATCGCGAAAGGAGGTCAGGGGTTTCATCACCTCGCGGTCTATTGCGATGATTATGATGCGGATTTCGAACGGTATCGCGAACAAGGCTTTGCGGCCGCCGTGCAGGGCCGCCTCGGCACGCTGCGCTTCTCCTATATCGATACCAGCGCGGTGCTGGGCTGCATGATCGAACTGATCGATGTCGATCCGGTGCAGGCCGATTTCTTCCAGCGCATCGCCGCAGCCGCACAGGATTGGGACGGCAAGACCGACCCCATCCGGCCCGCCTTCCCAGCCTGAAAGACCGCCCGATGACCACTTGCCCAATCGAAGATCGCTTCGCGCTCGAGGATCTCACCGTCGCCTATGCCCATGCGCTGGATAGCATGTCCGATGTGGAGGCGATCTGCGCCTGTTTCACCCCCGATGCCGTCTATGATCTGTCGGGCATCGGCATGCCCAAAGTCGATGGCCACGCCGGCATTCGCGAACTGTTCACCGGCGTGTTCGCGGCCATGCGTCATCAGGCGCACTATCTCAGCAATTTCGCGGTCACAGCCTATGCGGGCGACAATGCCAGCGTCAGAACTTACGTCACGGGCATGGGCCTGTCGAAAGACGGCACGCAGGTAACAGTGAACGGGCGGTATTACTTCGACGCTGTGCGCACGCCCGATGGCTGGAAGTTCGCCAATTATCACATGGACTTCCTCATGCCTCTACCCGGGTCGCTCGACACCATTCACAACAGCTGACCGCTGCGCCTTTCCGGGCTGCGGACCGGTGCCTCTCCTTATGGGGAGTGGACGCAACGCGTGTTGAATCCAACAAGCAAAAGAACAAGAAACTGGAGGGGACCGTAATGTCCGAATACGCAATTGGCCGCCGCCAATTACTTGCCGGTGCGGGTGTAACCGTTGTTGCCGCCGCAACCGCCGGCTGCGCGCAAAGCGCGACATCGGGTGCAGGAGAAGGCGCGTGGGATCATGAAGCCGACGTCGTCTGTATCGGCAGCGGTGCGGCAGCCGGAACCGCAGCGGTGATCGCCGCCGCCGAAGGGGCCAAGGTTCTGGTGCTGGAAAAAATGCCGATCACGGGTGGCACCACGGCCAAATCGGGCGGGGTCGCGTGGATTTTCAACCACTTCATCCTCAGGGAACAGGGCATCAAGGATGAAAAGCCCGATGCCTTGAAATATGCCGTGCGTTACGGCTTCCCACGCCATTACGATCCCGCCAGCCCGACTCTCGGGCTCGATGAAAACCGGTACAAGGTTATCGAAGCCTTTTACGACCATGGATCGGACGCAGTGGACAAGCTGCGCGATCTGGGCGCGGTGCAGTTCAAACAGTTCCGCCTGTTCCAGCTCGACCGCCCCGCCCCCGATTATGCCGACCACCTGCCTGAAAACAAGGTGCCCACCGGCCGCACCCTGGAACCGGCGGTCGGATCGGGATCATCGGCAGGTGGCGGCAGCCTCGCCACCCAACTGGCCGCCTATCTCAAGAAAAACGACACGCCGATCATGATGGATACGCGCGTGACGAAAATCATCCGCAATGCCGAAGGCCGCGTTACCGGCGTGGAAGCGGAACAGGCTGGCAAGACCATCCGCGTAAAGGCCAACAAGGGCGTCATTTTCGGAACGGGCGGCTACGCGCACAATGTCGATCTGTGCAAGCATCACCAGCCGTGGATTTACGGCACGTGCGCCCTGCCCGGATCGACCGGGGATTTCATCCCGCTGGCGCAGGCTGCCGGTGCGCAGATGGGCGATCTCGGCCTCGCCTGGCGCAGCCAGGTGGTGCTGGGCGAGGCATTGGCCAATCGCGGTGTCGGCCTCGGCGCCTTTGTGCTGCCCGGGGATTCGATGATCCTCGTCAACAAGTACGGCAAGCGCGTGGTCAATGAGAAGCGCGACTACAACGACCGCACGCAGGCGCATTTTCCCTACGATCCCTCGCACGAGGATTACCCCAACCATCTGATGTTCATGCTGTTTGACGAACGTTCGATCGATGCGTTCGGCGGTGCCTTCCCGTTCCCGGCCAAAAAGGGCGAGCAGCCCCATCTCGTGGAAGGGGCGACCTGGGATGCACTGTTCAACAAGGTCGGCGCACAGCTCGCCCAGTGGAGCAGCCAGACCGGCGGGGCGAAACTGGCCCCGGAATTTGCCGCCAATGCCAAAGAAACGATCGCCCGGTTCAACGGCTATGCCAAGGCCGGAAACGATCCGGAATTCAATCGTGGCAAGTACAATTACGACAAGGAATGGCACCTGCTGTTTTCGGCGCGGCGCGAAGGCACCACACAGCCGGAAAACCCCTATCCAAACCCGGTCATGCATCCGTTCGCGGATCAAGGGCCGTATTATTGCATCGTCCTGGGCCCCGGCGCGCTCGACACGGCGGGCGGGCCGCAGATCAACGAAAACGCACAGGTTCTGGCCGCTGATGGCAAACCCATTCCCGGGCTTTACGGTGCAGGCAACTGCATCGCATCGCCCACCGGGCAGGCTTATCTCGGCGCCGGTGGCACGATCGGCCCGGCGCTGGCATTCGGCTACATCGCCGCCAGACATGCGGTGAATTCCTGATGCGCCGCCTGTTTACAGCCGCCGCCGCGACATTGGCTCTCACCGCCTGTTCGGGCACGGATAGCGGCGGTTCGGCCCCATCGAATGGCGATGCCGGGACAGACGCGACCGCCACCGCGCCATCGGCATTCGAAACCGATATCGCCCCGATCATCGCCACCTCCTGCGTGACCTGCCACCTCACCGGGCAGGAAGCGGGCAATATGGCGCTGGTCCCGGCCAAAGTCCGCGAAAGCCTCGTCGATGTGCCCGCCGTAGGTGCGCCCGGGCTGCAACGGGTGGTGCCGGGCGATCCGGACAAGAGCTATCTGGTGATGAAGCTCGAAGGGACGCAGCTCGAACATGGGGGCACGGGTGCCCGGATGCCATTCGGCAACCCGCCGCTCCCGGCAGAACAGATTGCAAAGATCCGGCAATGGATCGCGAATGGAGCAAAACCATGAAAGCAGATGCCGTATCGCTGGCTGGCAAGGTCGCGATTGTAACCGGGGCGGGCATGGGCATGGGTGCGGCAACCGCGCGTCTGCTGGCTGCGCGCGGGGCAATGGTGGTTGTCTCCGACATCAACGGCGACGCCGCCCAATCCACTGCGGCCACCATCCGTGGCGATGGCGGAACCGCCGAAGTGATCCTGTGCGACGTGACCGAGGAAGCGCAGGTCGCCGCGCTGATCGCCGGGGCGGTGGATCGGTTCGGCAAGCTGGATTGCGCGGTGAACAACGCGGCGATCACGCCCGATGTCCTGCCGATTGCCGAAGCCGATATGGCCGTGTTCGACAAAGTGCTGAATGTCGATCTGCGTTCCGTCATGCTGTGCATGAAGTATGAAATCCGCCAGTTTCTGGCGCAGGAAAGCGGCGGATCAATCGTCAATATCGGTTCGGTCAGTTCGGTACGGCCACAGCCCAACAACGCCGCTTATGTCGCGGCAAAGCACGGTGTGATCGGGCTGACCAAGACCGGCAGCCTGGAATATGCGCCCAAGGGTATCCGGGTGAATGCGGTGCTGCCGGGCGCGATTGACACGCCCATGCTGCGCGGCGCGCTGGAAACGACCGGCCTTACCGAGGAGGATTTTGCCCCGGCGCTCAGCCTGCTGGGCCGTTTCGGCAAACCGGAAGAAGTGGCCGAAGCGAGCGCCTGGCTATGCTCCGATGCGGCCAGTTATGTGACCGGCCACAGCCTTGCCGTAGAAGGCGGCTATCTGACCCGCTGATCCCTTTGGCGCCGCTGCGATTTCCCGCGGCGGCGCCATGGAATACCCGTTAGACCTGGCTGAAACCGCCATCTATCACCAGTTCGCTGCATGTCACGAAACTGGAAGCATCCGAACAGAGATAGACGACCCCGCCGCCCAGTTCATCGGGCCTGCCAATACGGCCGATCGGATGGTTTGCCTTCATGCTCGCCACCGCCACTTCGCGCGATGGCGTCGCGCCGAGTTCGACATAACGATCCATGATCGAACCCAGCATGGTGGTGTCGATCCCGCCGGGATGCAGCGAATTGACCCGGATATTGTAGCCAAGCGCGGCAAATTCTGCCCCGAGGCACTTGGAGAGCATTTTGACAGCCGCCTTGCTGGTGCAATAGGCCGCGTTGAATGCAGCCCCGCGCAGCCCGGCAATGCTGGAGAAGTTCACAACAGATGCCCCGCTTTCACGACGCTTGCCGCCTTCGCGCAGCAACGGCAGCAGAATTTGCGTGCCGATGATGATTGAATCCACATTGACCGCGTTAACCCGGTGAAAATCGCTGAGCGGGGTTTCATCGAACTTGGTCACGATGGAAATGCCGGCATTGTTCACCAGCGCATCGACCCGGCCATAGTGTTCCTGCGCCAGCGCGGCGACGGCACGCCAATCGGCTTCGCTGGTCACGTCATGCCGCACATAGTGATCCGCCCCTTCGATCTGCGCATTGTCCGCCAGATCGGTGGCAATGACCGTGGCATTGGCCGCCTTTAGCGTCTTGACCAGTTCGCGCCCGATCCCCCGGCCGCCCCGGTGATCACCGCAACCACGCCATCCAGTGCAATTGTCATGTTCGCCCTCTCCTTGTTTTGTGGTGCGGTGCCTTACTGCGCGGTCCAGCCGCCATCGATAACCAGTTCGGCACCCGTCATGTAGGAACTGTCCTCGCTGGCGAGGAAGAAGACCCCACTGGCCAGTTCCGCCGGATCGGCCAGCCGTCCGATAGGCGTTTTCGATGCCATCATATCGAACAGATCCTGCGTCTTTTCGGCAAAACCCTTGTCCACCCAACGCTGGAACCCGCCATCAAGCAGCGGGGTCAGGACAAAGCCCGGATGCAGGGAATTGGCGCGGATGGGCATCTGCTTCTGCGCAAATTCGATCGCGATCCCCTTGGTGAACAGACGGACCGCACCCTTGCTGGCGTTGTAGGGTGATACCTCGTTAAAGCCGACCAGCCCCATGATCGAGGACACATTGATAATCGAGGAACCGCCCTTGATACCCTGTCCGCTTTCCGCGAGCAGCGGGACAAAGGTTTTCACGCCCAGGAACACGCCATCGACATTGATGTCCATGATCCGCCGCCAACTGGCCAGATCGGTGGTTTCCACCGCGCCCGTCAGGTCGATACCGGCATTGTTGACCAGAATATGCAGTTTGCCATGGCGTTGGATCACCGCATCGCGGGCCCGCTGCCAATCGTCTTCGCGCGTGACATTGGCCTGCACATAAGTGGCAGCCTGCCCCAGCCGCGCAATCGTGGCAGCGGCCAGTTCGCTGTCCGGCGCGTCGAGATCGGACAGAATGACTTCCGCGCCTTCGGCCAGAAACCGTTCCACACAGGCGAGGCCGATGCCCCGTAGCCCGCCCGATACGAATGCGACCCTGCCTTGCAGACGCTGTGAACCCAATGCGCTCATACACCCATCATCCCTGCTGTGGTTGCCCCATCGATCACGTACTCGCTGCCCGAGACAAACGCCGCCTCGTCGGAAGCGAGCCACGCGACCAGCCCGGCGACTTCTTCTACCGTTGCCATGCGCCGCAAGGGCGACATGCTGTTATACGCGGCGCGCGCGGCCTGCGGATCGTCCGCACTGGCGATCAGATCGGAAATCATCGCGGTTTCGACCACACCGGGCAGAATCGCGTTGGTGCGAATCTGGTACCCCTGATTGCCGCAGTGCACCGCCGCCGATTTGACCAGTGCCACGACGGCCGCCTTGGTCACCGAATAGGCCATGAAATTGCCCATCGCGCGGTGCGCGTTCATCGACGAATTGACAATGATCGAGCCCTTGGGCCCATCGGGGTTCTGCTTCATGGCGCGAATGGCGTGCTGCACCGTCAGCATGACACCGGTCTGGTTGACCGCGATAACATTGTCCCAGCCTTCGATGCCGATATCTTCGATGCTGGCATCGCCATGTTCCGTCCCGGCATTGGCAAAGGCAATGTCCAGCCGACCGTAATCGGACACAATCCGCTCCATCAAGCCGGTCCAGGCATCGGCATCCTGCACGCGCAAGGCTTCGAACCGCGCGCCGGTTTCCGCGCACAGCGCATCTGCGGCGGCCCGGTTCGAACCGGTGAAAATCACTTTGGCGCCTTCCGCGGCAAGCCGGCGGACCGTGCCCGCACCGATGCCCGAAGTCCCGCCCGTGATCAGCGCGACTTTTCCATCAAGCCGTTTGCTCATGGTCCTCTCCCATGTTGATACTTCTGCAGCATTGGCCGATATTTCCGCGCCCGCAACCTATGCTTTCGGCAAGGTGACTCGTCGCGCGGTCACCGTCACAAACCGTGGTTGAGCAGGCTGTGCACAACGGCCGCACCATAATGCATCAGGGAGACCCTTCAGCATGACCCGACCCGGCCCGATCAAAGCACTGGGCGACATCATCCAGATCGCCTATCTTCCCGCCGATTTCGATGGCGCCCTGCGCCACTGGACCGAAACCATGGGGGTCGGTCCGTTCTTCCTGATGGAGAACGTCCGCCTCGGCGATATGCGTTATCGCGGGGAACCCTCCGATGCGGTGTTCTCGATCGCCATCGGGTACTGGGGCGATATCCAGATCGAACTGATCCGCGCGGAAAACGATGCGCCCTCGATCTACACCGGCGAATATGCCGTGACCGACCGGATGCACCATGTGTGCATTTTCGTGGCTTCGATTGCGGATGCGCGCAAGGCATGCGCGGAAATCGGTGCCGAAATCCTCGTGGAAGGCAAAGTCGGCGATACCGGCGAGGTTATCTATGTCGATGCGGGTGGCGGCCCGGGGAACGTTGTCGAACTGCTGCAGCCCATGGAAGGTTCGGAAGGACTGTTCGCCATGATGAAGCAGGCCGCCCGCGACTGGGACGGTTCCGATCCGCTGCGCAAGATCGGGTAACCGTCCCGTGCGCCGTCAGGCCGTCTGGCGGCGCTTCGCCTCTGCGGCAGCCACGAATGTGGCCGAATTGAAATAGTAAGGCTTGATCTCGCAGCATTTCCCATCGCGGAAACGGAACATTTCCAGCAATTGGGCTGGTGCGAGATCGGGATCGGCAAAGCGCATTTGCAGGATCGTGATCGCGCAATCGCCGCTCGCCACAGTCTGTTCGCGTTCCAGCGCCACCACATCGACGGTGCCCATCACGGTGACGAACAGTTCATGCAGCGCGTTCTTGCCGCGATAGACCCCCGCCATCGGCAGCGTATCCGCTTCGGAGACGAAGAAATCGTCAGTCAGCATCGATGCCGCGCGATCCCAGTCTCCGGTGCCGGTGGCATCGTAGAGATCATCAACGAACCGGATCATTTCCTCAGACGTCATGGCCATAAAATCAGCTCCTCTCACCCGCCGGAAATTGCCTGCAATGGCCAAAAAATGGGCCTAGCGATTAGACTAGGGCGATGAGATCAAGGCACAGACCAAGGCCCGCAACCGATCACACAGGCCAATCGCGGGTTTCGCTGAAATCGGCACCTTTGCGCCCGGCGCGAATGACCGGATTGGCCTGAAGGAAACCGTCCGTTGCCGGGTCCGTACGCGCCCAGTCGACGATTTCGCGGCGGCGGCTGATCCGCCAGTCGCCATCCTTGCAGGTATATTCATCGACATAACGACCGGCGACGGACAGGTCTTTGTGCGCACCCTCCTCCACAAGGCGGTGCCAGGCATAAAAGTAGACTTCGCCCGAGGCGCGATCGCCATCAATCGTGAACTGGGTCTGCCCGATTATGTGCTGGCTGCCTCCAAGATCGGCGAGAAAACCTTGGGCGAACGCCACGAATTCGTCGGCAGTGCCCTGCATCAATCCGCAATCGACCCAGGCTTCATCATGAAAGGCAGAACGATGGAGTTCAGGATCGAGCCTGTCCTGCCCCCGCATATAACGGCATACGGCATCGTAAATGTCGCGCCGTGCGGCAAGGTCGCGCACTTCGGCTTCCAGATCAAAACGCTTTGCCACGATGTCTCCTCTCCCTCCGAACAGGGGTATGTATATTCTGCGCTCGGGTAAAATCTGTGTCGGCGTGCCTGTCGGTTACTGCATGGGCCACCGATGCGCGGGCATGTTCAGGATTATCCCTGCCGCGCTTGACCAATCGCGATCCGGTCAAAAAATCCGGCCGGCGAAAGCCGACCGGAGGCAGGGAGAGAAATTCCGTTTTACAAGCCGCAGGCATAACACCACTGGATTGACCAGACCGATGCACCCACGACCGGATACAGTCGGAATAATAGGTAATTTATCCGGTCGCGATAATACGGGTAACTGATACTTTAATCAGGATTGGGGTGACGTTCCGCTTTACGATCCCGTTACTTTCACGCCAAACAGAATGACCTACCGCGCTGTGCGGAGCGGCGGCATGGCCAGAAACCGGTCGAGCGTCTGGTGCATGTGGCGAATGCGCACTTCCTGATAATTGGCCAGCGTCTCGCCCGCTTTGTGCGATGCGTAGAAACCTTCCTGCTGCGCCTGCATATTGCCCGTGTCCTGATCGAACACATGCCCAAGGGCTGCATCCATGCCGGGAACGGTCGTGAAGGATTCGTCCACACCAAGATGGTGCCGTTCCGCGGGAAACGGGCGTTCGCCGCCCTTGGGCAACGACGGAAGCAGGAGAAGATCAAACACCGACTTGTTCGGATCGCGCCCCAACGGACGAAAACGATACATCACCGGAAAGGACAGGGCGAGGAAGAAGAACCCGTTGGGAAACACGAAGTACTGCAATGTATCGATAACTTCCGAAGTACTCAGGCCATCCACATCGGCCGCAACATTATCGCGCAGGGCATCCTTGAAAAACCGCGCCATGACATGACGGGCCGTATCGCCTTCAGGCACTTCCAGCCGCCCGCCCAAGGCATCGCGATCACCCAGCACCATGGAATCGAGGATCAGCTGCTCATCACTCTCCCCCTTGTAATTGGGGCTGGTCACGCCGGTCAGCGCGAACAGGCGGTTCACGGTGTCGCTGTAGATATCGTACTGCGTGTTCGTATCGCCGTTCGCCACCAGAAGCTGCGGATGCGTACCCACCAGATGGTAGCTTTCCATGAACGCCTCCATCGCAACCTTCCAGTTGCAGGGCAGTTCCTTTTCCACGTGCAGGGAAACGTAACGATCTTCCAGCGCCGCCGCCCGGGCGTGTTCCGGCAGGGGATCGAGCCATTCTTCCAGAGACGGGGCATCGGGGTCCATATTGATGAAAATGAAGCCGCCCCAGACACCCACCCGTGCTTCGGGCAAGGTGA
This sequence comes from Caenibius tardaugens NBRC 16725, assembly GCF_003860345.1. Lineage (GTDB taxonomy): Bacteria > Pseudomonadota > Alphaproteobacteria > Sphingomonadales > Sphingomonadaceae > Caenibius > Caenibius tardaugens. Next base: position 1,514,977 of record NZ_CP034179.1, read on the forward strand.
ACTTTGCCTTGTCGACATGCGGGAAATCCCACTGACACGGCAGGTCCTTCAACGTACCATCGAGATTCCATTTCCACGCATGGAACGGGCAGGTGAAATCCGTGCCCGACCCTTCCGAATTGCTCGGCTTGAGCTTGGTGCCGCGATGCAGGCAAGCATTGTAGAAGGCCTTGATACTACCGTCGTCGGTCCGGCTAATGATGAAGGAATAGCCCACCACTTCATAAACGTAGAAATCGCCCGGTTCCGGAATATGTTCTTCGCGGCATGCCCATTGCCAGGTGCGCGGCCACATCCGTTCCACTTCGGCGTGAAAGAATTCCGCGCTGGTGAAACGATCGAACGCGACGTCTTCCGTGCCTAGAAATCGGTAGGATTCGGAACGATAGGCTTCGGGCTGGCGCATGATATCGCCATCGGCGCGCAACACGTCCTGCACAGTGTCGCCCGGGCAACGCGCAACAGCCTGTTCCCGTATTGCGGTGGAATTGTTCATGCCGGTCTCCTGAAAGTCTGTCAGTCTGATTTGGGGAAGAAACGCCGCGCGGCGTTGAAAGAAAGCTGCGCGGCCGTTTCGGGATCGCGGGCGCGATGTTCGTCAGAAAGGATTTCGACACCCCAGGCCCCACGATAACCGGTCGCGGCCACCGCATCGAGAAACGCGGGCAAGGGAAGATCCCCTTCGCCGCACAGACGCCTTCGGCAAATGGTATCGTCCAGAATGGTGCCCACCTGCACAGCATCGGCATTGTCGATTTCGATATGCAGGATATGGGCAGCGTCCAGCGCGGCTATCTCGGCAAAGTCGATACCGCCGCGCACCATATGCCAGATGTCGAGCAGCAACCCGCCATTGCGGCGACCCGCCCCGGCGGCAATCGCCTTGCCCGTGGCGATATCCGCGATCGAACTGCCCGGAAACAGTTCGATACAGATACCGGTGCCGACCTTGGCGGCATCGTCGCACAATTGCGCGAAATCGGCGATGACACGATCCATCGGCCAGTCCTCGCCCGACAAGTCGCCCCCAACTTTGAGATGGACCGCGCCAAGATCACCCGCAGCCCCCAGCAGGAATGCGCGCGCCGCGTCGGACTGTGCCCGGCGATCGCCATCAGCGTACCAGTCCACGAGGACTTCCAGCTCGAGAAATTCAAGACCGTTTGCAGCAACGATATGCCTGATCTCCGCAGCGCCCAGCGACGCGATCAGATGTTCCGCATCCTGCACACCCAGGCCGATCCCACGATAGCCTGCCCGTGCAGCCGCTTCGGCGCGTCTTGCGAAAGGAACCGGGCTGACCGTGCTTTCATCGAAAGGCTGCACATTTCCGGCCAGCGTGAAATAGCTCGCGACGAGCAGCGGGTCCGCTGGCAGTACCATTACCGCACGCCGCGGCGCGCCGCGACGCAATCATGGCCCTGCATATCAACCATCAGAAACGCCTGCATGTTCTGCATCGTATCCTCTACCACTTGCCGCCCTCGATTCCCGGGCATATTTATTTTGCAACAATGGTTGGAAAAAACGCGCATAACAAGCTAGCACTTTGGTCTGGTGCCTGCCGACATGGTCTGTGATCAGGCACCGCGATCACCACGCGATGCCTCGGGGATCAAGCAACGGGGACAGGGCGGCAAGAACGGGGCGCAGACACATGCCGAAGATTGTCGATCACGCTGCGAGGCGGCTGGCCGTTGCGGAAATTGCGGCCCGGTTGATCGCCAGAGAAGGGCTCGAAGGAACAAAGGTTCGCGAGATTGCGCGCCTCGCGCAATGCAGCACATCGATCGTATCGCATTACTTTCACAGCAAGCATGACCTACTGCTGTTCGCCTATCGCGTGCGCATGGAACGCACGGTCGCTGGCGTGCTGCAGGCGACGGCTGACGGGGCCAGCCTGTTCGATTGCCTTGCCACCATTCTGCCGCTGGATGAGGAACGGGTGGAAAGCTGGCAGGTATGGCTATCCTTCTGGGGACTGGCCGTTTCCGACCCGGCATTCCTGCGTGAACAGCGCAATCGCAGCCGCGAAGCCGTAGATCTGTTTCATCACACGCTCATCGCCACGCATGCCATGGACGACGGGCCCCAGGCCCATCTGGTTGCACAAGCCTTGCTTGCCAGCGTTTCCGGCATGGCAACCCAGGCCCTTTATGATCCCGAGTTCTGGCCGCCCGATCGCCAAAAGGATATCCTCGCGTTTGAACTTGAACGCATGGTGACAAGGTCGACAGGGGGCTGAAAACGGGGGGGTATAAGGACGCCTCGAAAACAAGGTCCCGAAAATAGGGAAGGCGGTACTGCAACCAGTACCGCCTTCAGGACCGACTCACTTGAGGGAGCAATTCTGTCCTGAGTCCTTATTTATCACGCAAATAAATTTATGTAAATATTTTCATGTATTTGCGTGATATTTTTTTGTCCTTCAAATCGTTAATTTGCACAATGACTTCAGATTGCAAGTAATGGCCGGGGGAAATTACCCCAGCCATTACAAGCACTACGAACTTCCTTATTAATTACCGGAACCCGGACCGTAGGTGATTTCCACCCGGCGGTTCTGCAGTTCGCGCACGCCATCGGCGGTCGGAACGCGCGGGTTGGCTTCACCGAACGCCTGGCTCGTGATCCGCCCATCGGGGATCCCGCGCGAGGTCAGATAACCGCGCACCGAAGTGTTGCGACGCGCCGACAGGCCCATGTTGTACTGCGTCGAACCCGAACGGTCGGTGTAACCGGCCAGCATGATCGGAACCACATCGCAGTTGCCGTAAGCCGTTACCGCACTGTCGAGGATGGTCGCCGCTTCAGGCGTGATATCCGACTTATCCCAGTCGAAGAACACGATGTACGGGCCCTTGTTGCAGACGGCCTGCGGCGGCGGGGGCGGCGGAGGCGGCGGCGGGGCCGGCGGGGGCGGCGGCGGCGCGGCCACCGGTTGCGAACCGCCGAACAGATAGCTCAGCGTCAGACCGCCAGCGTGCCTTTGCACATCGCTGGAGAAGCGCCCCTGATACCCGATGTGGGCATCGAAGTTCGGGCTCAGCTGGGCCGTCAGCCCCACTTCCACAATCGCGCTGTCGGCCGAGAAGTCTTCCGAAATAATCCGGAAATCACTGCCAGCAGGCGCATCAATGAACGATGCCCGGAAATCTGCCGTATCGTTGGTGAAGGCATGCTGCCATCCCACCCGCAGGCTGGGAATGATCTTGCCCATCTGACCTGACAGTTCGAGGCCCAGTTCCGATGCCGCGAATTTGTCCTTGCCGCGGACGGACAGGTTCGCACCCGGCAGTCCGCTTTCATCAAACCGCCCCATCTTCACCGTAGCGTAATCGAATCCGGCATAAGGGGTCAGCGCGGCATTGGCACCCAACGGAATGCGATAGCCGGCTTCGATATTGGCTGCCCAGATCTTGGCATCCGGATCACCCTTGATCGAACCCACCGTGTTGACGAAGTTCACGTCACGACGTGACTTGCCATTCATATCCGAATAGCTCACCCCGCCCTTCAGGTAGTACGGGCCCGGATCGTAGGCGCCATAAACGCCCAGCTGCCAGCCCTTGGATTTGATGCGGCCGTTGAATTCGTCGAAGTCCATATCGTTTTCGACATAGGCCCCGGCGATACCCAGGATCGCATTCTGCCCGACCGAGAAGTCCACGCCCAGTGCGCCGAACCACTGTTCGGTGTTGAAGCCACCGGCTTCCACATCGCCATCGGTGTCGGTCTTGCCGTAATTCAGCTTGCCCCACACGCGGACACCGCTTTCGCCTTCGTCACGGCAGATTTCGCTGACTGCCGCGCCACGGGCGCATTCGGACATATCGTTCATCAGGCCGTTGAAGCGAGTCCCCATCCAGCCCAGTTTCCTGAGGTATCCGGCATATTGCACACCGGAAAGCTGATCGAGAGCATCGCCATAGGCGATCGCATCATTGATCGTGAACAGATCCGCCAGAACACCGGCAAACGGCCCCGTCAATGTCGGCAGATAGACATTTTCGATGCCATCACCGACCGACTTCTGGTTACGGGTGAGGCCCGCGACATCACCAAAGGCGACTCGATTGATATCGAGATCGATCGTACCATCATTGTCGCTGTAGTCGTCATCGGCCACCAGCAGCAGGGATTGGGTTTCCACCCCGGCAAACTGGCCGTGGAGCGCCCCTGCACCACCTGTCGCGATCACCACGTCTTCATAACGATAGTGGTCGTGATAGAGACCGTTCTGCGACGCCTGCCGCACTTCGAGGATCGCCTCGTTGCCATCCCCTTCGGGATCGAGGTCGACCGTATTGGCGATGACCTGCGGATAATCGTTCAGCACGATAGCCGACGGATCGGTGCCCATCAGATGCAGTGCCAGCCTGCCCTTGCCTTCGATCGTGAAGTCGTCGACGTAGACTTTCGACGGACCGGAATAGTCATGCGGGCTGAGCAAGTCGTTGCGATCGTCGAGCAGGAACAGCAATCCGCCTTCCTTGATCGTCATCGAACCATCGGGCACGGCATCGGAATTGACCATGCCATCCAGCCAGGTTTCACCGGCGGCGACATTTATCGTGTCGGTCGCCTTGATCTCCACGTTACCGTAGACGTAGCCGTATTGCGCGTCGTCGAGCGCCACCGTGGGGTGATAGATCGTGGAATAAAGCGTTCCGTTCCCTTCGAAGTTGAGTTCGGCAGGCGTCGTGGCACCATCGGTATCAATGGCCGTGCCCCATTGGTAGGTCGCGCCCAGATCGGTGCTTTGCCGGGCGATGATATTGCCCGCCTTGTTGTTGAGAACGAACAGGTCTGTGCCTGTCCCACCCGACAGATAGATGCCAGTTGCCGTTGTCGTGCCGCCAGCATCCGTCACGGCATCCGCCTGGATCGTACCCGAATTGGTCAGAACCAAGCTGTTGGCACCACCGGCATCAATACCGACAGCGGTGGCCTGTGCAGAACCGATCTGGGTCGCACCTGCGCCTGTCGCATCCGCCTTGGCGACCGCCTTGATCGTGCCGCTGTTGTCGATTGTCCCGCCAACATCCGTTACTGCCTCAACGTAGAGGCCATAGGCTACCGCATCGGCGCTATCCAGCGCCTGGGCCGATGCCAGGACATCCAGCGTGCCGGAATTGGCAATGTCGAGCACGGCGCCATTGCCGTTGGCATCGATGTAAATGCCCGATGCCGTCGCTTCAGCAGCCCCTTCGGTCGCCCCATCCGCGATCGCGGTGGCATGCACCTTGAAGGCCCCCGCATTATCGACCGTGAATACCGCACCGATATCGTCGGTATCCTGCTGCAGGCCATAGGCGTATGCATTTGCACTCGCGTCGTCGCCAGTCGCCACCGCATGGGCCCCGACATCAATCGCGCCTGCCGCCGCGTTGGTGAAGGTCAGCGAAGACCCATCCGCCCCTTCGACTGACTGATAGATAGCGTTCACCGAAGCCGACGCATAGGCTTCGGTCCCGCCAACGGCCTTGACATCGCCCAGCACATTGATCGTCCCCGAATTGCTCAGGGAAACTGACGCCGATCCTTCATCGGCAAACGCATATTGCGTAACGACATCATGTGCATGAGCATAGGCTGTGGCATTCTCACCCGTCGCGACAGCGCCAGCCAGAACGGACACCGCATCAGTGTTGTTCAAAACAACAGCAGCATCGCCGCCGCCATAAGCATAGGCATTCTGATCGACGATGCCATCCAGTTCAACATCTGCGTAAGCTGATGTTGCACCATTTGCTGCAGTGTTTGCCTTGACATCAATCGACCCTGCATTGGTCAGTTCGACACTGGCATCGGCCCCATCCCTGCCCTCAGCAGTTTGATAAATGAGCGTAGATCCTGTCACGCTGGCTTCGGCAGAGTTCGCCGGCGCCGCTGCCGATCCCGCGTTTGCGGTCAATGTCAGCGCCACCGCGCCGGTGTTATTGATTTTTGTTGAGGCCAGATTGCCTGCATCATAGGCCGTCACTGATTGATACAGGAGGTATTCCGCCGAGACATCCGCAGTGGCGAGATCACCCAAGGCATTCGCCGTCGCGCGCAGCGTCAGGTCCCCGGAATTATCCAGCAAAACACCTGCCGATCCTTCATCGGCACTGGCATATTGATAAATACCGCTGGTCAGGCTGGCTTCCGCCGATGCCCCGGCCACGCCGGTCGCCTTGGCATCCACCGCGATTGTGAATGCACCGGAATTATCCGCCACGACGGATGCATCGCCGCCATTGTTGGCGTCCGCAGACTGATAGACAACAAATTCGGCAATGGCCTCTGCACTACCAACAGATCCAGCCCCTGCTGCCACGGCTTCCGCCACTGACCCCAGTTCGATGGTTCCGCTATTGTCGATCGTCACCGTGGGGGTAGCGCCGTTTTCACCAGTGGCGATCTGATATATCGCGGATTCCATAAATGCACTGGCCGTGGCATTCCCAGCGGAAGCGCCCGCAACTGCCTCTGCCGCCATGGAAATCGCGCCATTGTTGAGCAGTTCGACATTCGCCTCATTCTCCGGATCGGACGCATCGGCAATCTGCGAAATACCGCTGTCGAAGGCTGCATTTGCCACTGCCACTGTGCCATTGGCATGGGCAGAGGCAAGCATGTCAATGCTCGCTTCGGCATCGACGGCCGTACCCGCCACCCCGTTGCTCAGCGAAACCGAGGCACTGCCCTCGGCCGCTTCTGCACTCTGATAAATTCCATCATCAATTTCAGCATCGGCATCCGCCGCCGCATTGGTGGATGATGCCGTTGCAATCGATGACAATGTCACGACGCCGGTATTGTCGAAGGAAACCGCCGCATCCCCTTCCCCGGCAACTTCTGCCGTTTGTGAAACCGCATTGCTCACATTAGCCACAGCCGTGCGTGCGCCCGCCCCGGAATCCGCCGCATCTGCAACGATTGACACCGTTCCGGCACTTGCCAGATCAACCGTGGCGTTCCCGTTACCGGTGGTTTCCGCCCACAGGTGAATGGCGTCTGAAACAGTTGCTGTCGCGGTTCCTTCCGCCAGAATCGAAACCGTGCCCGGATTGGTCAGCGTCAGCGTGGCATCCCCGGCTGCGCTCAGCCCGATATCCAACTGGCCGGTCGCGATCGAATTGACAACAGCGGCAGCCACGGCAGGCGGCGCATAAACGCCCAGCGCATCCGCATCGGCAATGCCCGACAGTTCGACTGTCAACTGCCCCGGATCGGCATCGCTGTCATAGTCGACATCACCATCAGTGATGGTGTCGCCGGGAACAGTACCGGCAACCGCAGGAACGAAAGGCAGTGCCGCCAGCGCAATGCCGGAAACACCCGCAGTCAATATCTGACGCATAGTGGTCTTCATAGGACAAATTCCCTCATGCTCCCCCACGCGTGGAGAGGGGCCCGAACAAAACGGTTATGTGATTATGGAATGCGCCCGATTCCCATTATTGTCTCGCGAACGATCCAAGTGGTCAAGAAATTAAATCATTATTTACAAGGATATATCGAAGATTTTCAACCGCTCATCCGTTACACGGAACGGACCGTCGCACACTTGCCAAGGCAATCGATATGGCCAAAACTCCGAAAAATGGCCGTATTGCGCGCCATAATCCGCGGCCAACCGCGAAATCGCCACAGATCCGTCCTATGGCATTCAGATCAACCGATTATATCAGGTGTGCGCACCATGTTGCAGACGCGCTGAGAGAGGATACAGGCCCGTGAATCGTGATATTCGCTTCGTTATAATCGGGGCTGGCATGGCCGGCATTCTTGCGGGCATTCGCCTGCTCGACGCGGGCTATGCGAACTTCGTGATCTATGAGAAGGCGACGAGCCTCGGCGGAACCTGGCGGGAAAACACGTATCCGGGGCTGACTTGTGACGTTCCCGCGCACGCCTACACGTATTCCTTCGAACCCAATCCCGACTGGACCAGCGAGATGGCGTCCGGGCCCGAGATCAGGGACTATTTCGAACGCACAGCGCGCAAATACGGTGTTTACGACCATATCGCGTTCGATGAAGACGTGATCGCATGCCGGTATGACGATGCCCAATGGCAGATCGAAACCGCGCGCGGCACGCGCGACACGGCAGATATGGTCATTGCCGCCACAGGCATTCTCCACCATCCGGTCTATCCCGATATCGATGGACTCGACACGTTTGCCGGCGCGCGCTTCCACAGCGCCCGATGGGACCACAGCATCCCGCTGGACGGGCAGCGCATCGGCGTCATCGGTACAGGATCGACGGGCGTTCAGATCGTCGCAGCACTGGCATCGCGGGCGGGCAAGCTGATCCATTTTCAGCGCAGCGCACAATGGATTTTCCCCGGTACCAACGAACCCTATACCGAAGAACAAAAAGCCGCTTTTCGCAGCGATCCGGCGCTGCTCAAGCACATGCAGAACGATCCCGCCTATGTCGATGTGGCCTGGGCATGGTCCGAGGCGGTCACGGACGCGAATTCTGCTGCACTGGCGGAAACCGAAGCTTACGCGCTGGCCAATCTGGAAAACAGCGTGACCGATCCCGCCCTGCGCGAAGCGCTGCGCCCCGATCATCGCGCCGGGTGCAAACGCCTTGTCCGTTCACCCGATTACTATCAGGCGATCCAGCACCCCAATGCACAACTGGTGACCGACGCCATCGTTCGCGTGGAGCCCGAGGGCGTGCGCACCGCCGATGGCGTGCTGCATGAACTCGATGTTCTGGTGCTGGCAACGGGCTTCAATGCCCACCAGTTCATGCGGCCGATGAACGTGACCGGGCGTGGCGGGATTGCCCTGAACGATGTGTGGGAAAAACGGCCGACCGCCTATCTGTCGATTTCAGTTCCTGAATTTCCCAATTTCTACATGCTCAATGGCCCGACATCGCCGGTCGGCAATTTCTCGCTCATCGATGTGGTCGAACGCCAGTGGACCTATATCGAACACTTCATAGCCCTGATCGCGGAAGGGCCGGCGCGCGCGATCAGTGCAACCCCGGATGCCCTGGCAGCGTATGAACGCGATCGGATTGCCGCAGCACGAGGCACGATCTGGGCATCGGGCTGCAACAACTGGTATCTCGATTCAGAAGGGGTCCCGGCAACATGGCCGTGGAGTTACCGCCGTTTCGCCGATGAAATGGCGGCTCCGAAAATGGATGCCTACGAGGTTGCCTGAGCAGCAGCCGCTACGCCCTCTGCAAGGGGGAGCGTAGCGGCCAAAGCGCGCGTCTTTCAAAGCAGATCGCGCACCCCGAGCCAGGCGAACACCATGCTGCTTCCCACCGGGTTGCCCCCGGCAGGATAGGCTTCACCACTGACGGCCGCCATCGAATTACCCGCCGCATAAAGGCCCGGAATGACAGCACCGTTCCGGTCGAGCACACGCGCCGCGGTATCGACGCGCAAGCCGCCCTTCGTCCCCAGATCGGACAGGCCGAACGCCACCGCGTGAAACGGTCCCTGCTCTATCGGACCCATGGGAATGCCGCCCGTAAACATCTGTTCGTAAGGTTCTTCGCCGCGATGGAAATCGGCGTCATGCCCTGCTCGGGCGAAGCCGTTATACCGTTCCACCGTGGCAATCAGCGCATCGGCAGGCACGCCAATATCCTGTGCCAGCGCCGCCAGAGTCGGCGCCGTACGCCAGAGCCTTTTGGCGCGGTAGGCCGCTGGATCATCAAATGGGATATTGGGATAGAGCACCGGCGGCATATCGCCATCGCGATTGTCGTAGACCAGCCAGTAAGGCAGTGTGAGACCATCCTCCATCGCCCGGATAACCGCACGTCCGGCGCGATCGTAAGGCAAGGTTTCGTTGACGAACCGCTTGCCCTTCTGATCGACGAAAATACCGGCGGCGATGCCCACGCTGAACGTCTCGCTGCCATCGGGCTGTAGCAGACCGGGCGACCACCAGGCCTGATCCATCAAATCGACATCCGCGCCGATCGCCAGCGCCGCTTCCAGCGCAGTGCCCGTGTTACCTGGGGGCGCCATGCTGCCATGCACGCCGCCCGGCACCCCATAATCCGTCCGCAGACCGGCATTCTTTTCAAACCCGCCCGCCGCAATAATCACGCCGCGCCGCGCCCGAATACGCCGCGCCGCATCCCCCGTGCCCACGATCGCGCCATCCACCCGGTCACCGTCTCGGATGAGTGCAACCACGGGGCTATCACGGTGCAGCCGTACATTCGGCATTTGCGACAGCACGATCAGGAAGCGTCCGATCAGCGCCTGCCCACCTTCCAATTCTTCCGGGGCAGGCTCTCCACGCCGTTCTTCCGCAAGGGCGGGTCGCAATTGCGCCTTCAATGCGCCCAGTTCACTGGCCGGAAACGGTTCCAGCACGATATGCCGACCATCCGCCCGGGCCAGCGGCTCTTTCCCGAAATAGTCGGGCCAGGGGAACACGACAAAGCGGAAGCGCGGGTCGCTTTCAAGGTAGTCGACCAGCTTACGCCCGGTTTCAAGGAAGGCATCCTGCAAATCCCGTGGGGTCCGGTCGCCCACCACGGCACGGTAATATCCCGCCGCCGCTTCCATCGTATCGTCGCTCCCCGCGCGGACCAGCGCGGCGTTACAGGGGAACCACATCCCGCCACCGGAATAGGCAGTCATACCACCGAACTGGTCGGTCGCTTCTACCTGGATAACATCCAGCCCTTCGCGCGCCGCCGTGTAGGCAGCCACCATTCCACCCGCACCTGACCCTACGACCAGTACATCGCAGGTTTCATCCCAATCGCTCATGCAACCTCTCCAGTTCGGGGGAGGAAGAGCATGTTTTGGCGGACTCTGTCAAAAGAACCGCACGGCCATGCGCACAATCATGGCCGGATCGGCAATATCCGGCCGGGTGGTCATGCCGGGTGGTCGTACTGGGGCCCAATCAGCCCCTTGATCACCGTATCATCAGCGCACCAGCGCGGCATTGTGCATCAGATGGGTACGCTCCTCATGCAGCCATTGTTCTGCTGCCGGTCCGCAATGGCTGCGGCAGGTGAAGGCAAATTCGCGCACGAACACATCAAGAGTGTAGAGAAAAGTGCAGGGTTCGCCTGCGAGCGCGCCACTTTGTATGATCGTGCCGTCAGACAACAGATCGTAATCGTCCAGATGCAATGTTTCGCCATAACGCGCGGAGCAGGTGCTGTGCCGGATGATCGCGCCATCCAGAGCCAGCGAGACCTCGTAGCTTTCCACTTCAGCCGTGCTGGCCAACCCATGGGCAACTGCTGCTTCCAGCCCGGATGCGCCGCGCAGGCGCTGTTCCACATCCGGCAGCCGCGATTGCGCATAGGCGGTGTGGGCCCCGGCCACGATCAAGCCGCCATCCATGGGGAGCAAGGCGCCTGTCCGCTCGTTGCGGACGGCCTTCAACCGTAACCCGATCAGCGGCCCGGAGGCCGATTGTTGCCGCCAGTCCTCGACATAGGCCCCCGAAGGCGCGAACTCGAGCACGCTGTTGCCGACCGGATAGAGCTTCGCCGGTTCGGGCCATTGATTGTGCGGCTGATAGCTCTGCACAATATGCCACGAGAGCAGTTCCTCCCGGTCATCCCACAGGGTGTCACCGATCCAACCCTGACGCGTGGATACAGGAGTTTGTGCGCCATCCGACAGGCGCAGATCAATGCTGAACGAGCGCGACTGGAACCAGTAAACCACGGTCGTCTCATCCGTGAGACCATTGGAAAAGGTGATGCTCTTCCGCCGGAAACTGCCCAGAAGGTAAGACGGGAATGCCAGCCCATCGAGACCTGTCGCCGTGAGTTGCCCGGTCAACTGCGCCAGGTTCATGCGGATTCTCCTGCGGTGTTCATCCCGAACGAATCCAGCGGGACCGCATTGGTCAGTTGCACTTCACCACTGGCCACCTTCTTCTTGAGATAGGAAAAGGTCTGTGCCGTCTGGTTATAGAGATGCTCCCCACCTTTCAGCGCCTGGTACCGGGGCTTTTCCCCCTCCACGACCGGTCGGATCACGTAATCGTAATCGCATGAAAAGAACAACGGGAAGGAATAGCGTTCTTCGCTCACGCGTTTGACTCTGTGTTTGGTCGCCAGATAGCGCCCGTTGGACAGGATCTCCATCATGTCGCCGATGTTCATGATCATGGTATTTTCAATGATCGGCACATCCAGCCACGCCCCGTTCTTGTCGAGCACCTGCAGCCCGGGCGCCGTCGGGAAAAGCAGGGTGAAGCATTCGTAATCGGTATGCGCCCCGATACCGGAAGCATCCTGTGCAGCGGCATTGAAAGGGTAATGGATCAGGCGAAGCTGGCTGGGGGAATGGCGCAGCTGGGCATCGAAAAAATGTTCCTCGAGATTGAGCGCAAGGGCAAAGGCGCCGAATATTTGCCGTCCGATCGTTCGGACATGCTGATAGTAGGCCTGAACAGCGGACTTGAATCCGGGCATATCCGGCCAGAGCGTCGGCCCCAGCAGCGGCCGACGCCCGTCTTCCGCCAGATAGTCGTAATTGACGTCGTAAGCCTCTTTCAGATCGAACGTACCGCTGCCGAACTGTTCCTCCCCAATGGGGACATAACCGCTGTGGTTTTCGGAATAGCCGATGTAACTGCGCAGCTTGATCGCGTCTTCCTGCGCGAAGTAGGTTTTCGCCGTCTCGACCAGCTGCGCGAACAGCTGCGGATTCAGCTGGTCGCCCCTGATATAAAGAAAGCCGACATCCCGGCACGCCCGGTCCAGTTGCCGGGCCACGGCCATCCGGTCCTGCACATCCGCGCTTTCCAGCAGGGAAATGTCCACCATGGGCAGAACATGTTCATCGTTCATCGTCGCAACCACCGCATGAATCCCAGCGTAAAAACTGATGGCGAAGCGCAAGGCTCCGCCGATGCCAGGCCCGCATTCGCGCACAGGCAGGCATGATCATGAAAGTGCGCCGCCCATTACACTAGGTGGCAGTTTTCGATATGATCCATAGATATGATCTATGACCTGTGTGCGGCAGGCTTTCGCAGGAGCGAACCGACCTGCCCGCCAGACCGCAACGCCAAACAAAACACTGTTGATCCGCAATAATTATGGTGTACTCCCAGTTTTGTTAATTGGGCCACAGGGCCGATCCATGATTTTTGGGAGAATGCGGGCGTGGCGCAATATGACTACATCATTGTCGGCGCGGGTTCCGCAGGCTGCGTGCTCGCCAACCGGTTGAGCGCGGACCCTGCGAAAAAAGTACTCCTGCTGGAAGCCGGCCCGTCCGACCGGCACCCGTTCATCCAGATGCCCGCCGGGATGCTGGAACTGTTCAAGACCGGGCGCCACCACTGGCACTATACCAGCACGCCGCAGAAGCATCTGAACAACCGCGAGATCATGCTCTACACGGGCAAGACACTCGGCGGTTCCAGCAGCGTCAACGCGATGCTCTACATCCGTGGCGCGAAGAAGGACTATGACGATTGGGCCGCTGCCGGGAACGAAGGCTGGAGCTTTGACGATCTGCTCCCCTACTTCCGCAGCACCATGCATCAGACCCGTGGCGAAAGCGCCGCTCATGGCGTCGGCGGGGAACTGTGGGTATCGGATGCCCCGGACCTGCCCAACCATGTGCTGCTGCGCTGCTTCATGGCCGCAGCACAGGCCCATCAGATACCGCTGACCGACGATTTCTGTGCGGGCGACCCCGAAGGCGCGGGCTGGACACAGGCCACGATCAAGAACGGCATCCGCTGCTCCAGCGCCGCAGCCTTCCTGCGCCCTGTTCGCCATCGCCCCAATCTGGAGGTGCGCACCGGCGCGCACGTGCTGCATATCGACATCGCCCATGGCCGCGCCCGTTCCGTTGCCTTCCAGCAAGGCGGGCGAGAACACATTGCCGACGCGAACGAGATCGTTCTTGCCGCAGGCGCGCTCAAATCGCCGCAGTTGCTGCAGGTATCCGGCATCGGCAATGCACCCGATCTGGAACGCGCCGGGATTACGGTGAAGCATCACCTGCCGGGCGTGGGCGCCAATCTCCACGATCACCCGTCCGTTCTGATAAAGTACAACACCGATCGCCCGCTGACATTCAGCGGCATGTCGTTCTTCGAGCGCGCGAAGATTTTCCTGCAATGGGCCTTCCTGCGCAAGGGCTACGGCGCGTGGCACAATTTCGATGGCAATATCTTTACGCGGTCGAAGCCCGGTCTGGATGCGCCCGATCTGCAGTTGCAGTTCGTACCGCTGATGTCCGATGGGCTCGACGGGGGCGATACGCGGCGTCATGGCCTATCCATCACGATGTGCTGCATCACCCCGGAAAGCCGTGGCACCGTTCGCCCGCGTTCTGCCTCCGCGCTCGACACGCCGGAAATCGATCTCAACTTCATGGAACAGCGGGCCGATATGGAAACGCTGATCAACGGCGTAAAACTGGGCCGCAGCATCATGACCAGTGACGTCTGGCGGGATGAAAAAGGGCCGCTGGTCGGATCGGAACGGGCCCCCGGCATCGCGGTCGAAACCGACACCCAGATCGAGGAATTCCTGCGCGAGGCCGTCACCACCGACTTCCACTATGCTGGCACCTGCCGCATCGGACGCGATCCGATGGCGGTGGTGGCACCCGACATGCGGGTTCATGGCATAGAAGGCCTGACAGTGGCCGATGCCTCGGTCATGCCCACCCCGCTGCGCGGCAACACCAATGCCCCATGCATCGCAATCGGCGCAAAAGCAGCCGATATTCTGCGCAAATCGGCCTGACCTGGCCCCTCGAACCCTGCCATGCGGGTGCCCGATAATCTCAGGCACCCGCTTGGCGACGCCTTCACATGCCCGTTTCGTAAGCCCCGGCATCAGGCGCGCTGGTCATCTCGCGGTAACGCTGCATGCCGTCCGGCCACTGTGTGACATTCAGACCGCCTTCGGTGCGATAGTACCCTGAAACGCCCGTATTCCACGCAGGAATAGCCGCGATTTCGCGCTGAAGATTGCTGTTGTAGGCATCGAGCACTTCGGGCCGAAGATCGATCCAGGCAAGCCCGTCCTGCTCCATCCGTTGCATATGGCGCACAACGTAGTCCGCCTGACATTCGATATTGTGCAGGATCGAGCCGTTGTTGGTGTTGGGACCATAGAGCATGAACAGGTTCGGGAAGCCCGACGTGGTGATCCCGAGATAGGCGCGTGCGCCATCGGCCCAGACGTGATCCAGCTTCCTGCCACCACGCCCCTGAACCGGAATCGCCGAAAGAAAGCGCGTCGTCTGGAAACCGGTGGCAAGGATCAGCACATCCGCCGGATAGCGGGTGCCGTCATCGCCGATCACCGCATCGGGTTCGATCCGGGCAATGGCATCGGTGACCAGACGGACATTCGGGCGATTGAACGTGGGATACCAGTCGCTGGAAACGAGCGGCCGTTTTCCGCCAAAGGCATAGCCGGGGGACAGGCGCTGGCGCGTATCCTCATCCTCCACCACGGTGGCATTTTGCGCGCAGTCGGCCGCTGCGATATCAAGCAGCGCCGTGTCCTGCATCTTGCACATTGCGTCCACCCATCCGGCAACCTTTTCGCGTTCCGCATGGAGCAACGCCGGGTCGGAGGAAATCGCCGCCTGCTCCTCCGGGGTGTAATCCGCCTCGCGGAACCGCACATGGTTTGGCGTGCGTTGAAAGACCGTAAGATCACCAGCCACCGGGGCGATTTCGGGCACGAACTGCACCGCACTGGCCGCACTGCCGATGACGGCGATCCTGCGCCCATCCAGCGGCAGATCATGCTGCCAACGGGCGGAATGCATGACCGGGCCGGAGAAGCTTTCGATCCCGGGAATGGCGGGGATATTGGGTTCGTTAAACAGGCCAACCGCACTGACCAGCACTTCGGCCTCAAGGCACGACCCGTCATCCAGCGCGATGCGCCACAGGCTGGCATCATCATCCCAGACCGCGCCCTGCACGCGGGTGTTCAGTCGCACATGGGGCATCAGACCGTATTGTTCTGCGAGATCCTCCAGATAGGCGAGGATTTCCGGCTGGGCGGCATAACGCGCCGTCCAGTCCGCCTTCTGCGCGAACGAAAACGAATAGAGCACCGACGGCACATCGCACCGGCACCCCGGATAAGTATTATGACGCCAGGTCCCCCCGACCCCATCGGCCTGCTCGACAATTGTGAAACTGTCGTAACCGGCTTCCTTGAGCTTGATGCCCGTGCAGATACCGCCCGGACCCGCACCGATAATGACAACCCTTTTCATACCATCGCTTTCCCATCGTTCCCGCTGCCTCTGCGGGATATATCCCTGCCACCGCCGGTACACGCACCGACACGGTTATAATTAACTTTACCGTTTCGTTTTATTTTTGAAAAGTTCGTGCTGTCAAGCTATCTTGCCTGAATGGGCGGAAGCCCGGCCTAAAGGGGCTGGCGTTCCGGTAGAAACTCAGGGATTGGCATGGCGTGAAACAGGACAGGCCAGTGACGCGCAGCGATACGCAAAGCGATACCCAAAGCTCCAGGCGCGGGGGCAGGCCCCGGCGTGACGAGATGGAAGGCAGGCTGTTCGCGCTTCTCGATACGGCGGCGGAAATTTTCGCGCATCAGGGTTATGCCGGTGCATCCATCGATTCCATCGCCTCTGCCGCCCGGATCGGGAAACCTACAATCTATGCGCGATACGGCAACAAGGCAGGCCTGCTGAAAGCGGTCATCCAGCACGTGTTGCAACACAGGCTGGTCCCGATCGACCGGCCGATCATCGCGCAAACGGCGCAAGGGGCGTTGCAGGAACAGCTCGCGAATATCATCGCCGCATCCATCGCACCGGCATTTATCGATCTCTATCGCCTCTATCTGAATGAAGGGTCGCGTTTTCCGGCCATTTTTGAGGCGTTCTCGCCGCAGGACCATACCCACCGCCTGCTGGTCGAACAACTGGAGCGTAATACGGCATTCGACACCCTGCGGGTCAGCAAGGACGAGGCAGCCTCCACCATGCTGGCCATGGCGGGCATGCTGGTGACCATGGCCAGCGCGCAACCCGATTATCGCGAAACGATCGATCCATCGGCAGAGGCGGCGCGCATTGTCGATGTGTGCCTTTATGGGCTGCTCAAGCGGGATTGAGGCAACAGGACATCGGGGCGCGCCCGCTCAAACGGCTGCCCGCCGCAAACCGCCGGGATCACGCAACAACAGATAGCCGTAACGCAGGGACACCAGCCCTTCCCTTTCGAAAGCGGCAAGGTGCAGGTTCACGGTTTTACGGGTCAACCCGGTCATTTCGCCCAGCGCCTGTTGCGACAGCCGGACCATTGCGGGCGATCCGTCCACCGGTTCGGCGGAAGCAATCAGACGGGCCGCGATACGCTGACGCGGCGCAAGCGTGATCGCTTCCACCATCATTTGCATCGCGCGGCGCAAATTGGCGTAAGCAGAGCTTGCGATCACCCGCCAGATTTCAGGGCGCCGCTCCGCGATCCGTTCCAGGGCGGTCTCAGGAATCTGCAACAGGAGGCCCGGTTCCGTGCAAATCGCGGTAACCAACCGGGGGCCGCCGCTGAAACGGGTCGCGTGTCCCAACACCGCCCCCATCCCGGCCACGCCGATCATCACATCGCGGTCCCCCGATGCCGTGCAATAGGTGTGAAACACCCCGTCAATCACCACGAACAGGCCCCGATCCTCGTCCCCTTCGCCCTGGGCCCATTCACCGGGCCGGATGCGGACCAGCCGCCCGTGCGCCAGCAGGGCTTCCGCCAGGACGGGGGCGAAACCCTGCATCCATTCGGCATGGGCCAGCACCCGCACCGCCAGCTCGCGTTCTTCTCTTTTCATCGGAACAATGTAACCTGTGTTACATTCCTGCGCAAAGGGATGGCGTAGATGTCCTGCGCACCAGAAGGCGATAAACAGCCGGGAGACGATCATGGACAACCCAACCGATATCAGCGCCGGTACCCCGCTCGGCCTCAACCGCGAAGATACCAGTCTCGACTGGCAACAACTGGCGCCGCTGGTTCCGCGTGATGGCCGCTATCCGGTTCTGCCCCGCCTGACCCCGCAGCAGGAACTGGCGCTCCTGTGCCGCACGCTGTTCCGCGAAGGCTATAACGACCACATTGCCGGGCACATCACCTATCGCCAGCCCGACGGCACGCTACTACTCAATCCGTGGGAATTGACGTGGGATGAAGTGACCGCCAGCGATATCGTGCGGCTGGACCACGAAGGCAATGTTCTGGAAGGCGACTGGAACATAACCCCCGCCATCAATGTGCATGTCGATCTTCATGCCCTGCGCCACGATATTGGCGTTGCGATCCACAACCATTCCGAATGGGGTTCAGTCTGGGCGGGCGCGGGCCGCGTGCCCCCGATCTATGACCAGACATCCGCAATGGTCGATGGCGACCCTATCCTCTACGACGAATATCGCGGCACCGTGGAAGATCGCGCCGCCGGGCGCAGCGCGGTCGAACGGTTGAGCGAAAACAAATGGGCGCTGCTGGCGAACCATGGCGTCTTCGTCGTCGGCAAGGACATACGGCAGGCGCATCTGCGCGCCATCACGCTGGAATGGCGCTGCCGCCTGGCATGGCGCATCGAAGCCTTGGGCGGCGGCACCCCGGTTGCACCCGAAACCGCAGAGGCGATCGGCGCCCGCACCGACCGGAGCGGTTTTCCGTTCCTGTGGGAAGCCATGGCCCGCCGCGAAATCCGCCGCGATCCCGGCGTGCTGGAATAAGGCGCGCATCGCACCCCGGATGACAAAAAGGGCAGGCCGAGGCCTGCCCTTTTTTCTGCGTCAGAACGAGAACCCGACGTCGATCCCGTATGTTGCCGGATCGCCGTAGGAAATGGCCTGATTCGGGTAACCGGCGATGATCGAGCCCGAGCCGATCACGAAGCCGGGATAGCGCTTGTCGAGGATGTTCTTGCCCCACAGCCCGATGGTGATGTTGCGGTTGTCTCCGCGATCGATGGTGTAGCTGAGCCGTGCATCGACCAGCGTGTAGCTGGGGTTGACCGGTGCATCGCGACCCACCGGAATCGCCGGGCCATCACCAGCCGTGGTGTAGACCTTGTCCTTCCACGTATAATCGATGTGCGCCGCCAGTTCACCCGGGCCAACCTGACCGAAGACATAGTCCGCTGACAGACGAATGCTGTGTTTGGGGGTAAACGGCAGGACGAAATAGTCCGAGATATTGTCGCCCACGCCGACCGGCGAAGCGGGATTGATAACCGGATCGAAGATCGATCCTGCCGGTGCCTTGACCCCGCGAATTTTCGACGTGGTGTAGGAATAGTTCGCCTGCAGCGTCAGCCCCTGAACCGGGATCAGGGTGACATCGGCTTCGATACCCTTCACCGTGGCCCGGCCGGCGTTGAACGTATCGGCCAACGATGCATCCACCGCATCTGCCGAAATATTCAGCTGCAGATCCTTGTACTTCGCCATGTAGGCCGCAAGGTTCAGACGCAGACGGCGGTCCAGCAGATCGGACTTGAAGCCCAGTTCATAGCTGGTCACCGATTCCGGATTATAAGTGCGGGTGAATGTCGGCGATGCCTCGTTCGAGCCGCCCGCCTTGTAGCCCGTCACCACCTTGGCATAGAGCGAGGTGTTGTCCGTCGGGCGATAGCTGATCGTGGCCGAAGGGTTGAACTTCTTGTTCTTGACGTCGGTGGCGCCGATCACGCTGCCCAGCGGGATATAAACCCCATCCCCGAGGAAGCGGCGGTTCACCAGCGGCGAAACGTCGCCAATGAAGAAGCGCTGGGTACGATCACGATCGGCCGAACGCTTGTCAGACGTGTAGCGCGCGCCAAGCGTCAGATCGAGCCGACCATCGGCAAAACCCGGCGTCCAGGTGATCTGGCCGAACGCCGCTTTCGAGGTCGATTTGGCAGTGGTGTAACGGTCGACCAGCAACAGTTCGCCAGCTGCACCAGTGCCAATGTCCCCTTCCAGCAGGTGGTCCGATTTTTCGTGGAAGTAATAGAGGCCGACCACGTATTTCAGTTCGGAACCGAAATTGCCGACAGCCTGGAATTCCTGCGTATAGGTCTTAGACTTGATCTTGTCGTAGCCGTAGAACGGCACAAGGAACGCTTCGGTATAGTCCTGATAGGTGCTGTAGCGAATCCGGCGATAGGCGCTGAGCGAACGCAGCGTCAGGCTGTCCGATACCTCGAATTCCCCGGTCAGCGTGTGCCCATCAGACTTCACGTGGCTGTAAGGCAGGTAGACCGGGCGATAGGAACGTTCCGGATCGGAAGAATACGTCGGAAACAGGAACGGCGCGAAGGCATTCTTCGTGACATAGCGCACCGGCGTGGTGCGCTGGTTCGCATAATCGCCCGCGTAATCGATCGTGACGGAATCCGACGGCTCGAACCGAACGGCGCCCCGGAACGCGATCTTGTGATCGGAATGGAAATCATGCGCCGCGGGCACGCCTGCCGTATCCTTGGCATTCTTCGCCCAGCCATCGCGATTGGCGTAGAGGCCGGTCAGCTTCACCGAAAAATCGCCGAAGCGCGGCAGGTTGAGATTCACCAGTGCACGGCGATAATCCAGATTGCCGACCGACAGCAGGCCGGTCACACCCAGTTCGCCAGTCGGCTTCTTGGTGATGATATTGACCGCGCCGCCCGTGGTGTTGCGGCCATACAGCGTACCCTGCGGCCCGCGCAGCACTTCCACGCGTTCCACGTCAGCCAGATCGAATGTCGAGGCTTGCGGACGCGACTGATAAATTCCGTCGACATAGAGCCCGACGCCGCCATCGGACGTGATGATGTTCGGATCGCCCACGCCCTGCCCGCGCATGTACAGCACCAGCGTGGTCGAAGAACTGGGATAGGGCGCGAAATAAAGGCTCGGCGTGGCCTGAACGACGCCGGTGATGTCCCTGATGCCGGATGCCTGCAGGCTCTGCGCGGTAAGCGCGGTGATCGCAATCGGCGTGCGCTGCAAATTCTCGGACCGACGCTCTGCAGTAACAACGATTTCCTCAACCCCACCACGACCAGTGGTCGCAGCGGGCGCCGGAGACCCGGCATCCTGCGCAAGAGCCGGCATTGCCAATACCAAGGTACCGACCGCAGTTGTCGCAGACAAGAAATACGAAAATTTCATTAACCTTCTCCCTGACCGTTTTTTATTTGCAACACGCTTCTGGACTGTCGCTGTTTGGCCGGGGAGATACTGCGCATTCCTGCACGACACTACCCATTATCAATTGGATACAGTTATTTTTTCGCGGTGCGTGACCTGATTACATCGCCCTGCCTCATCGTGGATGCAACGCGGCAGCGCCTACCGTGCGCAATCAATCCGATTGGGCCGGGGCGTAAGGCATGATCAGGGTGCCATCGGGCGCGGCCGTAAAGGCGGTCTGCGTGGGATAGGGGATGGTTATGCCTTCTGCGGCAAAGCGCTTCATGATCGCCACCAGCAGCCGGTCCCGCAGAGGATGCGCCACCGACCAGTCATTGCCCGGAACATCGACCAGCAGGACAAAATCGAGCGAACTGGGCCCGAACGCTTCGAAGCTGGCGCGCGCGGCTATCCCCCCTTCGGCCTCGACCAGTTCTTTCAGGATTGCAGGGATGCGGGCCAGCGTATCGGGCGGTGTTTCATAGGCGACACCGATCGCAAACGGCAGGCGAATATGTTCGCGGCCCGTGACATTGAGGATTTCCTTGTCCAGCAGGTTCTTGTTGGCGATGATCCGCAGTTCCCCGGTATAGGCGCGGATGCGCGTCGACTTCAGGCCAATCGCCTCAATGGTTCCGGAACTGTTGTCATAACTGATCGCATCGCCCTTGCTGAAGGGCCGATCGAAGATGATCGCCAGTGCCGCGAACAGATCCGCAAATATCCCCTGTGCGGCCAGACCAATCGCGATACCGCCTACCCCCAGACCGGCCACCAGCCCGGTCACGTTCACGCCGAGATTGTCGAGCAGCACGACCACTGCGATCGCGAACACCGCCACGCTGACCAGCAACCGGATCAACCCCATCGCGTTCATGATCGTTTCGCTGCGATAGTGATCGCCCAGCGTGCGATATTCTATCGTGCCGAGGATCAGCTCACGGGCCCAGATCGCCCCCTGAAGCACCGCCGCGACCGTGAACAGGAAGACGGTGACCTTGTCGATGGCCGGTGGTGGTTGCGTATATCCGTCCACCATGCGGATCGCGACCATGAGAATGAAAAAGTTGGTGGTTTTCGCCACTGCCCCGCCCAGAATCGCCAGCCATGTAACAGGCGCACGTTCCGGATCGCTCCACCTCAGCCCCAGCCGCCGGATCGCGTAGAAGCCGGTAATGATGCCTGTCGCGATGATCGCGGCAACCAGAACATAGAACCAGTTCGCTTCAAGCCATGTGACGGTCAACCGCCACATCTCGTTGGCATCCACCATGAATTTTTCCGTTCGCTGTGTATCGGGCAAGGGTATGTCCACTGTACGCATTTCGAAATCTTCATCCAGTCTGGTCATTATCGCCAGGAGCACGACCCTGTTGCCCAAGGCCCCAACGCCTTGCCGCGCAATTGGTTGGCACACATGGGACGGGCCGTTTTGCCGGACGGACGAGAAAAGCGGTGGCCACTGCGAAAGCGTTGCGTTTTCTACGCAAATTGATGGCGTTCCCCGTGATGCCCGATTAGCAAGCACAATGACCATGGGCTGTCATCGCGACGGCCGCACAAAAGGATAACCGGATGGCTGGCGGACTTGTCGCACTGCTGGATGACGTGGCGATGCTTGCGAAACTGGCGGCGGCGTCGATCGACGATGTGGCTGCGGCTGCCGGGAAAGCGGGCACCAAGGCCGCCGGTGTCGTGATTGACGATACCGCAGTCACCCCGCGCTATGTCGTGGGGCTTTCCCCCGACCGCGAATTGCCGATCATCTGGAAAATCGCACGAGGATCGCTGCGCAACAAGTTGCTGTTCATCCTCCCTGTCGCGCTGGCGCTCAGCGCGCTGGCCCCGTGGGCGATCACCCCGCTGTTGATGATCGGCGGGGCCTATCTCTGTTTCGAAGCGGCCGAGAAAATCTTCGCTGCCCTGACCGGCCACGATCACGCCGCCGAAGTCACCACGATCGGCGATCCGGCGGAACTGGAAGCCCGGCAGGTCAGCGGCGCGATCCGGACCGATTTCATCCTTTCGGCAGAAATCATGGCCATTGCCCTCGCCGAGATACCCGATGTGTCACTCGGCATGCGGGCCGCAGTCTTGCTGGCGGTGGCCGTGGTGATCACTCTGGGCGTCTATGGGGTGGTCGGGCTGATTGTAAAAATGGACGATGTCGGGCTGCATCTCAGCCGCAAGGCATCCGCCGCCGCCCGCACGACCGGCCACGCGCTGGTGCGGGCCATGCCGGTGCTGTTACAGGCCCTTTCCCATATCGGCGTGGCCGCCATGGTGTGGGTCGGTGGCGGCATCATCCTGCACGGGCTGGAGGCCTTTGAGCTTCGCGCGATCCCCCATACGGTGCATCATCTGGCAGAGGCCGCCGCGCAGATGGCACCCTTTGCGTCCAGGGCGGTCGAATGGTTGGTTACTGCGATCGGTTCCGGCATTCTCGGCCTGATCGTCGGTGCTGTGATTGTCGGCGTGCTGCACCTTCTGCCCCGCAAAAGCCACGCCCACATGGCAGAGCACAAGGCCGATACCGAACGGGAACAAGCACAATAAGGGCAAAATGCGGGCCGGGAACATGATCCCGTTCCGGTCAGTTACGAAACCATCTATCCTTGTTGCCTTGCTGCAAAAGGGCCCCGCTGCATGGTTTCCCGTTCTGCCCCGTTTGCCGAATTTGCCCCGCAGGTTCATCCGCAAAGCAGGTTGCGCCAGCGCATAACGGCAGCCTGCCGCAGGCCAGAGGCTGAAAGCATCGCCCCGCTGTTGGCGGAAGCGGCAGTGCCCGCCGACATGCGCGCACCGATCAGGCACACGGCGCTCGCGCTGATCCACGCACTGCGCGGCAAGGGGCAACGCGGCGGCGTGGAAGCACTGGTTCGGGAATATGCGCTGTCCAGCCAGGCAGGCGTGGCCCTGATGTGCCTTGCCGAAGCCCTGCTGCGCATCCCCGATACTGCCACACGCGACGCGCTGATCCGCGACAAGATCGCGCTGGGCGACTGGCAGGCCCATTTCGGGCAGGATCGATCGCTGTTCGTCAACGCCGCGACATGGGGCCTGATGGTCACCGGGAAGTTGACCGGCACGATCCACGAACCCGGTCTTGGCGCGGCCTTGACCCGTTTGATCGCCCGCTGCGGCGAGCCGGTGATCCGGCACGGGGTCGACATGGCGATGGAACTGATGGGGGAACAGTTCGTCAGCGGCGAAACCATTGGCGAGGCGCTGAAACACGCCCGCAAACGGGAAATGCGTGGTTTTTGTTACAGCTACGACATGCTGGGCGAAGCGGCGATGACCGCAGCCGATGCCACGCGATATCATACCAGTTATGTGCAGGCGATCCACGCCATCGGCAAGGTTGCGGGGGGACGCGGCGTCTATACGGGACCGGGTATCTCGATCAAATTGTCCGCGCTTCACCCACGCTATGCGCGCGCGCAGGCGCAACGGGTCATGGCCGAACTGCTGCCGCGCCTGCGCGAACTGGCGGTGCTGGCCAAACATTACGACATCGGTCTCAATATCGATGCGGAAGAGGCCGACAGGCTCGACCTCTCGCTCGATCTGTTGGAATCCCTCGCGCTCGACTCCGCGCTTGGTCACTGGAACGGGCTGGGGTTCGTGGTGCAGGCTTATGGCAAGCGTTGCGCACAGGTGATCGACTGGCTGGCCGATCTCGCCCGCAGGGCCGATCGCCGGATCATGGTCCGTCTGGTCAAGGGCGCCTATTGGGACAGCGAGATCAAACGGGCGCAAATCGACGGACTGGCCGACTTTCCCGTGTTCACCCGCAAGGTCCATACCGATGTGTCCTATATCGCCTGCGCCCGCAGGCTGCTGGCGGCGCGCGCCCATCTGTTCCCGCAATTCGCCACGCACAACGCACAGACACTGGCGTCGATCTACCATCTTGCCGGGGCTGATTTCCAAATCGGCGATTATGAATTCCAATGCCTGCACGGCATGGGCGAGCCGCTCTACGAAGAGGTCGTCGGGCACGACAAGCTCGACCGCCCGTGCCGCATCTATGCCCCTGTCGGCACGCATGAGACGCTGCTGGCCTATCTGGTGCGGCGCCTGCTGGAAAACGGCGCCAATGCCTCGTTCGTCCACCGGATCGGTGATCCAGATATCGCGGCGGAGGAACTGGCCGAAGACCCTGTGGAACAGGCGCTGGCCGTGGTTCCACAGGGATCACCCCATCCGCTGATCGCCCTGCCCGATGCGCTATTCGCCCCCCGCCGCAATTCGGCCGGACTGGACCTGGCCGACGAAGCCGTGCTGGCCAGCCTCTCGGTGACATTGCGGGACAGTGCGCAGCGCCCATGGCAGGCCGCGCCAATGATTGCCGGGCTGGGGATAGAGCGGCGTCATCACGCTATCGTGAACCCCGGCGATCATACCGATCAGGTGGGCACGGCGGCCTTCGCACTCCACCGCGATGCAATCTTCGCTATGCAGGCCGCCAGCCGCGCCCGCGCCGACTGGGCCGCCATCCCGGTAGACGCCCGTGCAGACTGCCTCGATCGCGCCGCCGATCTGCTGCAGGCGCGCATGCCCGGCCTGCTTGGGCTGATCGTGCGAGAAGCGGGCAAGACGGTCGCCAATGCCATTACCGAAGTGCGCGAAGCCGTGGATTTCCTGCGCTACTACGCGGGTGAAGCCCGCCGAACGCTGCACCGGGACACACGCCCTCTCGGCGTGGTCGCCTGCATCAGTCCATGGAATTTCCCGCTCTCGATCTTCACCGGGCAGATCGCCGCCGCGCTGGTAACGGGCAATACCGTCGTTGCCAAACCGGCCGAGGAAACCCCACTGATCGCGGCCGAGGCGGTGCGTATCCTGCATGCGGCGGGCGTGCCGCCCCAAGTGCTGCATTTCGTGCCCGGCGACGGGGCCATCGGCGCCACACTGGTGGCCGCGCAGGAAACCGCTGGCGTGGTCTTCACCGGCTCAAACCCGGTAGCCAGCCTGATCCAGCAGGAATTGGCCAGCCATATGACTGCCAGTGGCGCGCCCATCCCCTTCATTGCGGAGACCGGCGGCCAGAATGCGATGATTGTCGATTCCTCGGCACTGGCGGAACAGGTCGCTGCCGATGTCATCACATCCGCCTTCGACAGCGCCGGGCAGCGATGCTCTGCCCTGCGTGTCCTGTGCCTGCAGGACGACATCGCCGATCGCCAACTGGCCATGCTCAGGGGGGCGATTGCCGAAATTGCGGTGGGCCGGACCGATCGTCTGGCCATCGATGTCGGGCCGGTGATTACAGCGGAGGCGAAAGACCGGATAGAGGCGCATATCGCGCGCATGCAGGCCGCAGGGCACGCGATCGACCGGATCGCCCTGCCGCCTGGTACCGATGCCGGAACGTTCGTTGCGCCCACGATCATCACTATCGACCGGATCGACCAGATCGGTGGCGAGGTGTTCGGGCCGGTGCTGCACATCCTGCGTTGGCGGCATGGCGAACGCGCCAGCGTGATCGCGCAGATCAATGCCACCGGATACGGCCTGACCTTTGGCCTGCATACCAGGCTGGATGAAACCGTGGCGGAGATCGGCGATGCGATCGATGCGGGCAACATCTACGTCAATCGCAACGTCATCGGCGCGGTGGTGGGGGTTCAACCGTTTGGCGGGCGCGGCCTTTCCGGCACCGGGCCGAAAGCGGGCGGCCCGCTCTACCTCAGTCGGCTCGTACAGACGCAGCCGGATACGGGTATGGCCGGGAGCCATCATGCCGATACGACTTTGGCAGATTTTGCCCGATGGCTGACGGATCACGGCAGGCCAGAGCACGCGACCTGCCTGCAAAGCGCGGCCAGTGCAAGTCTTGCCGGTTACCGCACCGCATTGCCGGGCCCGGTGGGAGAACGCAATCTCTACGCACTCCGGCCCCGGGGGGCCGTTCTGCTGATCCCGCACACCCACGATGGGCTGCTGGATCAGCTGGTGGCGGTCCTTGCCACGGGGAATGATGCCGTCATCGTCTGGCCCGGCGCGGACGGGCCCGATCTGCATGACCTGCCGCCACGCATTGCCGCGCGCATCACATGGCTATCCGCCATCCCCAACGCATCGGTATTCCCGGCCGCACTGGTGGAAGCCCGACCGGGGGGAATCGCCGTTATCCTGCATGCCATCGCGGCCATGCACGGCCCCATTCCCCTGACGCAGATGTCCGATGCCAACGGGCAATATCGCCTCGACTGGCTGGTTGACGAAACATCCCTCTCCATCAACACCGCAGCCGCAGGGGGTAATGCCAGCCTGATGGCCGCCGTCTAGCCGACCATCACCGCCGACATCACTCGCCGCGCAAACTATGCCTCGCGCGTGAAGGCATCAGCGACCGACGTAACGCCGAGTACGGCCGAGAAAAGCCCAAAGGCACCAACGACGATGACAAGAAAATGCGAACCCACGAAACCGATCATGATTTCCTCCATTGCGGAACTTGCCAACCGTGCATTTGATCTGCACGCTGTTCCTTGATCGGCGTCAAAAGCCGGAATGAAATAGATCAGAACGAGAGGATACAGCATCATGCCTGCCAAGTTCGGGGCACAATCGACAACGGAAGAGGTTCTGGAAGGGATCGACCTGACGGGCAAACGGGTGCTGGTTACCGGTGTCTCGGCCGGGCTTGGCGTGGAGACCGCGCGGGCTCTTGTGGCGCATGGCGCCGACGTGGTGGGCGCGGCCCGCAACCTTGCGAAAGCGGAAGCCGCAACCGCCCCCGTACGGGCAGCCAGCGAAGCGGGCGGCGGCACGTTCGACGTGGTCGAACTCGATCTGGCATCGCTTGCCAGCGTGCGCGCCTGTGCTGATCGGTTGAATGCGGATGGGCGCCCCTTCGATATTGTCATTGCCAATGCCGGGATCATGGCCACCCCGTTCGCAAAAACGGCGGATGGTTTCGAATCCCAGTTCGGCACCAACCATCTGGGCCATTTCGTTCTGGTCAATCGCATCGCCCCGCTCGTGGCCGATGGTGGCCGCGTGGTGATCCTGTCATCCGGTGGGCATCAGAACAGCGATGTCGATCTGGACGATCCCAATTTCGAACACACCCCATACGATCCATGGCGCGCCTATGGCCGGTCCAAAACGGCCAATATCCTGTTCGCGGTGGAACTGGACCGGCGGCTGCGCGATCGCGGCATTCGGGCCTGCGCACTGATGCCGGGCGCAATCCAGACCGAACTGGGCCGTTACCTGACCCCTGAAGCCATCAGCACGCTGCAGGAAATGGTCAAGGCATCGGGTATCGCGAGGCTCGAATACAAATCGGTCCCCCAGGGGGCCGCAACTTCGGTCTGGGCTGCGGCTGTGGCCGATGCGGACACGATCGGCGGCCAGTATTGCGAAGACTGCCAGATCGCCCAAGTGGCAACGGGCGGCGGGGTGGTTTCGGGCGTACGCCCCTATGCGCTGGACCCGGAAAATGCCCGGAATCTCTGGACGCTGAGCGAAAATATGGTCGGCGAACAGTTTGCCTGACCGGTCACGCGGAACAAGTTGTGCGGGCCTCGTTTCCGACACCTGCACAACCGGCCACCTGACCTGATCTGCCGTGCTTGATCTCCTGCCGTGCATTGGTCAGTACGTCATCCGCACGCGATATCCGGGAGACAAGAATGACTCTGCGTCTGGAAGACATTGAGCTGATCAAGCAGCTAAAGCACCGCTATATGCGCATGCTCGACAGCGGCGATAACGATGGGCTGCGGGCCTGCTTCGTCCCCGAGGCGACAATCCGCTATGAAGGCGGCAGCTATCTGTACGAAGCGGGTGACCGGGAAGAGATCATCGGCCTGCTCAGCCAGATGCAGAACAACCAGTATGTCGGGATGCATCTGGCACTGATGCCCGAAATCACCGTCCTGGACGATGATAACGCCGAAGGCCGATGGACCATGATCGACTGGGCGGTGAACATGACCACCAATCGCGAAACGCAGGGCGCGGCATTCTATCAGGATCGTTACGTGCGCCGCGATGGCGAATGGAAGATCCTGCACAGCGGCTATGTGCGTGCCTTCGAGAAAGTCGAATTCCGCGACAGGCCGATCGACCTGCACAGCCATCTGTTTGCGAAATTCGGCCCGCCGATCGATACCGGCTCCTTGCCGAAATAGCGGACGAACGGACAGGCGGCTTTATCCACGCGGTCAGGCCTGACCGCGTGGACAACAAGAGCGGTAGACGTCAGTCCTTCGGCTTAACCGTCACCCAGACATCGACGGGCGCGATGAATTTGCCCGGTGCGGGTTTGCCCACATCGACGCGCTCGGCTGTCACCAGTTCTCCGGTGTCGAGATTGAAGCTCGCCCAGGGTTTGGGCATCCGGCCGAACTTCATTTTCTGGATGGGTCGCCCGGTGGCGGTGTTCATGATGGTTGCAACGATACTCATCCCGCGCCGGTAGCCAGCACCATGCGGACCTGTCCACACCACCACCGCATTTTTCCAGACACATATTTGTTCATCATGCGTTGGGGATGGCGGCGATAGCGCGCACAATCCATTCCAATGGGGGAATTCATGACGAAATTTCTTGGTGTTACAGTTTCACTTCTGGCGATATCCACTGCCCCGGCGATGGCGGAGAGCTCCGCCAAAACAGCACTGTTCGCAGTGGACGACGTCAATCGCGACACTGTACCCGCTGGCACACCGGAAGCCTTCCAGGCGGCTTTTGGGAAATCCTCGTCCAACGCGGTGACCCGCGCGGTGGACGATCAGAATTACAGCTTCGTCCCGCTCGCGCTTATTCCTCTGTCCGGAGGGAAAACGGCCCTGATCAGCACCGGCGCGAGCGAATGCACCGGCCATGTCTGTGGCGGTTTGAACACCGTCCATTATCTGCAGCCCGCATCCGGCCAAGCCGCCAGTGCCAGTCGCTATGCCGTGGCAGGTGAATGGATGGATGTGGGCGCAAGTGGCACATTCGGCAATCCCGCCTTGCGCTGGGGATGGACGGACGCAATCGCCAGCGCCCCCGTTCTCTATACCGAAGGTGGCGGGGTCTGGCAGGGGTATGCCTGTTCCTATGCCGTGCTCACCGAGCTGACACCAGCCGGACCTGTCGAAATTGCCAGTATTCCTATCTATTATTCCGACGGCGGCGCGAAGGAAACCGGGGCATCCGCTTATGAGGGGACCATTACTTCATCTGTGAAAAATCAAAGCTTCACCGTCACTTACACGGGGTCGAAGACCATTGCCGAACGCTACATTCGGAACAAGGATGGCAAGTACGAGCTGAAAGGAAAGACAAAAGTACCGCAATGCTGATTGCACATTCCTGATTTCAATATTACCATGGATTCATATTACAACTGAATAATCCTTATTATTCAGTTGTATAATCTGAATTTGAGGTGCAATTTCGTGGCAATATATTCCAATATGGAAGGCAAGTTCTTTCCTATTGGAATGTATTTCACACAATGTCCCAGGTGTCATACGCGGATATCCAAAGTATGGAACCGACAATGAACAGTGATCAATCCGGTTCCGTCAAAAGCGTGGAAGTGGCAGTCCAGATACTGGACGTTCTGGCCAATGCGGACCGTCCGCTCCGGGTCACCGAAATCGCCCGCAGTCTTGGCATGACAAAAGCCCGCATTTCGCGGCATCTGCAAACATTGCAATCACCTGGTCTGGTCGGTCGCGATGCAAACGGTACGGGTTATGTGTTCGGCCAGAAATTGCTGCACTATGCACGCGTGGCGATTTGTCGCAGCAGTGTGGTCGAAGCCGCACAACCTTTCCTCAGGCATTTGCGGGACGTAACCGGACATACCGCGATGCAGACGGTACCAATTCCCGGTGGCGCGCTGGTGGTGGCGGCACTGGGTCACGAATTGAAACCCGGCGTTGCCATACAGGTCGGCACCGTGCTGCCATTTCCGCAATCGCCCTCTGCCCGCATGGTGCAGTATTTCGATGCCAACAATGTCCCCGGCAGCACTGCAAACACCCGCACTTTTAATGTCAGCGAACTCAGGGCCAAATTGGCAACGTTCGGCGTCGAATACGAAGACGATGGGCTCGGCAATGGCTTCGGCAAAATTGCTGCGCCGATTTTCGGGAGCAATGGCAATCTGGCGGCCACTGTGGGCGTGATCCTGTCGTCCTCGCTGCTCTCGCCCAGCCCGCACCCGGGATTGATGGAACAAATCCGCTCCACAGCCGCGTTGTTGCAGGCGCATTATGCGGATGGCGCGGTGTCGCCGCTTATGCCGGCTTTCCGGCGGGCGGGCTGATCAACGCGGGTCATCCGCATCCATCCGCGCCCAGACAACATAACGCAGCGGCCCGCGTACCGTGGCGCCAAAGGGATAGCAGGTCGTCAGTGCCAGAACCCGATCCGCGGGGTCGGCCGGATAGGCAAATCGATCCCAATGCACCACCTGCGTTCCGGTCACGGTATAGGTGCGCAGTTCCCCTGCAACGGAACGCACGACCACGCGATCACCCCGGCGCAAATGCTGCAGGAAGGCAAAATGCGTATCCCGATGCGCCGCCATGACAGTTACGGGTTCGCGCGCCGCCAGCATGGTCGGGCCGAAAGCCATGGCCTGTCCCGATCCGCCCGAAAGGACAATATCGCTCACCCCCAGTCGCGGCACGGTAATGCGTGCAACGGGCGCCATGTCCGCCCAGGGCCACGGCTTGATCCGCGTGCCCTGGGCCACGCTCTGTTCAAAGGCCCGGTCGAGGAGGATTTGCGCGACCCACGCCTTGACCGGGATCACGGCTGCACTGACCATCAACCAGACACCCAGAATGCACAGTCCGATCAGGAAAAGGTTGGTGAGGGCGCGCCCCACGGCGCGCCCTCCCTTCACCCCGGCGTGGAGCGCGGCGATCATGCCCGGGCGTCCTTGCGCGCGTTGCGGCGCTGCAGCCACAATCCGCCCGCACCAATCACCAGCAGGACAAGCCCCCGGCCCAGCAGGCCCAGATAGCCGGTCGCGGTTTCCGGCAGGTCCATCGCTTCCGACCGGGTCGCAGGCGACACGGCCCCACCCGTCATGGCACCACCGGCATGGGCGCGCTGCGTGCCGAACAGGGTATCGAAATCCCAGCCGGCAGGGAGCAGCAGCGGCAAATCTTCGCGGGTCAGCGTGGCACCCTCGGGACGGCTGGGGGTTTCATCCACCGCCACCAGGCTCGTCTGGCGGGTCACGATGCTATAGGCGAGACCGAGCTGCGCAATCGCATCATCGGCGGCCCCACTTTCCATTTCGCTGGCGAAACGTGCGGCCTCAATTTCCGCGATACGGCGGTTTGCCCACAATTTGGCCACGGCAGGGCTATCCTGCGCCTGCGACAAGTCCACGCTTTGCGACCAGGCCTTGTCCCCGATCATGCCCGACACCGTGAGCGTACCGGAAGCCGATCCCCCCTTGCCCAGCAGAACCAGCGGCTCTCCGGCATAGAGATCGGGCAACTGGCGCGGGGTGAGGTCCAGCGTACCACCCGCAACGGCCACCTTGAGATCGCGTACGGCAGGCGACGTCAGACGATCGAGCAGCGCCGTCATTCTGGCGGCGACATCATTGCCGGTGCCAACATTGGTGAACGTGCCGCGTCCTGCTTCTGCCATACGGCGCATCAGGAACTGGTTGGGCGCCGAACCGATGCCGACCATGAAGATACGGCTGCGACCGGCATTGGCGTTGATTTCGGCCGTCATTTCCTTCTCGTTGGAGATATCGCCATCGGTCAGGAAGATCACCTGCCGGACGGTGCGCGTGTCGGACGGATGCGTATCGATCAGCGCCGATTTGAGCGCCGGAAGCATTTCCGTGCCACCCGTTGCCTCAAGCCCTTCGGTAAAGCGCCGGGCCAACGCGATCTGTTCCGGTGTCGCGGGAACGCTGTCCTCGAACAGCCGCGTCAGCGTGTCATCGAAACGGATTATGTTGAAGCTGTCTTCCGGGCGCAGGGTACCCAGCGCGTAAAGCAGGCTGTTTTTGGCGGATTCCATGGACGTGCCGCCCATCGAACCGCTGTTGTCGATGACGAAGACCATTTCCCGTGGCGGGAACGGGCGCTTGCGATCCTCTACCGGGGGCGTGATCGAGGCCATGATATAGCTATCTCCATCAAATTGCTGACGGAACAGACCGAGAGTCGGATCGGCACTGGCGGAACGCCAGCGCAGTTCGAAATCGCGATCGGCAGGCACCTCGCCATCGGTCAGGCGAATGGTACGGGTCTGGGCATCGGCTTCTTCCACCGCCACACCGTGATAGGGGCTGATGATGTTCGCTGGCTGGAACCCGGGTGCGAGATGCACCGTGATCGATACCGGGTTGATTTTCTCGCGGGTTCCCAAAACCGGATGCACCATCGGCGCGGTCACCGCATCGGCATCTTCGACGTCCTTTTCGGTTTCCAGCGTGTGCGGCGGGACATAGCGCGGGCCAACCACGAGCGGCAGGCGCAGGCTGAATTCGCCCGATACCTGGCGAACCGGCGCCTGATATTCGATCGCGATCAGCACGGTTTCGCCGGGCCCGACATTGGCCACGCTGTTGCGGAACATGTTGGGGCGTTCGGATTCGACAAGCCCGGCCTTCTTCCCTTCCGCGCGGGCTTTCTCGTAGATCGCGCGCGCTTCTGCCCGGCGTTTGATACGCCCCACGATCACGCGCTGGCCTACAACCATTTTCAGGCTGTCGACGGCCCCCTCCTCGGGCAGAGGATAAAGGTAGGTCGCCTCCATCCACTGATCGCTGGTATTGCGGAAAGCCTGTGTCACCCGGACCCGGGCGATCTGGCCGCTGACCGTGACATCCATATCGGTGCCAAGCCGCACGGCAGGCACCGCAGTCGCCACCCCCTTGCCGCTGAGCATCAGTGTTCCGCTGCCAATGGCATCGGCATCCGCGGCGGCTTCGGAAGCAGTCAGGCGGTTGGTGAGAAAGACGAGCGCAACGAGGCCCAGCAAAAGCGAGAGCCCCAGCACAAGCCGGCATCGCGGCCGGTCGGAAAAGATCAAGGCGAACATGGCAGACTCCATGAAAAGCGGAGCCTTCCCAATAAATACACGCGATGCCGGACAGCCATCGGCAAGTCATGCCGGTTGTTGCCGCACCGCGACGGACATGTCCGGCAGCACGAAGAGGCTTGACGGGTTGTGCGGTTTTGTGCGGAATTGTCCGGCACTTTTCTGGAGATGGCATGCACGATCCCGATAACGGCTTTGCGGAACGACTGCGCGAGGAACTGGCCCGGCGGCGCATGTCGCGTCAGGCGCTGGCCGACATGGCACGCGTCAGCCTGTCAACGCTGGAAAAAGCCCTGTCGGGCAGCCGCCCGTTCACACTCGCCACAGTCGTGCGGATCGAAGAGGCGCTGGGAACGCCCCTGCGCGGAAAGACCGGGCAGGAACCCGCCTCGGCCCACGATCTCGCGCCCGAACACATGGGGGCCTACAGCCGTGCTGCGGTGCGATGGATCGAACAGGATTACCTCACGCTACGGGCCAGTTTCGACACGACGGGGGCGGTTTACGCCTATCGCAGCCGGATATTCTGGGATGACGGTGCGGGCTATCTGCGGTTCATCGAAGGGGAGAGGCCCGATGGCGTCTATGCCCAATCCGGCTATGTCTCCATGCCGACCTTGTCCGGGCATATCTATCTCGTCACCAACGAGGCGGGCCAGCATCGCCTGATGATGCTGGGGCGGCCGACGCGGGACGCACGGATGTTCGGTTTGCTCAGCACGCTGCAATTCGGGGCCGGATCGCAACTGGTGCCGGTTGCCTGCCCGATCGCATTCGTGCCCGCCGTACAACTGGATGATGTGGAGAATGGCCTGATCGACACGGATCATGCGCACTTTTCCACCTGCAAGGACATTCTCGATCACGCCATGGAGAACGATTTCTGCCGCTGGCGGCAATAGGGGGCGCCGCGCGGTCAGGATATGTTTCCTCTTTCAGGCGTTGAAAAGGCAAAACAGCAGAAAGACTGACACGCAATCATGAACGGGCGGGATAATACTGGCGGCACAAGCGGGTCCAACAAACCCGGCCTCACCCTCCATATCCCCGAGCCGCCATTTCGCCCCGGCGATCCGGTCGATTATTCCTATCTCGAGATTCCCCGCCCCGATGCGATTGCCCGGCCGGATGAAACCGCTGCTGCGCGCAGCATGGTCGATCTTGCCTATGGCCTGATCCGTGTTCTCGATGATGACAATCGCGCCGTCGGCAGCTGGAATCCGCACCTCGACGACACCACCCTGCTGCGTATGCTGCGCACAATGGCGTTGCAGCGTGCCTTCGATGACCGGCTGTTTCGCGCACAACGTCAGGGCAAGACCAGCTTCTACATGAAGGCCACCGGGGAAGAGGCCGTCGCCATCGGTGCGACCTTTGCGCTGGATCGCGAAGACATGTGTTTTCCAAGCTATCGCCAGCAGGGTATCCTGTTCGCGCGCGATTATCCGATCGTGCAAATGATCAACCAGATCTATTCCAACCGGCTCGACCCGCTGTTTGGCCGCCAGTTGCCAATCATGTATTCAGCCCGCGCCTACGGGTTCTTCACGCTGTCGGGCAATCTCACCACGCAATATCCGCAAGCGGCAGGCTGGGCCATGGCCAGTGCGTCCAAAGGGGACAGTCGGATCGCCGCCACATGGTGCGGCGAAGGCTCCACCTCCGAAGGCGATTTTCACAATGGCCTGACATTCGGGGCCGTCTACAACGCCCCGTGCATCTTCAATGTGGTGAACAACCAGTACGCCATCTCCAGCTATTCCGGATTTGCCGGCAGCGAACGGACCACGTTCGCCGCGCGGGCGATCGGCTATGGCATTCCTGGCTTGCGGGTGGATGGCAACGATATCCTTGCGGTCTATGCCGCGACCAACTGGGCGGCCAACCGGGCGCGGCTCAATCTCGGGCCGACCTTGCTGGAACTGTTCACATATCGTGCCGAGGCCCACAGCACATCGGACGATCCCTCCGCCTATCGCAGCGCGCAGGAACGGCAGGAATGGCCGCTGGGCGATCCGATCACGCGGCTGAAACGGCACTGCATCGACAAGGGTATCTGGGATATCGCACGGCAGGAGGCCATGGATCTCGAAGTCGCGCAGGAAGTGCAGGCCGCGCAAAAGGAAGCCGAACAGAACGGCATTCTCGGCCACGGCCTGCATCAGCCGGATCAGACCATGTTTCAGGACGTCTACGAAGAGATGCCCTGGCACCTGCGGGAACAATCCGAACAGGCCATTCGCGAAAGGGCGCTGAAATGGCCGGAATGAGTATGATTCAGGCGCTGAACAGTGCACTGGACGTCATGATGGCGCGCGATGATCGCGTGGTGGTTCTGGGGGAAGATGTCGGATATTTCGGCGGGGTTTTCCGGGTCACGGCGGGGTTGCAGACCAAGTTCGGCAAGCAACGCTGCTTCGACACGCCCATCACCGAATGCGGGATTATCGGTGCGGCGATCGGCATGGCTGCCTATGGCCTCAGGCCCGTGCCCGAAATCCAGTTTGCCGATTACATCTATCCCGGTCTCGACCAGATCATCAGCGAGGCCGCGCGTATCCGTTATCGTTCGGCCGCCGATTTCATCTGTCCGCTCACCATCCGCGTCCCCTTCGGCGGCGGGATATTCGGTGGCCAGACACACAGCCAATCGCCCGAAAGCCTGTTCACCCATGTCACCGGCATCAAAACGGTGATCCCGTCCAACCCGCACGATGCCAAGGGCCTGCTGATCGCCGCCATGGAAGACAACGACCCGGTGATCTTCATGGAACCCAAGCGTTGTTACAACGGCCCGTTCGATGGCTATTATGATCGCCCCGCGAAAAGCTGGGCAGACCATCCGGACGCAGACGTGGACGAAGGCTATTTCCGCGTACCGCTGGGCCAGGCCCGGATCGTGCGCGAAGGCGGCGATCTGACCATACTGGCCTATGGCACCATGGTGCATGTCGCGCACAAGGTGATCGACGAACACGGAATCGACGGCGAACTGATCGATCTGCGCTCGCTCGTGCCGCTCGACATTGCCACGATCGAGGCTTCGGTGCGCAAGACGGGCCGATGCCTGATCGTGCACGAGGCGACCCGCACCAGCGGCTTTGGCGCGGAACTGTCCGCACTGGTACAGGAACGCTGTTTCTATCATCTCGAAGCGCCGATCGAACGCGTAACTGGCTTCGACACGCCTTATCCGCACTCGTTGGAATGGTCGTACTTCCCCGGTCCGATCCGTATCGGCGAAGCCCTCGACCGCCTGATGCGGGAATAGCCCATGGCCCTGCTACCATTCCGATTGCCCGATATCGGCGAAGGCATCGCGGAAGCGGAAGTGGTCGAATGGCATGCCGCAGTGGGCGATACCGTGGCCGAAGGGCAGGTCATCGTCTCGGTCATGACGGACAAGGCCACTGTGGAGATGGAAGCCCCCGCAGCCGGCACCCTGATCGAACAGGGGGCTGCCGCCGGGACCATGCTTGCCATCGGCGCCACACTCTTCGTGCTGGATGTGGCGGACGAAGACATCCCGACACCCCTGGATGCAGCGGCTACCGATCTGGCGCCCCTGGCTGCAACGCCCGCCCCGGTTGCGCCTAAGGCTCCGGTTGCAGCGCAGCCGACAAGACCAGCAGATCGCCCGCCCGCCGCGCGCAGGGACCGCCCGAACAGGCAGGTTCTGGCCGCCCCCGCTGTGCGCCACCGCGCCAGACAACTGGGCATCGATCTCTCCGCTGTACCTGCTGTGGGCGAGCGGGTCAGCCACGAAGATCTCGATCGCTTCATTCTTTCGCGCCAACCTGCTGCTGCGCCGGTCGAACCGCTGGACACCCCCGGCACGACCATTCCGGTCACCGGCCTGCGTCGTCAGATCGCCCGGCGGATGGAAGAGGCGAAACGCCATATCCCGCACTTCACCTATGTCGATGAACTGGATGTCACGGCGTTGGAAATGCTGCGCGAAAGACGCAGCGCACAATATGGCCAAAGGCTGAGCGTGCTGCATTTTCTGATTGCCGCAATGTGCCAGGCGCTACGCGCATTCCCGATGCTCAACGCGCACTACGATGATAGCAAGGATGTGATCACACAATTCGATACCATCGATCTGGGTATAGCCACGCAAACGGAAAAAGGATTGCTGGTTCCGGTCCTGCGGCATGCGCAGAATCTGGACGTCGAGGGCATCGCCCATGCCGTCGAAGATCTCGCAAACCGCACGCGCAATGGCGAGGTTACAAGGGAAGACTTGCGCGGGTCGACCATTACCGTCACCTCGCTCGGCAAGCTTGGCGGCATTGCGGCGACACCGATTATCAATCGCCCCGAAGTTGCCATTGTGGCCCCGAACCGCATTATCGAACGCCTCGTACCCTGCCCGGGTGGCCCGGAAGTACGGAAACTCATGAACATGTCGATCAGTTGCGACCATCGGGTGATCGACGGCTTTATCGCGGCATCATTTATTCAGGAAATCAAACGAATACTGGAAAATCCGGAAGAATTGGAACGTTCCTGATTCATTATTCCTCATCACGATCATTGCAGATACGGAAATATCCCCTTAATACAGTCATAAGCCATAGTGTCGGTTGCATGAACTATTTGCGATGTGCACCAAGAGGACAATTACAATGGCACTGCCTCGTGACGATGATTACGCTGCAAGGGAAACCGCATTGGCGGACTATCCGCCGCGGATTGATCATGACGCAACAGCCATTGATGACGCAACCAGACGCGAGAGCCTGCCCCCCGCACGTCAATTGATCTGTTCGAGGCGCTGGCCATGCCAGCCTGCATCTTCACGTCGTCCGGTAAAATTGTCCGGCTGAACACAATCTGGCAGAAAGAAAGAGGATACAGGAAAGAGAGCGATCTTGCGCTGACCTTCGACCAGTTGCTGCACGTTGCGGATTGGCCGTCTGTCGTGCCCAGGCTACATGCCATTCTTGCGGCACCCCAACCGTCAGATATCACCTGTCGGCTGGGCACAGGCAAATGGGAAGGACGCTGGTTTCAGCTCAACATACAGCCGTTGCCATCGCCAAAACCCGGTGAACAGCACTGGCTGTGTATCGCCATGGACATAGACGATTGCAAAATGCGCGAAGCACAGCTCGAACAGCGCATCGGGCAGCAAAACGCCATGCTCGATGCCAGTGCCGACTGCATCAAAATGCTCGCGCCTGACGGCACGCTCGTTCACATGAACAGAACCGGATGCCAATCCGTCGGGCTGCCCAAAACATCCATTCTCGGCGTGCCCTGGCTACCGCTCCTGCCGGAGGATGTCCAAACGGAAGGAATCGAAGCCCTTGCCATAGCCCGCAAGGGATCGCCCGCACGCTTCAACGGACGCAGCGTGACCCCTGATCAGCAGTGCCAGTACTGGGAGAACAGCCTGACACCGATGATCACCCCTGACGGACAACTGGCATCGATCGTTTGCGTATCCCGGGAAGTCACCGCCGCATACGAAACGCTGCAATCCCTGAAAGTCAGCGAAGAGCGCCTGTCCATGGCGGCCCGCGTCGGGGGACTGGGCATCTGGGACTACAACATCGTCGACGACAGGATGCATTGCGATGCGGCCTGGTACCACATCATGGGCCGGGATCCCGCACACCCGATATCGTCCATTGGTGAATTTCGCTCCTTCATCCATCCCGAAGATGTGGAACGGGCCACGGAAGTCGTGCAAACCGCTGCCGAACTTGTCGCACAGAAGGCGGATTACGGGATCGTATTCCGTATCGTCAGACCGAACGGCGATATTCGCTGGGTGCGCTCCGCAGCCTGCCTGCAAACCCGTGAAGGTGTCGCGGTACGCGTGGTCGGCTTTGTGATAGACATTACCGATGCCTGGCGTGGAGAGCTCGCGCTGCGCGATGCGAACCGCGCCCTTGCTGCGGAAAAATCCTCTCTCGCGCGGCAGACACTGGAAGATCCGCTGACCGGTATCGCCAATCGGAGGCACTGGGACAGCGAATTGACCCGCATCTTTTTGCATGCCAGCGAAACTGGCAAGGCAATGTGTGTGGGCATGATCGATGTCGACCATTTCAAATCCTACAATGATCGGAACGGTCATCTGGCGGGCGACGTGGCTCTTCAAAAGGTCGCGAAAGCCTTGCATTCCGTGGCGCGCCAATCAGACTTCGTGGCGCGCTATGGCGGGGAAGAATTCGCGTTCGTCCTGATGAATGCAGGGGATCCTTCCAGAATGCTGGACAGATTCATGGCTGCCATTGCCCATCTGGCGATCCCGCAAGCGGAATCCCCAACCGGCTGCATGACAATCAGTTGTGGTTGCGTGGTCGCCGCCCCGTGCGAGAAACTAACCCCAGCACAACTTCTCGAAGCAAGCGACAAAGCCCTTTATACCGCGAAGACTGCGGGCCGAAATCGTTACATCGTGCATACTGCAGCAATGCTTTACTAGAATATACCTGATCCATATGCACAAATAACGTTCTAAAAAGTATCTGTAATATCATCTGGAACAGGCCCGACACCCGATGGAATTCAGGTGACGGAGCCTATGCGCGCGCCGACCGCACGCACACACACCCTCCACCTCTAACCCAGCAAGACAACAGCAAAGTTATAGGAAATAGCAAAATCAACTTTCTTGAAAATTCAATTAATCAATAAAAAAATCAGTTATTAACAGACATAACTCCCCATACATTAGTAAAATTAATTCCAATATCGGAGTTAACCGATGGTCTTTGTTGCAGACCAATATCTGCAAATATATACATTCTGTCGTTCAGAAAATAAAATTTATATTATTTAAAGAATTGCACATAAATTCTGTATCTCGTGGGGCACCGCAATGCGGTGTGGCACAGCAAGTGGACGGAATCCATGCCAGCAGAGATCTTCGATAAATCCAGCAAAATAACCAATACCGTTCCATTGGATTCAATCGATCTCAACCGGCCAAGTATAGTACGTTTGCACATGAGCCGTGCCGAAGTGGCTGTTTTCGAACGCGTCGGGTTGGACCTGATAATCCGGCTCCACTCGGGAAAAACGATCCGCATCATCGATTTCTACGAGCCGTCGCACGATGGCCAAACCAATGAACTCGTATTCGAAGAACCAGATGGCAGCACCTGGCTGGTTCACCCAGAACATACGTCCGGGATATATGAACAGGTTGATTGGCTTGAACTCATCCAAAGCGCCACCGAATCCGAGCGCGGCATATCAGGCGTTATTTTCCCCGCCCTAGGGTTACTCGGTGCCGCAGGGGCTGTTGCGGGCCTCGCAGGCGGCGGTTCCGGCGATGACAACAACAACGGCGGACCGGGTGATGGCGATTCCGACGCTGATTCTGATTCAGATTCTGATGCGGATGCTGATGCCGATGCGGATGCTGATGCTGATGCTGATGCCGATGCTGATGCCGATGCGGATGCCGATGCGGATGCGGATGCCGATGCGGATGCCGATGCCGACTCCGATTCCGATTCCGACACCGAAGCACCACTCCCCCCCTCTGCGCAACTGGATCAGCAAACCGGTGGCACAATCACCGGCAGGGGCGAGCCCGGTGCCGAAATCATAATCTACGGGCCGGATGGAACCACCATCATCGGAAGCGGCACGGCGGATCCGGTAGATGGTAGTTTCGAAATCACGATCGACCCGCCTCTGACCAACGGGGAAGATATCACGGTCACCCAGACCGATCAGGCGGGTAATGAATCCGAACCGACGCCTCTCGAAGCCCCCGATCTCACCGATCCGGCTGCTCCCAGCGCCGATGTCGACGATGCCACAGGCGCGACCGTCACCGGTGTGGCCGAACCCGGCGCCACCGTCACCGTCTATGCCCCCGATGGCACCACCGTGCTCGGCACAGGCACCGCCGATCCGGGCACCGGTGCCTATACCGTCACCATTCCGGCGCAGACCAATGGCGAGGACCTGCTCGTCACCCAGACCGATGGCGGGGGCAACGAGTCCCCACCGTCTACCGCCACCGCGCCCGATCTTACCGATCCGGCTGCCATCAATGCCGAACTCGACAACGATACCGGCAGTTCGGCCAGCGACGGTGTGACCAATGATGGCACGGTCGTGCTTACCTCGGTGCTCGAACCCAGCGCGACATGGCAATATACCACCAATGGCGGCGCCACATGGAACCCGGGCAGTGGCAGCAGCGTCCTGCTGCCCGAGGGCGTCTATGCCGATGGCGCGGTCGGCGTGCGCCAGGTCGATGAGGCCGGCAACGAAGGCACCCCCACTTTCCTCGGCCCGATCACCGTCGATCTTACCGATCCGGCTGCCATCAATGCCGAACTCGACAACGATACCGGCAGTTCGGCCAGCGACGGTGTGACCAATGACGGCACGGTCGTGCTCACCTCGTCGCTCGAATCTGGGGCGAGCTGGCAATATACCACCAATGGCGGCACCTCATGGAACCCGGGCAGTGGCAGCAGCGTTCTGCTGCCCGAGGGCGTCTATGCCGATGGCGCGGTTGGCGTGCGCCAGGTCGATGAGGCCGGCAACGAAGGCACCCCCACATTCCTCGGCCCGATTACGGTCGATCTTACCGATCCCGCCGCCATCAATGCCGAACTCGACAACGATACCGGCAGTTCGGCCAGCGACGGTGTGACCAATGACGGCACGGTCGTACTCACCTCGGTGCTCGAATCTGGGGCGAGCTGGCAATATACCACCAATGGCGGCACCTCATGGAACCCGGGCAGTGGCAGCAGCGTTCTGCTGCCCGAGGGCGTCTATGCCGATGGCGCAGTTGGCGTGCGCCAGGTCGATGAGGCCGGCAACGAAGGCACCCCCACATTCCTCGGCCCGATTACGGTCGATCTTACCGATCCCGCCGCCATCAATGCCGAACTCGACAACGATACCGGCAGTTCGGCCAGCGACGGTGTGACCAACGACGGCACGGTCGTGCTCACCTCGGTGCTCGAACCCGGCGCGACATGGCAATATACCACCAATGGCGGCACCTCATGGAACCCGGGCAGTGGCAGCAGCGTCCTGCTGCCCGAGCGGGTACGCGGGTAAGCCGGGCAGAGCTT
Organism: Caenibius tardaugens NBRC 16725; assembly: GCF_003860345.1. GTDB lineage: Bacteria > Pseudomonadota > Alphaproteobacteria > Sphingomonadales > Sphingomonadaceae > Caenibius > Caenibius tardaugens. Next base: position 1,558,220 of record NZ_CP034179.1, read on the forward strand.
CTTCTGGCAGTGGACGGCCTGATCCGCGACACCAGCTATGCGATGATCGAGATCCAGCGCGACAACGCCCTGATCGAAGTGGCGGAAGAGCAACTGGCCAGCATACTTGCCATCAACACGCTGGTGGAACATCGCTATCGCCTTGGTGCGGCGACCAAATCGGATGCCTTGCAAGCGCGGGCCCGGGTACAGGCGGCCGACGCCACAATCCAGGAAATCGAGGCGGAGCGGCGACGCTGGAACAGCAATCTCGCCTATATGCTTGGCCAGCCCACACCGCCTGACATTGCCCCGTCAGCCTCTCCTGTCCTGAACGATGCCTGCGCCGGGGGGGAGCCGGACTGGTCGCATGTTCCTGCCGTCATGCAGGCGCGGGGGGCACGCGATATCGCCGAAGCGGAACTTGACCACAGCAAGGCCGAACGGTTGCCGACCATCACGATCGGTGCGGGTGGCGGCACGGATTTACACGATCCGTTTTCCGGCCATGCCGAGTACAACTTCGGCATCAATATCTCGAGCGACCTCTACAGTGGCGGCGCAAAACGCGCGCGCGCGCGCAGTGCCCGTTTTGCACTGGGCGCCGCCGATGCCGCCGAAGCGAAAACCCGCCTGGAAGTGAGCCGCCTGCTGGCCGAAGCAGAGCGGCAGATCAGCAGCCTGACCGACGTGATCGGCACGTTGCAAGCGCGGCAGGCAAGCATGCGCGAAACGGGAAAACTTTATCGCCTGCAATACCTCGACATGGGCACGCGCACATTGGTCGATCTTCTCAACGCAGAACAGGAACTCCATCAGGTGCGGTTCGAAATGGTCAACACCACGCATGATATTCGCAGGCTTCAGGCGGATTGCCTGTACCAGACCGGCGTTCAGCGCGCGGTGTACGGGCTGAGCGGATCATCGGTACGGGGGGTGACGTTATGACCGCGATCGACCCCGTTCCGCCGACTGCGGCCGAAGCCTCAGCTGCGGATGCATTTCAGCACCAGCCATGGATCGAAGCCTTCCGGGCCATTGCCCGGCATTATCGCCTGCCTGCCCCCGGGGAAGATGTCCGCCTCGCCGCGCAGTGGCAGGATGCGGACAATGAGGATGAACGCATTGCCGCTCTTGCGCGCAAAACGGGGCTGCAACTTCGTTTTCAGGCCATCGACAAGACCCGGATAAGCCCGGCCCACCTGCCGCTGATCGTGCAGTTCGCTGACGGGGCATTGGGGCTCGTCACCGGCATCGACGCCGCGGGCGAGGTGAGCGTGGCCATGGTCGGGGAAGCAGGGCTTGAAACCCGGATGCGCGCCGACATGTTGGTGGCATCCGCCGCGCGGTGCATCATCGCGCGTCCGATCGCCGCAATGCGCGATGCGCGCGTGGACGCCTACATCCGCCCTTATGAAGAACATTGGCTCCGGCGGATTCTGTTCACGGACATCCGATCCTATGCCAACGTGCTGATCGCCTCGCTCGCCGCCAACACACTCGCGCTGGCTGGCATTCTGTTCTCCATGCAGGTTTATGACCGGGTCATTCCAGCGGAATCGTTCCAGACGCTGTATATCCTTTTCGGCGGTGTCTTGCTGGCGATCGGGTTCGAATTCCTGTTCCGCCGGTTGCGCATGCGGATTATTGATGTGCTTGGCAAACGCGCCGATATGCGCATGTCCGATCAGGTTTTTGGCCATGCCTTGCGCGTGCGGACACGCGAACGGCCCTCCTCTACGGGCACTTTCATTGCCCAGTTACGCGATCTGGAACAGGTCCGCGAACTCCTGACATCGACCACGGTTGCCGCCGTTGCGGACATTCCCTTCTTTCTGCTGTTCTTTGCCATTTTCTGGTCCATCGCAGGGGCACTGGCACTGGTTCCCGCGGCCGCACTGATCCTGCTGTTCGTGCCGGGGCTGCTCGCCCAGAAAAGGCTGCGGGCCTATGCCCAGCAGGCCATGCGCGAAAGCTCCTTGCGCAATGCCATGCTGGTCGAAGCCGTGCAGGGGATCGAGGATATCAAAGTGCTGCAGGCAGAACATCGCTTCCAGCAGCAATGGAACCACTACAACGCCACCACGGCGGAATCGCAACTCAAACTGCGCGAACTGACCACCAGCCTGACCGTATGGGCGCAAAATGTGCAGAACGGTGTCTATGCCACCATTATCCTTGTTGGCGCGCCACTGGTTATGGCTGGCGAGATCACAACGGGTGTGCTGGTCGGCGCGTCGATCCTGGGATCGCGCATGATCGCACCTGTCGCCCAGATCAGCACGCTGCTGACCCGACTGCAGCATGCCAAAGTCGGCATCGGCAGCCTGAACCAGATCATGGCGTTGCCGGTCGACAACCCCGATGATGAACATCGCCTGCAAGTGCCGGCTATCACCGGCGATCTGACCTTCCGGACTGCCGTGTTCCGCTATAACGATGCCAATAGCCCGCCAGCCCTGACCGTATCCGACCTGCACATCGAAGCGGGGGAGAAAATCGCCATTCTGGGCCGCAACGGCGCAGGCAAATCGACCCTCCTGCAGGCATGTTCAGGCCTGCTGATACCCGTTTCGGGCGAAGTGGCATGCGATGGGCTGCCTCTGCATCAGATCGACCCGGCCGATGTACGGCGCGATATTGGCCTGCTCAGCCAGAACAGCAGGCTTTTTCACGGCACCATCCGCGATAACCTGACTCTGGGCCGCGCACAGGCAACGGACGAGGAAATCCTCAAGGCTCTGGAAGCGGCAGGAGCGCAGGATGTGATCCGCCGCTCCACTGCCGGTCTCGAACATATGGTACTCGAAGGCGGGCGGGGCCTGTCGGGCGGCCAGGTGCAGGGCTTGCTACTGGCGCGCCTCCTGATCCGCGAACCGCGCGTGGCCTTGCTGGACGAGCCGACCGCCGCGATGGACGAGGCAGCGGAGAACCAGTTCATTGAACGCTTCAAGACATGGAGCCGGAACCGCACAGTGTTGATCGCCACGCATCGCACGCGTGTCCTCGAACTGGTCGACCGGATCATCGTCATCCACAATGGCCGGATCGCACTGGACGACCGGAAAGCAGCTGCCTTGCGCACGATGCAACAACGGGGGCAGGCGGCATGAGCGCGCAGGATGCCTCCGACATCTGGAACTGGGACGATCCGCAGGACAGGCGCCTGATATCGGCCAGCCGGATCGTGCAATTGCTGGGCCTTCTGCTGGTGGTCGGGTTGATCTGGGCATGGTTGGCCGAACTGGACGAAGTCGCAACCGGCAGCGGCCGCGTGGTCCCAACCTCCCGCGAACAGATCATCCAATCACTCGAAGGGGGCATTCTGGCCAAACTGTTTGTACGGCAGGATACACTGGTGCAGCCCGGCCAGACACTCGCCCAACTGGATCCCACGCTTGCCGGTTCCACAGTGGAAGAAAGTGCCGCCAAATATCGTGCCGCCCTCGCCGCCTCCGCCCGGCTGCGGGCAGAAGTCAACCAGACACCGCTGACATTCCCTTCCGAGCTTGCGCAATTCGCCGATCTCAAAGCCGAGGAAACCCGGCTCTATCAGGCACGCCGGCAAAGTCTGGCCAGTTCCGTGGGGCTCATCGATGAATCGCTGGGTCTGATCAGCAAGGAACTGGCGATCGGGGAATCGCTGATCGAAGTGGGCGCCGCGAGCAAGATGGAAGTCCTGCGCCTGCGCCGCCAGCGCGCCGATCTGGCGCTGAAAAAGGCCGATCTGCGTTCGCAATATATCGTGGAAGCGCGGCAGGAACTGGCCAAGGCTGATGAAGAGGTCAAGGCGCTGGCCCCGGTCGTGCGCGGCCGATCGAACACGCTCGATCGCCTGACACTCCGTTCACCAGTGCACGGTATCGTGAAAAGTATCGCGGTTTCGACGCTGGGCGGAGTGGTGCCGCCCAATGGTGAGATCATGCAGATCACGCCGCTTGATGATCAGCTCCTGATCGAAGCCCGGATCGCACCGCGCGACATTGCCTTCATCCATCCCGGGCAGCGCGCAACTGTGAAAATCACCGCATACGATTATGCCATTTACGGTGGACTGGATGGCGTGGTGACCACAATCTCCCCCGACACCATCAGAGACGAGGTTAAACCGGAAATATTCTATTATCGCGTGTTCGTGCGGACAAAATCGGATGCCTTGGTGAACAAGGCCGGGAAGCGTTTCCCCATTGTCCCGGGTATGATCGCCACCGTGGATGTCCACACCGGCGAGAAAACGGTGCTGCAATACCTGCTCAAGCCGGTAAATCGTGCACGGGAGGCCTTGCGCGAAAGGTGAACACCCTCCTCTCCCGGCGGTTGGCCGCGCTTGAAGACGCGCTGGGGCCGATCACTCCGATCAGTACCGAAGATCAGGCTTTCATCGTGTTGTTCCTGTCCTGGACGGACGGGTCCCGGCGCGCGACAGTGCGCACCCTTACCGGCCATACCACCGCGGAAATCTGGCAGAAAGCCCACGAAATTCTGGCGCCCTTTGCCGATTGCGCGACCTGGCTGCGCGTGGATCGGGTCAATGCGATCGAACGGACGGACTGGAAGACATTGCGTACAACGCTGCCCGACATCAAACGCAACTATTTCCGGCTTGGCATTTCTCTCGACGCGCGATTTACCCATGCGTTCCTCGAATGCGAACTGAACGCCAACGCCATGCTCTATGGCGGCCCCAGCCATGAAGGCGCACAACTCAACCGGGGGAACTTCGCAAGATACGCCGCGGAGCGGCATGACCTTCACGATCTGGACTTCAGCGACCGCTGCCCTATCTGGCTGTTCAAGACCAGCGGCGCCTTTATCGGGAAAGACAATGTCGTCCACGCTCTCGACACGACGGGACTGAGCACTGGGCGGCGATCAATGCCGCCCTTGCGTGCCGACGACACGCTGCGCCTGATCACGCGCGGCAGCCGCTATCTCGCCACGCAGGTCCGCGATGACGGACTGTTCCATTACGGTTGGCATCCCTGTTTCGATAAGCCGGTCGATGGGTACAACTGTCTGCGACATGCCAGCACCGTTTATGCGATGCTGGAAGCGTGGGAAGCCACCCGCGACGAGACTGTGAAAACCGCGATCGACAAGGCGCTCCACCGCCTGACGACGGAATTGATCAGGACTGTCGCTCTGCCTGACGGATCATCGGCGGCGTTTCTGGTCGATAGCGGCGACGAAATCAAACTTGGCGGCAATGCCTTGTCCATTCTCGCTCTGGTGAAACACTGCGAACTGACGGGCGATTTCCGCCATCGAGACCTGCTGGACAATCTGGCGCGCGGCGTGCGGTTCATGCAGGATGACGCGACTGGCGGATTTTTCCATGTGCTGCACTACCCTTCCCTCGCAATCAAAGCCCCGTTCCGCACGATTTACTACGATGGCGAGGCCGCGCTCTCGCTGATGCGGCTGTTTATCCTCACCGGGAAAAAATGCTGGCTGAACATGGTGGAACGAGCGTGCGATCACTTCATCCGCGAAGAACGCTGGAAAGAGCATGATCATTGGCTCAGTTATTGCGTCAATGAATTGACCATGTGGCGTCGGCACGAACGATACATAAAGTTGGGCATAGACAACATACGAAATTGTCTGGATTTTGTTGAAAGACGCATCACAACCTTTCCAACATTACTGGAACTCATGATGTCGGCCGAAGCCATGATTGCGCGGGTAAAAGCCGATCCGGAATGCGCGCACCTCCTGAGTGGCGTGGATCTCGAACGCTTCTACGACGTTCTGCATTATCGCGCCAACTATCTCGTAAATGGCCATTTCTTGCCAGAAATGGCAATGTTTTTCGCCAATCCAGACAAGATCGAAGGCAGCTTTTTCATCAGGCATCAAGCATTCCGTATAAGAATCGATGATGTCGAACATTATCTTTCTGGCCTCGTATCTTACCGGAACTTCCTCATATCCCGAGAATCACGGCAAAACATGATACGAATATTGAACAAAGCAGATCACTAGAATTCTCAGAACATCCCAAATTTTGAACATCTGGCCGAAAGTTGGATGAAAATTTGCAATCCCCTGCGTGTCGGGCTTGGCGAACCGTTGCATTGAGGCAGGCATCGTGACAGAAGAATACACGCAAGCCGGAAGAACGGGCCAGGCAATATTGCCCTTTGCGTAGTTTAATTACTTTTTACTCATAAGAAATGCCATGAAATTTATCTTAATGGCATTAATTTCAAAAAATCCGTATCTCATATAATTTTTATGGGAAATACTTAAGAAATATTAAAAAGTTTTATCATGCAGCAAGGAAAAGATATTTTTGAAAATAAAATGATTTCTGAAGCCCTGCGACTTTTGAATACGAGGTCGCAGATGTCAGAATTTTTTAAATCCAACCCCCTGCATGATGGCGATTGGATCATGTTGTTAGAATTATTTATAAGCGGCAAGAGCGAGACGATTTACGTCAAGCAATTGGCACTCACTTCCGCTGAATCGGCGACAGCCGCTATGCGGAGAATTGATCGGCTTGAAAGTGAAGGATTGATTTCAAGACATCCTGATCATCGGGATCGGCGCCGAGTCATCGTTCAACTGAGCGAACAAGGCTACGCGGCGGTGCAAATGCTGCTGCATAATATCTTTGGATCAGACACACAGGCATGATCGGGCTGTTGACCAAACTCGGTCGCTCGCAGCTGCGATTATCGCACCGCAGGTAATCCGGCAGGTCCGGCCGGTTGGCTTAAACGACAGGGGCACCGTGTCCGACGCAGGAAGCAGACCGGTGCAGTCTGCCACCGATCCACCCACCCCGAACCTCATGTGGTCGTCACTGCTGGTAAGCATCCTCGATATCAGGGAGCAGCGGTGCCAGCCCTTCCGGGATGCTGACGTTCGTTTCATCCCAAAAAGCCCGCAGATGCCTGATCCGCCCGTCAGGCGCGAAGGCGATATGTTCGATGATTGACAGGTTCATACCTGCTTTCTTCGCCTCATCCCTGACCTGCATGACGAACCGCATAACGCCCTGATCCGCGTTGATGCGGATTTCCTCAAGCGCGGGCGTGAGCTGGCGGCCGGTATCCTGATGCGCAAAATCCCAGAAACGGGAAAGTCCATCGTGGCCGGAAAATGCGGGGGTCCCCACCGGATCTTCGAGAATGCAGCCATCATCGAAAATGGATAGCAGCAACGCCTTGTCGTTCGTCGCCCAGGCCCGGATATAGGCTTCCAGCGTCGCCCTGTAATTCACCGTCTGATCCGCCTGTGTCATCCTTCACCTTTCTTTCGCACCATCGTTGCGCCACCTCTACCCGATCACGCGCAAAAGTCAGCGGAGTTTGAAACCCACCGTAATACCCGCCGTAAGCGGTTCGTGATAATTCGCCACGATCAGACCACCGAAATTGGGGCCAAACGCGATCTTGTTGTTCACCTTGCGGTAGTTCGTCAGATTGTTGACCCACAGCATGACATAGGCATTCAACCCACTGTCGTTCAGCGCGATGTCATCCAGCCGCAGCCGCGCATTGGCCACGGTCGACGATGGAATCGCAAGTTCCGCGCCTGTCGCGACCAGGGCAAAGCGCGGATCGTAGAGGCGCTGCCCCGGCAGGGAGAATGTCTTGCTCTGATACTGCACGTCGCCGCCCAGTGTGAGCTTGCCCCACTTTTCGCTGTCGAACAGGGTGATATCGGCCCCCACCGTAGCGCTGGTGCGCGGCGCCTTGGCGAAATAGCGGTTCGCGGCCACATCGACGATTGCGCCCAAAGGATCGGTATCGAGATACTGCTTGAACTTGGTACGCAGCAAACCGAGCGACCCATAGATGTGCAACGCATCCACCGGCCGCGCATCCACCTCGATTTCCAGCCCCTTGATCGTCGCGCGCCCGGCATTCCTGTTGATGGTCGCTGCCGTGCCAGCCGCCAGAAACACCGGCACCTGCTTGTCCGATTCCTTGTTGTAGAAGGCCGCGATGTTGATCTGCAGACGGCGATCGAAGAACCGGCTCTTCAGCCCCAGTTCGAACGATTTGTTGAGTTCCGGCTTGAAGAAGCTGCGTACAGCCTCATCCGTTGTCGCTTCACCGTTGAAACCGCCGCTGCGGAACCCGACGCTATACTTGCCATAGACGTTGAGATCCGGGCTGAATTCATAGGACAGGATCACGGTCGGCGTGAGATTGCCGAAACTTTCCCTGACCTTGTCACCCGGTTTGATATCGATCGTGGTGAGCGGCATCGGCAAATCGAAGGGATTGGGCGTCAGCGCGAGAATCTCGTAATGCCGGTCGATCTGCTTGCGTTCACGCGTGAAACGCAGCCCGCCGGTGATCGTGAAACCGTTGGCGAACTTGTAATCGGCCTGCCCGTAAATGGCCCATGCGCGGCTGCGAATGCCGAACGAGGTATCGAAGGCATTGCCACCGAAGAAGTAACTTTGCGGATTCCAGGAATCCCCCCGATCAGAGAGATAGAAAGCGCCAAGCACATAATTCAGCTTGTCATCCAACGCCTTGCCGGTCAGCTGCAATTCCTGGCTGAACTGTTTGAAATTGATGTCGAAACCACCGTTGGCGATGGGAAACGGGCTGCCATCGACATCGAGACTGTCGGAATCGTTGACTTTAACCTTGCGGTACGCGGTGATCGATTTGAGCGCCGCGCCCCCGAAATCTTTTTCGATGGTCAGGGCATGGCCGAAAACCCGGGAACGGTCGGTCGAATAGATATCGGTCAGAATATCCTTGGGACGATTGTTCCCGTTCTGGGTCTGCTGCGTATAGAGATAGGCAGGAATACCGGCGTAGTAGGGTGAGGCCGGGTCAAAGATATTGCCCGCGCCCACGGCAAAAATGGCGGTCATCGGGTGTTCTTTGGACCGCGAATAATCGTAGGCGTAGTCGATCGTCCAGTCATCCGCCGGTTGCCAGCGCACTTGCGCCATCACGCTGTCCCGATGGCGATCGTCCTGCCCGCCGCTGGCATTGGGGTTGATGCTCTTCGTAAAGCCATCGCGCCGCTGCAACTGGCCCGCGACCTTGACGAACAGGCGATCCGTCAGCGGCACATTGATCAACCCGCGCAACGCGCGATAATCGTATTTGCCGTACGTCACCTCGCCTTCGACCCGCAGTTCATTGGAAGGCTTGCGGGTAACGAAACTGACCGCCCCGGCCAGCGTGTTGCGACCGAACAAGGTGCCCTGCGGCCCGCGCAAAACTTCGACCCGTTCGAGATCGCCAATATCGAAAATCGGGCCGCTGCCTTTCCCGACATAGACGCCATCGACATAGATGCCGACCGTCGGTTCATTGACCATCGACACGTTGGTCGTAACCGACCCGCGAATGGCAATTTGCAGCGACGAGGAGGTCGTATTCCCGGCCGTGATGGTCAGGTTCGGAGCGATCCCGGAAAGCTGGTCGATATTGTTGAGTCGCCGCGTTTCCAGCTGGGCAGCATTGACGGCCGACACCGCCACGGGGACCTGCTGCAACGATTGTTCGCGGCGCTGGGCCGTGACGATGATTTCCGTGTTGCGAATGTCCGATTGCGCATCGGATTGCTGCGCAGCGGCCGGCTGTGCGATCAGCGCCCCCGCGGCCAGCCCCATACCCCCCATTGCACGAATATAGACGGCTTTCGCCATGACTTTCGCCCTCCCCGATACCCGCAGTTTCTGGTCTGCTTTTGGTGACAGTGAGCGCAAACTTGCAGCAAAGAATTTTACATGCAATGTTTTTGGGGCACGGCGACCCCGCAACGCAGGGGAAATGGCCGATATCGTCTAAATATGGCCAAAATTGCGAAGGCGCATAGGCAGGAGCCAGGCAGGGAGAGAAACGTGAGCATTACCCATCTGTGTCTGATCACCTACAAGGATGGTGCAACTGTTGATCAGGCCACCCGCGCCGCGATCGAACAGGCCTATCTCAGCCTGCCGGATCTGATCGACGGCATCACCGCCATGCGTGTCGGGCACGATCTTTCGCTGCTCGATGGCAACGCCCATTTCGCGATCACGGCGACCTTTCGGGATCGCGATGCCTTTCTCGCCTATTCAACCCACCCCGCGCATATGGACGTGATTTTCCCGGTGGTGGGTCCGCACATGGCCAGTTACAGCACCGCGCAGTTCGGCGGATAACCGCCGGGGCGGAACCCGGCGGTATCGCGTCCTTCACTGCGGCACGTATCGTTCGCGCAATTCGCGCTTCAGAATCTTGCCACTGGCATTCTTGGGCAGGCTTTCGGCCAGATGGATCGCCTTGGGCCGTTTGTATCCGGCCAGATGCGTGCGACAGTGCGCCTCGATCGACGCCACATCCGCCGTTACCCCGGGGCGCGCGACAACCACGGCTGTTACCGCCTCGATCCACTTTTCATCGGGGATGCCGAAAACCGCCGCTTCCTGCACATCGGGATGCTTGAACAGTACCTCTTCCACTTCGCGGCTTGCGACATTTTCACCGCCCGACTTGATCATGTCTTTCTTGCGATCGACCAGATAGAGATATCCCTCTTCATCGAACCGGCCCAGATCGCCGCTGTGGAACCACCCGCCGCGAAACGCCTCGCGGGTTTTGGCTTCATCCAGATAATAGCCCAGCATCACCTGCGATCCCCGGTGGACGATTTCACCGACCTCACCAACGGCGACCGGTCTGCCATCATCGTCGACCACCGAGGTTTCCACATTGATGGCGGGCCGACCGGCGGAACCCAGCTTGCGCAACTGTTCCTCAGGCTGGAGGATCGTCGCCACCGGGGCCATTTCCGTTTGTCCGTAGAAATTCCACAGCCCCATGCCGGGCAGGCGCCGCACAAGTTCCTCCACAATCGCAACAGGCATGACGGACGCGCCGTAGTACCCCTTCTTCAACGATGTCAGATCGCGCGTGTCGAAATCGGGATGACGCAGCAAGGCGATCCACACGGTGGGCGGGCAAAACAGCTTCGTCACCTTTTCCGCCTCGATCATCTCGAGCATCTTGCCGACATCGGGCGCCCGCATCAGAATGCTGGTCGCCCCCAGATAAAGATCGACACTGAGGAAACAGTCCAGCTGCGCGCAATGATAAAGCGGCAAACAATGCAGATCGACATCGTCTGCCGCCATATGGCCATCGATCGCGCAACTGACATACTGGGCGAACAGATTGCGCGAACTCAGCATGGCGCCCTTGGGATGGGATTCCGTCCCGCTGGTATACATCAGCTGGACCGGATCATCCTCTCCGCGGGAAACGGCCGGCGTGCTGTCATCGGGATGCGCCAGCCAGTCTTCGATATCGTCCCAGCCCACAGGCACCGCAGCGCCCGTATGGCGGATATAGGCCTTGATCCGCGGCGGATTGGCCAGCCCGGAAAGCGCCTCATCCGCAATGGCGCACAGCGCATCTTCGGAAATGATCGCAACCGGCCGGGCGTGGTCGAGAACGTACCGCACTTCTGCCGCATTGAGCATGAAATTGATCGGTGTGAACACCGCGCCCGCCCGAATGATACCGAAACGGGCCAGCACGAACGCGCGATTGTTGTGCGACAGTATCGCCACGCGATCACCAGGCCCCACCCCCATGGCAATCAGGCGATTGGCGAAACGGCTGACCAGCCGTTCGAGATCGGCGTATGTGTCCTTTTGCCCTTCGTAAACCAGCGCCACCTTATCCGGAGAACGGCGGGCCTGAAGGCGCAGGATATCGCTTACCAGCCTCTGCCTCGCATCGCGCACCTCATCGCCAGCGGGGTTCTCTGCACGCATAATAATTGCCTCTCCCGATCCATTGCCGGTGCTGCACGCAGCCCGGCATATTCTTCCTTACCTTTCAGGCCAATTTTCGGGAACGTCAAATCGCCTGCTGCGCTTCTGCACGGAAGGCCGCGCCCGGAGAGTGGCGCGGCCTTCCCGCAATCGGTGGGTCAGGGATTACTTCCAGCGCACTTTCAGCGAAACGCCGTAGGTTGCCGGCTGACCAACCGCCTGCGTGATGATGTCGTTGTAGGAAATCACGTTCTGCACATGGAATGTGTTGAACACGTTCTTGGCCCAGGCAGATACGGTTATCCGTTCGCCGGGGAATTCGTATCCCAGACGGGCATCGACCAGCGCATAGCCATCGATCTTGAACGGAATGCGCGATGTCCAGCGGTTCACGCCATTGTCGGGAATGGCCAGCGAACTGCCCCCCACATAGGCATCGACGCTGGTGCGATAATTGACGGCCGCGCCGACGAATACCGCGCCACCCGATGCGGTGGGAATACGGTAATCGATATCGCCTGCCAGTGTCCATTTGGGGGCAAACGGCAGGCGGCTTCCCGCGAAATCGGTCGGGGCGCCGAAGACACTGGTTCCCGCATAACGGTCCACTTTGGACTTCAGATAGCTGGCCGATCCGGTCAGCGTCAGTCCATCGACCGGGCGAATAACCACATCCGCCTCGGCCCCGAAGATATGCGACTTCGGCAAGTTATCGAGACGCTGCAGCAGGCCAAACAGGCCGGTGGCAACGGTGCCCTGTACCTGTTTGTTGCGATAATCCTGATAGAAGACCGCACCACTCAACTGCACCTTGTTATCCGCCAGCTTGGTCTTGAAGCCTGCTTCGTAAGCCGTAACCGATTCCTGCTTCGCCGGCAGCAGCTGTTCCTGCAACGAGGCGGTAATCACAGGGAAACTGCCCGCCTTGTAGCCGCGCGACACGTTGGCATAGAGCAAGGTATCCGCCGACGCCTTGAAATCGACACCGACGCGCCAGGACAGGTTGTCTTCCTTCAGGTCGTAACGGAAGAGATCGCCCGGCAGGTTCTGCGGATTGAGCGTGTAACAATCGCCCTTCGCAAGCGGCACATGCTGGCCGCCAATCAGCTGGCCGAGTAGCATGAACAGGTTCGAGAGATTCTGGTCGTCCGTCGGATCAAGGTTACACATCGAATTCTTGTTGGTCGACTTCGTGTAACGCACGGCGCCCTTCAGCGTGATCTGATCGGAAACATCGAATTCCCCGTTGGCGAATACCGCCCAGGATTCCATCTTGCCCTTGTTATCAACGCCGCTGATATGGATGAAATTCGTGCCAGCATTGCTCAGCGAGTTGGCGCCGTAGGTAATGTCCTGATATTCCTGAACCTTGCTGCGATTGTAATTGGCGCCCAGGGTCCACCGGAATTGCGCGGCGCTGGAGGCGTTGGACAGACGCAGTTCCTGGCTGAAGTCCGAAATCTTGCCGTCATCCCGCGGGTTGTCGACCAGTTCGTATTCCGAACCATCAAGATCGAACGACATTTTCTGCTTCAGGTGATTGAACGTCGTGATCGATGTCAGCGCGATATCGTCCGACAGATCGAAGTCGGCGCGCAGGAATGCCTGGAACAGTTTGCGATCGCCACGCGGACGCGCGGCTTCGGTGGCCGATTGAATGGCCGTTTGCGGCCGCCCGACAATTGACCAGTTGGCGGCGCGCAGCTTGCGCGGGGTCAGGGGAACGTTCAGTTCTTCCCATGTCGGGGCACTGGGCGTGGACGGCATCGACGCGATGATCTGCAAGGCCTGGGGATCGGAACGATCGACCGAACCGTTGACGTTGAGTTCAAAACGCAGCCGATCGGTCGGCTCCCACACCGTCACGAGGCGTGCGGCGATATAGTTCTGTTCGCCGTTCTTGTCGCCGCGGGTAAAGCTGTATTGCCAGTTATCGCGGTGGGCCGCGTCAATCGCCAGCCGCATCCCCAGTGTCTCGCTGATCGGGCCGCTGAGATAGGCCGTACCGCGCACCTCGTTGAACCGGCCATAATCGAGATTGAAGCCAGCCTGCAAATCCTTGGTCGGCTTGGCTGCGATATAGTTGATCGCCCCGCCAGTGGAGTTCTGGCCGAACAGCGTGCCCTGCGGCCCCTTGAGAACTTCGACACGTTCAAGATCATACATCGAATGCCCGGCGAGCACCGGGAAGGGCATGGGCGCCTGATCGATCGAGACACTGACCGCCGGATAAACCCCAAGCGCGTCGGCATTGTAACCAACCCCGCGCAAGGTGAACACCGGCGTGCCATGCGTGGAAGGCGCCAGTGCCATGCCCGGAATCGTCTGGACCAGTTCCTCGGGATTGCCGATGTTTCGGGTTTCAAGCATCGCGGTGTCGAAAGCCGCAATACTGGCGCCCACCTTGCTGATACTTTCATCGCGCTTGTTGGCCGTCACGATGATTTCACCGGGCACCGGATTACGCGCTTCCTGACTGTCTGCCCAAGCCGGAGTAGCCAGAAGCGACAGGGAAACCGCCGACGAAGCAATCAAGCCAGCGCGAAAATTGATGATCATCTTCCCCTCCTGAATATAATAAATATTTCTAATTGTTATATTTTTATATTAACAATATGATGTTCTGATAAATATTATCATTTTATTTTAAGATATTGCCACATCTGCGCGACGCACATCGTGTCGGAAAAAATGAATACGAAAGATCCGTCCGGCAACGACGCCCGAAAAGCATTTTTCTGTACAGGCAATGCGACCGGATATTCTCACATACACTCTCCCAAGTATGGGTATGTTGTGCTGTGTCCCGTCACTCAAAACCATGTCGGTGACCGCCAACTTCTTGGCGTAAGTTGCCAGTTGGCTGACGGCATGCCGCGCGGGTGACGGCAGGTTTCCTGCGCGGCCCATGAAAAAACCGCTCCGGCAGGCTGACTGCCGGAGCGGTTCTTCCGCTGTCAGTGGTTTTCGGGGGTCAGGCTTGCTCGTAGCCGAGCACCGCCTTCACCTCCATAAACTCGTGGAACGCATGTTCGCCCCATTCGCGACCGTTGCCCGACTGCTTGTAGCCACCGAACGGAGCGTTGATATCCAACGGCGCATAGTTCAGCAGAACCTGCCCCGCACGGATGCGCGATGCCACGTCACGCCCATGTTCAATGCTACCGGACTGGACATATCCCGCCAGACCATAAGGCGTATCATTCGCGATCTCGATCGCCTGTTCTTCATTGTCGTAACCGAGAATGACCAGCACCGGCCCGAAGATTTCCTCACGCGCGACCGTCATCTGATTGTTAACGTCACCGAACACCGTGGGGCGGACATAGTAGCCCTGGTTCAACCCTTCAGGTTTGCCCGGACCACCCGCGACCAGCGTAGCACCTTCATCGATACCAGCCTGAATCAGCGTCTGGATCCGGTTCCACTGCACATCGGAAACCACCGGGCCGAGATTGACCTCGTCCGTTGGCGCGCCGACTTTCTGTTCCGCGATCGTCTGGCGGGCGACATCCTGGGCTTCGGCCATCCGCGATGCGGGCACCAGCATGCGCGATGGTGCGTTGCAGCTCTGCCCGGCGTTGACCATCATCGCCGCGACACCCTGACGCACCGCGGCAGGCAGATCGGCATCCTCCAGAATGATGTTGGCAGACTTGCCCCCAGTTCCTGATGCACGCGCTTCACCGTTGCGGCGGCGTTGCGCGCCACGTCGACCCCGGCACGGGTCGATCCGGTGAACGACACCATGTCGATATCCGGATGGGAAGAAATAGCGGCGCCCACACCCGGCCCGTCGCCCTGAATCATGTTGAACACGCCCGCAGGAACACCAGCGGCATGCATGATTTCGGTAAAGACCTGCCCGGTGAACGGTGCGACTTCGGAAGGCTTGAGCACCATGGTGCACCCCACTGCCAGCGCCGGGGCCACCTTGCAGCCGATCTGGTTGAGCGGCCAGTTCCACGGCGTGATCATGCCAACAACGCCAATCGGTTCCTTGGTCAGCTTGGTGCTGCCCATGATCTGATCGGGATCGAAATCGGCCAGCAAGGCACGCGCCGTCGCAAAATGCCCCAAAGCCAGCGGCACGTGCGCGGCATGCGCCAGGCCCGTGGGCGCGCCCATTTCTTCCTGCACGGCATCTGCCAGATCCTTTGCCCGCGCCTGATAGGCTGCGATTACCGCGTCGAGCAGGTCAAGCCGTTCGGCTTTCGACGTGCGGCTGAAGCTGTTGAACGCACGCCGCGCGGCCGCAACCGCCCGATCCACATCCCCCGCCGCCCCCAGGCTGATCCGACCGGCGACCTGTTCAGTCGCCGGATTGATAACATCCAGTTGCTTCGGTTGAAGCGGCGCCACCCAGGCACCGTCGATGTAAAAATCGAGATAGTTTCTCACGCCTTGCCTTCCTCTCGCTTGTTCAGTTCCGTGCGGATCACGTCCGTGAAGATCGCAATCGCGCGACGCAGTATCTGTTCCCCAGATGGGAAAGCCTTGCGCATGGTGGCCATGCCATGGATCAGACCCGCTGCTTCTATATAGTGGGTTTCCACACCCCCGGCTATGATCCGATCTGCCAGTTCGCGGCCCTGATCACGCAGCGGATCGAGCCCTGCGGTCATGATCACGGCGGGCGGCAGGTTTGCAGTATCCAGATCATGCAGCAACGGTGAAACATCCCGCTGAGCAGTCTGAGCGGTATCGGGCAGGTAATCGCTGATGAAACGATCCATCAGCCGCCGATCCAGCAGATAGCCTTCCGCAAAATCGCGATAGGATCCTTCGGCAGGCCCGGTGCAATCACCCACGGGGTAAATAAGCAACTGCCCCAGCACTTTCTCCCGGCCCAACCGGTCGCTGACAAAAAACGCCAGATTGCCGCCAGCACTGTCCCCGGCAACCGCAATGCCGGTCACCGGCGCTTCCAGCGCGGTCGGATTGCTGGCGACGAACGCAGTCGCCGCCAGACAATCCTCATGCGCCCGGGGGAAGGGGTGCTCGGGCGCAAGGCGATAATCGACCGCGACCACCCGCAAACCGGAAAGGCGGGCAATCAGGCCGCAAAGCGCATGATGGGTTTCCAGATCGCCAATCACCCATCCCCCACCATGCATGTACACGATGACAGGCCCGGGCTGCGCCGCGCCCGGAAAATAGGCGCGCAAGGCGCAGTCAGGCCCGGCAAAATCCACGGTCCGGATCCCGGTTTCCGCCGGGCTGTCGAAGGCATCGCCCAACTGACGGTAGACTTCGCGCATGTCCGTTGCGGGCAGTTCGGAGAGATGAGGGCCTTCCTGCGCTGCCAGAAATTCCAGCACGGCGGCAGTTTCTGCCAGAACCAGGGGCGCGGTCATTTCCCCGCTCCTGCTTCCTGCTGCTTCAGGATACGCGCCCTGTCCGCGACATAGGCGCGCAACGCTTCCGCATCGTCAGCAGTCAGATACTTGCTGAAACTGATCATCCCGCGATCCTTCAGCACACCGTCAATCACCACGGATTTCCAGACTTCCGCACTGGACAGCGATCCTGCCCGTCGCAGATCGGGAACCACGCCGCTGGAGATTGCACCGGGGCCATGGCACACCCAGCAATCCCGCTCGAACAGCTGCTGGCCATGGGCGATCTGCGCTGCGGTGAAGGTTTCCGAAGGCGGATTGGCGGGGGCCACAGCGAACTGTTCCACCTTGGGCATCACGCCTTTCGCGTTCAGCTTGAACACGAACAGCCTGCCGTTGGGCCGCGGCCCCGGATTATCATTGAACGCGGACGTCAGCGGATAGGCACCACCATAGCCACCAGCCACGGCCACATATTGTTCGCCATCCACCTCAAAGGTAACCGGAGCAGCCATGATCGGCATCCCGAGATTGGCCGTCCACAGAACCTTGCCGCTATCAGCCGCAAAAGCCCGCAGATTGCCCTTCGTATCGCCCTGGAACACGAGATTGCCTGCCGTCGTCAACAGACCGCCATTCCAAGGTTCGCCATAGTCGAAGCCCCATGATTCCTGCTGCTTGATCGGATCCCACGCCACAAGCCGCCCGCTCAACAGCTTGCGCGTTGCCGCCATCGCCTTGGGATCGTCCGGCGGCGAGGTGCCCTCGGTCTTCAGGCCGAGATTCCAGCGCCCTTCCCGCACCTCGAACTTGGCCGGGTCTTCATATGCGAAGATCGCATGATTGGCGGGGATATAGACAAGACCCGTCTTCGGGCTGAAGGCCATGGGTTGCCAGTTGTGCGCCCCCAGGGCACCCGGAACGATGGCCTGCGGCCCATCGGTATAGCGCGCCTTGGGGTTCTCGATCGGGCGGCCGGTCTTGAGATCGTAACCAGTCGCCCAGTTTACGTCGACGAAGTTCTTGGCCGAAATCAGCTTCCCATCAGTACGGTCGATCACGAAGAAGAAGCCGTTCTTCGGCGCCTGCATCAGTACCTTGCGCGGCTTTCCATCGATATCGAGCGTGGCCAGCGTGATCTGCTGCGTGGCGGTGTAGTCCCAGCTTTCGCCCGGCGTTTCCTGATAGTGCCAGCGATATTCGCCGGTATCGGGATCCAGCGCGACAATAGAAGAAAGAAACAGGTTGTCGCCCTTCCCTTCACTGCGCAGCTTATGGTTCCACGGACTGCCATTGCCGACGCCGAGATAGAGCTGATCCAGTTCCCGGTCATACACGATCGAATCCCAGACCGTGCCGCCTCCACCGGTCTTCCAGTATTCACCAAACCAGGTCTTGCCGGCCTTTTCGGCCAGCACCTTGTCCGATGCGGCGTTATCCGGGCCATCTGCCGGATTGCCGGGTACGGTGTAGAAGCGCCAGACTTGCTTGCCGGTTTGGGCGTCATAGGCCGTCACATAACCGCGCGCGCCCAGTTCCGCCCCGCCGTTGCCGATCACGACCTTGCCCTTCACGATACGCGGGGCCCCGGTGATCGTGTAGGTTTTGGACTGATCGACGGTCACCACGGACCAGACCGGTTTACCAGTCTTGATGTCCAGAGCGATCAGACGCCCGTCAAACGCCCCGAAATAGAGTTTGCCGTCATAGATCGCCGCGCCGCGATTGCCGACATCGCAGCAGCCCTTGGCCCCGTACTCACCCGGCACTTCGGGATCGTAGCTCCAAAGGAGCTTGCCAGTTTTGGCCTCGAAGGCGAACACTTTCGACCATGCGGTGGTCGCATAAATAACCCCCTCATATTCGAGCGGGGTGGTTTCCTGCGCGCGGTTGGTATCGAATTCGTAAGACCAGACGAGACCGAGCTGGCCGACATTCTGATCGGAAATCTGGGTGAGCTGACTGAAACGCTGTTCGTCAAACGTCCCCCCGTACGTCACCCAGTCTTTCGAATCCTCGCTCGAGGCGATCAATTTGTCCCAGGCCGCACCGCCCGAATCGGATCCGCCCGTGACCTGGGAACATCCATATGCAGTGCATGCGAGTGTCAGGGCGGTCAGCGCCGCCAGCCATGGATTTTTTGTCACAACCTCTCCCAATTATGCGATTGTATTGCCTTCCCGGACGCCTTGTTACCATGACGGCTTCCGCCAACTTCTTGACGTTAATTGCCAGCACTGATTATTCTCGGTGCAACAGAACACAAAATAGCTGGGAAGAGGAGAGGGCGAAACGCCATGAACTCCAATATACCCTTTGCCGCATTACCCGATCTCAGCGCGCGCATTATGCGTCACGCGTTGACCAACGAACTCAACGTAAATTGGGAAAATTTCTGCACTTACAATCACTTGAAGCCATTCTCGCTCGATGGCGGCGCCACTGAGCTCCTGGCACAGGATGAATTGCTGCTGCAGCAGGGTTTTGTCGAAACCACTGCGAATCACCCCAATCTCTGGTTCGATGTCGGGTTGCGCTATCGCTCGATCAAATATGGCACTCTGGGCCTTGCCATGATGACGGCACGCACATTGATCGAAGCGCTGGATGTTGCCTGCCGCTATCAGGCGCTGACTTATTCGCTGATCAATTACCGCAGCGTGCACACCGCCAACGGGGCCTGTGCATTGATCGGCGATGACAGCGACCTTCCTGCCCATTTGCGGAATTTCACGCAGCATCGCGATCTTGGCGCGATACGCACGCTGATTTCCGATCTTATGGCTGGACAGACCGTGCTGGAACGCGTGACGGTATCGGCGCCGCCCCCGGTCAACTGGGCCGCTCTGGAAAAAGCCTTTCCCTGCCCGGTGGAATTCGATGCGGATCGGACACAATGGATTTTCCTGCCGGGCACGGCAAATCGCCCACTCCCGCTCGCTGACGGGGAATTGTCCAGCCTTTACAGCACACGCTGCGACGGCCTGCTTGGCAAGGCGCGCGCCGATGCCCCGGTGACGCAGCGTCTGGCCATTCTGCTTGGTGCAGGTTCCGAACATTTCCTCAGCGCCGGAGAAGCCGCACGCAGGCTGGCCTTGTCCGAACGCACACTGCATCGCCGCCTCGCCGAAGAAGGCACTCGTTTTTCTACGCTGGTGGACGAAGCCCGTTACCGTCAGGCGCGGGCGCTGCTGGCCGATCGGCGGATGACGATCGAAACCATCGCCTTCGCCGTGGGCTTTGCCGAACCGTCCAGTTTCTCGCGCGCGTTCAAACGCTGGTCAGGCATGGGCGCACTCGAATATCGGCGTCAGCAGATAGACTGAGCGCGCCCGCCCGAATTGGTTACAGGCAGGTCACGTATAGGCGAATTCGGGCCCTTCCAGATCGATTGCCGGAATTTCCTCAGCCTCGCGCCAGTAATCCTGTGTGTGGCGCCATTCGGGCCGGTCGCCCAGCCGTTTGGGTAACTTGTCCATATCCCGGACCAGATAACCCGGATTGAAATTGTCATCTTCGATCCACGGCTTGAGCGGTTCGTTGACGCCATCGCGTGGCAGCGCGATTTCAACCTTGTCGACACCCGTTTCCTGCATGTGCTGCAGCAAACGGCACACGAAATCGCCCAGCAGATCGACGCGCAAGGTCCAGGCTGCACGAAAATAGCCGAACACCCAGACGAGATTGGGCACGCCCGCAAACATCATCCCGCGATAGGTGGCGGTGGAGGACCAGTCGACCGCCTTCCCATCGACGACAAATTCGATGCCACCCATGACCAGCAGATTGAACCCGGTGGCCGCCACCACGAGATCCGCCTTGAGATCCGCGCCCGATTCCAGATGAATGCCATCGGCCGTAAAATGATCGATGCGGTCCGTAACGGCCGAGACTTTCCCTTCCTTCATTTTCACGAACATGTCGCCATCGGGAACGAACGCCAGCCGTTGCTGCCAAGGCCGGTATTTCGGGGTGAAGTGCGGTGCGAACTCGAAGTCGTCACCGGCATAAAGTCGCACCAGCGCTTTCAACTCCTCGAACACCACATCGGGTTCCTCGCGCGAGCGGTGATCCAGGGCCTGCAGATTGTGCAGGTAATCGAGCCGGGCACAGCGGTGGATCGTATCTTCGTCCACGCCGATCAGACGCAGGCGGTCCACCAGATCGCTGCGGTTCGGGTAACAGAAGAAATAGGTCGGTGAACGTTGCAGCATGGTAACATGCGCAGCATCGTCGGCCATGGCGGGGATAACCGTTGCCGCTGTCGCACCCGACCCGATCACAACCACCTGCTTGCCCTTGTAATCCACCTTGTCGTGCCATTTTTGCGCGTGGATCAGTTCGCCCTGAAAATTCTCAATACCGGGCCATTGCGGCAGGTAGGGATTATCGTGGTCGTAATAGCCCTGACACATCCACAGGAAGTTGCAGCGGTAGGTCTTGCCCGGTTCGCCGTCCGCACCGGTCGTTTCCACGGTCCACCGGTTATCGCTGCTGGACCACGAACAGCGCCTGATTTTCGTGCTGTAGCGAATGGCCCTGTCCAGCCCGTTTTCATGAATGACATCATCCAGATACTTGCGAATTTCTTGTGCGGTGGCGATGGGCGGCCCGACCCAGGGCTTGAAGCGATACCCGAACGTGTAGAGATCGGAATCCGACCGAACCCCCGGATACTTGTGTGTCCGCCAGGTTCCGCCGAACTGCGATTGCGCTTCCAGGACAACAAAGCTCTTGCCCGGACATTGCGTCTTCAGGTGATACGCGCTGCCGATGCCGGAAATTCCCGCCCCGATGATCAGGACGTCGAATTCCTCATACGCACCCGTGTTATCCTGCCTTTGTTGCTCCAGGACTTCGCTCACTTCCGACTCCTCTGCCGTCCTTATAGTGTTCCGGTGCGGAAAAAGGATTTCTGCACCAGCTTGCGCCAATCTGCCGACCCGCAAGCCGTATCTCCACATCTTACCCCGCCAAGAATCTGCCTCTTCCGGCCAGCAGCACCGCGCGAGCGAGCGCGGGTTCCGCCCGGTGCCAACCGCAATCCATATTTTGACAATACTGGTAGAACACCGTAATTAATCGGGAAACGGGAACGGCTATGCCGCGCGCTGCGCCAGGACAACAAAGGCGTGGGACGCGCGCCCGTCACGAGAGGATCAACCGCATGAAGGCCATTGTATGAAGCCCATAAGTCTGGATTGCCTGACACTGCCCGATGCAACTCCGGTCGAGCTGATCGAATATGCGGCGCGAACGGGATATGGTTCGATCAGCCTCTGGGTCCAGCCACCGGCGCTGTTCCCGCCAATGCTCGCCACCCCTGCCATGGCGCGCGATATTGCCAGTGCGCTTGCGGCCAATGGTATTGCGCTCGGCAATCTTGAAGTCTTCAATATCAACAGCGACCACCCCGTCAGCGCGTTCGAGGATACGCTGGCATTCGGTGCTGCGCTCGGCGCGCAATCGGCCACGGCTATCAATTTCGGCCCGCACAGATCAGACATTGCAGAGCGGCTTGCCGCTTTTCACAAACTCTGCGCGCGGCTCGGCATGGCGACCTATGTCGAGCCCATTTCGATGGGCGCGACACGGACACTGGCCGATGGTGTGGCGCTGATCGACGCCGCCGGGGTCGATGCCCGGTTGGTGCTGGATTGCCTCCATCTGATCCGCACCGGCGGTTCACCGGAAAGCATCGCGGCGATTGCCCCTGCCACTATCGGATATGTGCAGCTTTGCGACGGGCTGCTTGCCATTGCCGAGGATGAAATCGGCGTCGAAGCAACCGCCAATCGCCTCTATCCCTGCGAAGGCGAATTCCCGCTGGCCGAAATTCTGCGGGCGGTGCCAGCCGACGTACAACTGGGCGTGGAAGTGCCCAGTCTGGACCGGCAGGAACAGGGGCAACCGCCCCTGCAACGGGCAAAGGAAGCCATGGCTGCCACGCGGGACCTTCTCAAACGCGTGGAATCTGGGCTGTGACCGGGTTCCAGATCAACGGACACGTCGGTGTCGTCACGGGCGGATGCAGCGGGATCGGCCGCGCCATCGCCGAAACATTGATCGGGGAAGGCGCGCAAGTCGTGGTCTTCGACCTTTCCCCTGACGATGCCCCCACGGGGACAGCACTGGCGCTGAACGTGGATGTTTCCGACGAACAGGCCGTGGCCAGGGCTTTCGCCACGATCGAAGACCGGTTTGGGGACCTCGATTTTGCCGTGAACAATGCCGGAATCGATATCGAGACCGAACCATCGGAAGAATGGCTGGCCGGCCCGCTGGACCGGACGATCGATGTCGATCTCAAGGGTGTCTATCACTGCATGCGGCACGCGATTGCCCTGATGCGCCCCCGGAAAAGCGGCGCGATCGTCAATATCGGATCGGTGGCCGCGCTGGTCGGCACGGCGACCCGGCCGGTCTATGCCGCCAGCAAACACGCCGTGACCGGATTGACCCGCACAGCGGCGATCCAGTTCGGCGAAGACAACATCCGCACCAATATCGTCTGTCCGGGCGGCACCCGTACCGATCTTCTGGAAAAGGTCATGACCGACAATCCGGTGCTGCGCGATCACATTGTCGCCAGTTGCCCGATGCGGCGGCTGGCCGAACCGTCGGAAATCGCCGACGCCGTATTGTGGCTGGTGTCGCCGCGATCATCCTTCGTCAATGGCGCGGTGATCTCTGTCGACGGGGGTATACGGCAGGCTGACCGGCCTGCCGTGCGCCATCTCAGCGCCACACCGCTTCGGGCGGCAGGCTCATCAAAATGGCATCAATGTTCCCGCCCGTCTTGAGCCCGAACAGGGTGCCACGATCATAAACCAGATTGAATTCCGCATAGCGGCCGCGCCATTCCAGCTGGCGCTGCTTATCTTCAGCGGTGAACGCATGGCCCATGCGCCGACGCACGAGCTGCGGGAAAATGGTCAGGAAGGCGGAACCGACATCGCGCGTGAAGGCAAAATGGCGTTCCCACGCGGCGTGATCGGCGCATTCGAGATGATCGTAGAATATCCCGCCTACGCCGCGATGCACATTACGATGGGGAATGAAAAAATAGTCGTCGGCCCATTGTTTGTAGCGCGGATAGTATTCGGGATCATGGGCATCGCAAGCCTGCTGGAAAGCCGCATGAAAATCGCCCGTATCCTCGTCATAGGGGATCGGCGGGTTGAGATCGGCGCCCCCCCCGAACCATGCCTTGCTGGTGGTCAGGAAACGCGTGTTCATATGCACAGCGGGCACATGCGGATTGGCCATGTGCGCCACCAGACTGATACCGGTGGCGGTAAAGCCGGGATTTTCCGCACCGGCGCCATGGATCGTTCGGGCGAATTCCGGCGCGAAATCCCCGCGCACGGTTGAGACATTGACACCAACCTTCTCGAAGACCTTGCCCTTCATCACCCCGCGGACACCGCCGCCGCCTTCCGAGGCATCGTCCGTTTCCCGATCCCACGGCGTATATTCGAATGCGGCATCGCTGCCTGCCTCGCGCTCGATCGCTTCGAATGCAGCGCAGATATCGTCGCGTAGGCTTTCGAACCATTGCTTGGCTTGGGCGGTTTGGGCTGTCCAGTCAGTCATGGATACGGCCTTGCCAAGTTGCACGGCTTACGGCAAGCACAAGCGATGGTTCCCCTTTCGTTCGTTGGTGAAGATTGGTGGCTGACGCGTTCGGGCGCATTATTTCGCCCCCGTGCGTCCGCGCTGCTGGTTGCGGATCTGCACCTTGAAAAGGCGAGCTTCTTTGCCACATATGGACAGATGCTGCCGCCCTATGACAGCCGCGAAACATTGGGGCGGTTGGCGGATGCCATTCGCGAAACGGGCGCCATTCGGGTCTTTTGCCTGGGCGACAGTTTCCACGATGACGAGGGATTCGCCCGGATGGAACCCCATGCCGCTGGCATGCTGGAAGCGCTCACCCGGGCGACCGACTGGGTCTGGATAACCGGCAATCACGATGCCCACGGCGCGCCCGCCGGGATTGGCAGCGTGGTGGAGGAAGCCGAAGATGCCGGCATTGTCCTGCGGCATCGTGCAACACCAGGGGAAACCCGTCCTGAACTGTCGGGCCATTTCCATCCCCGCCTGCGGGTGCGCATACGCGAACGCAACATTCGCCGCCCCTGCGCGGTGATCGCCCATGGGGCAGATGGCCCGAACCGCATGATCCTGCCCGCCTTCGGCGCCTTGACGGGCGGCATGGACGCTGGCGATCCGGCGATTGTATCCGCGATGCAGCCTGCCCGTTCGATCGACGCGGTTCTGCCCGCGCGGGGCCAGCTGGCCAGATTTCCACTGTGGCGCGCAACAAACTGATCAATACGGCCGGAAAGCTGTAAGCGACCCCCTTTCACTGGCGCACGAATCTCTTTAAGAGGCGCCAGCAAAGTAACACCCAAGGAGAACCTGCTATACCTCGTCCACCCCGGCGCATGATGGCGCCGCCCGTCAAGAGCGGGCCCCGCTTCGACCATATGATCCAGTCCGATAAAGTCCGCGTCATTGACGAAAGCGGCGAAAATATCGGCGTGATGTACACGCGCGAAGCGATTGAACAGGCGGCCGATGTCGGCCTCAATCTGGTTGAGGTTTCGCCCAATGCGGATCCGCCGGTGTGCAAGTTCCTCGACGTTGGCAAATATCGCTACGAAGCGCAGAAAAAGGCCAATGCCGCACGCAAGACGCAGAAGACCCAGGACATCAAAGAGGTCAAGATGCGCCCCAATATCGACACGCACGATTATGACGTGAAGATGCGCAATGTGTACCGCTTCATCGAAGATGGCGACAAGGTGAAGGTAACCCTGCGCTTCCGCGGTCGTGAAATGAGCCACCAGCAACTGGGCATGGATTTGCTGCGCCGGGTTCAGGATGATGTGGCCGAAGTCGCCAAGGTCGAAGCGTACCCGCGACTCGAGGGACGCCAGATGTTGATGGTCCTGGCGCCGAAGTAACCGGCGCCTGACCGGCCGACCCCGCAAAGGGGCGGCCACCGGGGGGAGAGGGGGACGCGCGCATGTCTGCACGCCGGATCGGCTTCTGGCTTGGGCTGGCCGGATTTCTCGCGACTGTTCTGTTTCCCGCACCCGGCGCCATGCCTGCACAGGCATGGTCGGTCGCAGGGCTGGTCATCCTGATGGCCGCATGGTGGATGACAGAAGCGATCCCCCTGACCGCCACCGCCATCCTGCCGTTCATTCTCCTGCCGCTGTTGGGCGTGGCGGATGCCAACAAGACCGCAGCGGCGTACTATTCCCCGATCATGTTCCTGTTCGTGGGCGGTGCATTTCTGGCGCTGGCGATTGAACGGACCGGATTGCACCGGCGTCTGGCGCTGGCGATCCTGCGCCGGGCCAGCGGCAGCCCGCGCCAGCTTCTGTTTGCGGTGATGATGGCAACCGCGCTTATCTCCACCGTCATTTCCAACACATCGACCGCGTTTATCATGATGCCCATGGCGCTTGCCATGTTGGCCTCGGGCGGGGTCGAGGAAGGTCGCACCACCGGCATGGCGGGTGCCCTGCCCATGGGTGTCGCTTTCGCCGCCACGATCGGCGGCTATGGCACCATGGTTGGCACACCCACCAATGCCATCGCCGCCGGCTTGCTGGAACAGACATTGGGGATGGAAATCGGGTTCGCCGAATGGAGCATGTATGGCATGCCCGTCGTCCTGATCGGCGTGCCATTGGCGGGGTGGATCATCGCCCGTATCCAGAAACTGGACGACGACGATTTCGATCCGGTCGCCGCACGCGAGGCAATCGCCCATGCGCCCGCCTGGACTGTCCCGGAAAAACGCCTGGCCGCGCTGTTCGCGCTGACCGTTCTGGCCTGGCTGCTGCAACCACTGCTGGAAACCGTCTTGCCCAAAGGCAGCCTGACGGACGGCACGATTGCAGCGATTGCGGGCCTTTTGCTGTTCATGCTGCCCGATGGCACCGGGCGGCCCATGCTGCTCTGGCCGGAAGCAAACCGCGCGCCGTGGGATGTCGTCCTGATGTTCGGCGGCGGTCTGGCGCTGGCCATGGGCATGAGCCAATCCGGCCTTGCCGACTGGTTCGGTCAGATGCTGCTGCCGCTGTCAGGCATCCCGCTGGTCTTGCTTGCGATCATCATTGTCGGGTTTGTCGTGGTGGTCACCGAATTCGCCAGCAATATCGCCGCTGCCAGCGCGATCATGCCAGTGGTGGGCGCGCTGGTCGTTGCGCTGGGTGCCGATCCGGTGCTTCTGGCGCTTCCCGCTGCGTTCGCGGCAAGCTGGGGCTTCATGCTGCCTTCAGGCACCGGCCCCAATGCCATTGCCTGGGGCACCCGTCATGTGGCCCTGCCCCGCGTGTTGAAGGCCGGGCTTCTGCTCGACCTGTCAGGCATTCTGCTGATCGTGGGCGTGATCTGGGGCGTTGCCGCCATTGCAGGCTAGATCGCCGCGCAACCGCGTCGTTTTCATAGGCACGCCTGGGAACAAATGCCCTTCACAAACGCTGGGGCCGTGACGGGCAGACGCCGATTACCTGTTGGATATTCTCTTATCAAATAGGGTTTGTGTATTGTCTTGCGTGTGTATCGTCCCCGTCAGCCCAGCTTCGCGGCGCTATCATGCGAGGCAGGAGAAACTGTGCATGAGCGAAGAGTTCAAAGCGGCGCTGACCAAAGTCCCGGCTGTGACACTGGGCTTCTGGATCATCAAAATTCTGGCCACCACATTTGGCGAAACGGCAGGCGACAGCGTGTCGATGTCCTGGCTGGGGGAAACCACCGCCAGTGCGCCGACATCCTTCTGGCAAGGCGGTTATCTGATCGGGACAGCGATATTCGGCAGCGTTCTGGCGATACTGGTGTTCCTGCAAATCCGCGCCACGCGTTTCAATCCCTGGCTTTACTGGGCCACGATCATTGCCTCGACAACGGCGGGCACGACCATGGCCGATTTCGCCACCCGTTCGCTGGGCATCGGCTATCCGGGTGGATCGATCCTGCTGCTGGGGGCCGTGCTGCTGTCGTTGTTCGTCTGGCATCGCGCGCTGGGCACGATTTCGATCAGTTCCGTGCATGAACCCCGGGCCGAACTCTATTACTGGCTGACCATCACTTTCTCGCAGACGCTTGGCACCGCGCTGGGCGACTGGGTCGCGGACGGGCCACTCGGCTATCTGGGGTCGGCGGTGATTTTCGGAAGCGTGCTGGCCCTGCTCGCACTCGCCTACTATCGCACCCGTATCAGCCATGTGCTGTTGTTCTGGGCAGCCTTCATCCTGACTCGGCCGCTGGGGGCAGTTGTGGGCGACTTTCTCGACAAGCCCCTGGCCAAAGGCGGCCTTGAACTCAGTCGAGTAGGCGCATCTCTGGTGCTGGGCATCGCGATTATCGGCCTGATCCTGATCACCCGGCAAAAAGCCGCGCCCACGCAGCCGGAACAAGCGGCCTGACTGTGGCCAGAAGGCGGGTCCACACTTTCCGCTTTGCCGGATGGCTTGTGCTATGCACGCCGGCCCCCCTCTGGGCCGGGCCACCATTCATGACCGACGATCCGGAACCGACCGATACGGGGCATTGGGAAATCTACGCGCCACTGATCGAAGCGTCAGGCCAAGGGAAAAACGTCGAAGGCTCTGTCGCCGCTGAAATCAATTATGGTGCGGCGCCGGACGTGCAGATCACAATAGGCCTGCCGATGGCCTACACCCATGACAGCGCGGGAATGCAATGGGGGGCAGGCGATGCCGCCGTTTCGGTGAAATACCGCTTCTTTCATGACGAGGATGCCGGGCTTTCCATCGCAGCCTTTCCCGGTATCACTCTGCCAACGGGCACCAACGGGATGGGAAGCGGCAAGGTGACGGCGCTTCTGCCCTTGTGGGGCCAGAAGGATTTCGGGCCATGGTCGCTGTTCGGCGGCGGCGGCTATGCCATCAATCCGGGCCACGACAATCGCAACTACTGGACAGGGGGCATCGCCCTGTCCCGTCAGATGACACCCCGGTTGCTGATCGGGATCGAGGCGAGCCGACAAGGTGCGGATAAAGTCGGCGGCAGCGGATCAACCAGTCTTGGCATAGGGCTGATTTATAATGTGAAAGGGCCGTTCCGCCTGCTTCTGTCGGGCGGCCCCACATTTGACGATGCCGGTGGCGCGGCAAGCTTTCACACCTTTATGGCGCTCGGCATGGATTTTTAAGCCATGCCGGGCGATCTCGCAGGCGGTTTGCAGCGACAGCGCACCGCTCAATAGGCGGCCAGATCCTCCCCGAATTCGACCGGGCCAGCGTAATGCTTGCGAATGGCTGCAAGGATAGCGGTTCGGTCAAATGTTTCTGTGCCCGGCGGGGTGGCGAAATGCGTCAGCACCACTTTCCTGACCCGCGCGTTTGCCGCCATCCGCCCCACGTTTTCCGGCGTGAGGTGTTCATCGATCATATGATCGATAAGCGGTTGCTGATCGATGCCGGTCGCGGTCTGGCGTTTGCGCAGGCTGGCAATCAAAGCGTCGATGTCGATGATCTCGCTGACGAGAACGTCGGCATCGCGCGCCAGTTTCTCCACGGCGCTGCTGGGGCCGGTATCGCCGGTGAACACGTTCGAACGTGTCGGCGTGTTGAACCGGTACGAATAGGACCGGTCCATACCATGGTCGGTTGGCGTCATATGCATGGTGCCATAATGGGAATTCTCGACCGCCAGCACCTGCACCATGTCATCCCGGTAAACCGTGCGCGGCGTGGTGACATCCCAGTCTTCACCGGAGAATACCGTCCGCATCGCGGGCAGATCGGGCAACTGCGGGCGAAAAATCGCCTCTCCGCTTGCCAATGCCTGCAGGGTGCGATCGACCAGTTGCTGCGTACCCGGTGGCCCGTAAAAACGAACAGGCTCCTTGCGCCTGTCCTGCCAGTCGAGCGCGATGAACCCCATGGTGCCTGCGGTATGATCGAAATGGAGATGCGTGAGGAACACGGCATCGACCCTGTTCAGCTTCACCCCTGCGCGCACCAGTTGGCGCGGCGTGCCATCGCCCAGATCGATGATATAGGTCTTGCCACCGACCTGCAGCAGATTGGCCGGCTGCGAGCGGGTTTCCCGCACAATCGGACCGCCGCCCGTTCCCAGCAGCACCAGACGTTCGCTGACCCCGTCTTCTGATTTCCGCGCCGCTGTGGGGGCATCCTGCGCCACCAGCGGCGTCTGGGGCACAAGCGCCGCGCCCGCCGCGAGCAAGGCCATAAGCATGGTTCGTTTGCAGGGCATGATGATGATTCCTCTCCGTTTTATGGGAGGATTCCAGCATCGGGCAATTATGTCAATCTACTTGTCATTATTCCGCCCGGACAGATAGGCTAGCCGCGCCACTCCCGGCGTTCTTCCGCCTGGCGCAGGACATCGTAGGCCAATTGCAGTTTGAGGAATTCCTGCGCCGCCTGTTCGTCGCCGGGGCGAACATCGGGATGGACTTCCTTGGCCTTGTTCCGCCACGCCTTCTTTATCGCGTCGAAATCGGCGTCAGCCTCAAGCCCAAGAACCTCCAACGCGCGCATTTCGTCCGCGCTGCGGCTGCCATCGCCCGATCCGGTCCAGCCGTAATAGGTGGATTCGGCAAAACCCGAATTGTCGCGCTGTTCGTTTTTCGCGCGTTCCGCAGCCTCCGCCTCGTCCAGTCCGGCGAAGTAGTCCCACTTCGAATTGTATTCGGCCGCATGGTTCTGGCAGAAATACCAGCGATCGGGGCTGTTCGGGGCTTTCGGTGCGGGGCAATTGCCCGCCTCGGTGCAACCGTGCCGGTCGCACAGGCGCACCTGCGCGGCTTCGCTCGTGCTGCCATAGCTACGCCAGCGCGGGAAACCCCAATCATTGGATCGGCGGGGACGGGCCATCAGGAATGCCTCGGATACATCGCACCAGAATAGTAAAGGCCGGCCCGCTATTCCAGCGGATACCGGCCTTCCACAACAAAAAATTTCGACCGATCAGTCGATCGTGATCGTCACCGCGCGGCGGTTTCTGGACCAGGCGGATTCATCCGAACCCAGTGCCTCGGGCCGTTCCTTACCATAGGAAACGGTCGACAGACGGCTCGCGTCCACACCCAGGCTCACCAGATAGTTCTTGGCCGCATTGGCCCGGCGTTCACCCAGCGCGAGGTTGTAGTCCCGCGTTCCGCGTTCGTCGGAATGGCCTTCGATCGTGGCGCGCTTGTTGGGGTACTGCTGCATCCATTGCGCCTGCGCCTGCAAGGCCGCGATATCGGCGGAATCGATGTTGTAGCGATCGGTGTCGAAATAGATCACCTGACGGCCGCTCATCTGCGCCAGAAAATCGGCCTGGCTCCCGGGGATCGGGCCGGCGGAATCCGGCGGCGGGGTCGAACCCGCGGGCTGTGGGGGCAGCGTGTCGGGAGCCTTGCTCTGACATGCCGCCAGCGCCATGGCGCTCGCAACAACGACAGTGGTGGCAAGTTTCCTTCTCATGCTCTTTTCTCCTTGATAATTACCGCTGTTCACTCAGTTCGTTCGCCCCAACGCCCTCAAAACATCCTTACGGTAAAACCGGTCCCCACGCGGGGTCCGACGCATCCACCGGTGTCGGCAGACGGCGCAGATTACGCCCCGTCAGATCGACCTGCCACAGCGATGCACGCCCGGAACCCCGTTCCGTGCGGAAAAACTGGATAATACGGCCATTCGGCGACCAGGTCGGCGCCTCGTCCTGCCAACTGTCGGTCAGATGCCGCAGATTGCCGCCGCTCGGGCTGATCAGGCCGACACGGAAATTGCCTGCGATATGCGTGAACGCGATCTGGTCGCCGCGCGGGCTCCATTCCGGCGTCGCCGCACGGCCGCCGAAGAAGCTGATCCGGCGCTGGTTCGTACCATCCGCGTTCATCACATAGAGCTGCTGGCTGCCCGAACGATCGCTTTCAAACACGATCTGGCTGCCATCGGGTGAATAGCTGCCACCGACATCGATGCCTGGCGCATCGGTCAGGCGCTTGCTCTGCCCGCCTTGCGCCGACACGGAATAGATGTCGGTGTTGCCGTTGACCGCCATCGAATAGAGAATGGTCCGGCCATCGGGCGACCAGCGCGGGGCAAAGGTCGGGTTGGTGCTCTGCGTCACCAGCCGCTGCGTCCCTGCCACCAGATCGTAAACGTAAATCCGCGGATTGCCGTTGAGATAGCTGAGATAGACGATCGATTTGTAATCGGGCGAATACCGCGGGGTGAGCGCCGTGGCCTTGCCCGTGGTGATGAACCGGTGGTTCGCCCCATCCGAATCCATAATCGCCAGTTGCTTGGTCCGGTTACCCTTCGGCCCGGTTTCGGCGATATAGGCGATCTTGCTGTCGAAGAACGGATTTTCGCCCGAAAGACGCGAATAGACGAGATCGGCGCATTTGTGCGCGCCGCGCCGCCAGTCCGACGGTGCCAGCCGCCAGTCCTTGTTCACCAGTTCCTGCCGCAGGTTCACGTCATAGAGATGGCAGCTCACCGTGATATTGCCATCGGCTTCGGCGTTGACATGCCCCTGGACCAGCATTTCCGCGCTGCGCCCGGACCATGTGCCCCAGTTCGGCGCGGGAATTTCGGGATAAGTCGGGCGCGGCAGAGCATCCGGCCCCACCGGCATGAACAACCCGTTGTTGCGCAGATCGGCCGTGATAACCCGGGCCACTTCCACACCCAGCGCGCCGGTGCCCTGGGCATTGGCCGGGGTGGGCTTGTTGGCATCCGTTGCGAAAGCGGGGATCGCAATGCCCAGATCCTGCCATTCCTTTTCGTCCGTGACGCTGCCGGTCAGCCCTTCTTCGGCAGGCGTGGCCGGAATGGTCGGTGCGTTCTGCGCGGAGGCGGGAACGGTGATGGCAAAAGCGATGCAAGCAATTAGTTTTTTCACTGTCACATCTTTCTGTCGAAACGGAATGCAGTCACACGCTTCCAAGCATTGTAATATTCAGGTGGCAAGTCAAAGGGCGCCGCCAATTGCACGGCACGGATCGCCAGCTCCTTGTGACGGCTGGCCTGCGCGCGATTGGCATCGGTGACGCCGCTTTGACTGACAACGCGCGGCGCCCCGGCAAGGGTCCCGTCGCGGTTGAGATCGAAAGCCAGCACCGTCACCAGCAATTCCGCATCGGCCCCCTGCGGGCTGGACCAGTGCGGCTTGAGCTGCCGGGAAATCGCCTGATTGAGCGATGCCTTGGCCTGCGCCCCGATCTGTGACGCCGGAACCGCCGCATCGGCCTTGGCATCGCCAAAGTTCGCGCCCTTGAGGAAATCGTCACCCAGCTTGCTGCCCCCGCCCGGCTTCGCAGCAGCGGGCTTGGCCGGTGCTGGCTTGGCCGGTGCTGGTTTCGCCGGAGCCGGTTTCGCCGCCGGTTTGGCCGGCTGCGGCTGCGGCTTGGCCGGGGCCGGTTTCGCAACCGGCTTGGGCACGGGTTTCGGACTGGGCTTTGGCGTGGGTTTTGGCGGTGCGGGCTGGGGCGGCGTGGGCTTGGACGGTACAGGCTTTGGTGGTGCGGGCTGGGGCACTTCGCGCGGTTCCGGTTGCGGCGCCGGGGTGGGTTCTGACGGCGCAGGCGGGGCAATCTCTTCCGAAATCGTCGGGGCCACTGCGGCTTGCGTCTTTTGTGCGACCACGGGGCCAGTGGAGGTCAGCCCGACATCTTCCACAAGGCTGACCGTCATCCGCTCCGGCGTTTTCAGCTGTCGCGCGGGCTCTGGCTGCAGCAGCAGCATGGCGACCAGCGCCACGTGCAGCACCACGGCCACGGCAAGGCCGGTGCGTTCTTCAGGACGGATCACTGCCGAAGCCATAACCCTGCCTATGGGGCGGTTTCTGAACTGTTGGTGACCAGCGAGATCGCATTGAGACCCGCACGATTCAGCTCACCCATGACCGACATGACCCGGCCATAATCCAGCGCACGATCCGCCCGCAGCGTAATCAGCGGCGGTTCACCCGACGCCTGGCGCGGGAGCGCAGCAAGCCGGTCAGGCAAAGTGCCGGGGGCAACCGGATCGTCATCGATATAGATCCCGCCATCGGCGGCGATCGAGATCGTGATCTGATCGGGTTCCTGTTCCATCGCGCTGGCCCGGCTGTCGGGCAGATCCACCGGCACGGCCGAGGTCAGCAGCGGCGCAGTGACCATGAAGATGATCAGCAGGACGAGCATCACGTCCACCAGCGGGGTGACGTTGATTTCGGCCATCGGGGCACGGCGCGAACCGCCGCGCCGCCCGCGCCTGCCTGAGGCGCTGAGACCCATCGCCATCAGTCGGCGTCCATCTGGCGGCTAAGCTGCGCGTGAACCTTGTCGGCAAGACGCTGCAACCGGGCTTCAAACACGTTCACCTGCTGCGAAAAACGGTTGTAGGCAATCACGGCGGGAATGGCGGCAAACAGGCCGATCGCGGTGGCGAACAGCGCCTCCGAAATACCCGGTGCGACCACGGCCAGCGAGGAATTCTGCTGCTGCCCGATCTGGAAGAAGCTGTTCATGATCCCCCAGACGGTCCCGAACAGGCCGATAAACGGGGCCACCGAACCGATCGTGGCCAGAAAGTTCAGGCGTTCGGCCAGCGTATCGGCTTCCACGCCGATCTGGCCTTCCATCGCCCCGGCGATGCGCTGGCGCGCACCATCGACATCGTAACCCGCCCCTTTGGTCGACAGCCGCCATTCTTCGAGACCGGCGGCGACAACGCGCCCTGCCGGGCTTGCGGAACGGGGTTTCTGCTCTTCCACCGGGCGCTCGTCGCTCTGTTCCCACAGATGCGCTTCGTATTCGCTGGACCGCCTGCGGGCTGCCCCGATACGCATCGAGAACGAGATGATGATCATCCACACCCAGATACTGGCCAGCAAAAGACCGGCCATGACAAGCTGGACAACGATATCGGCATCCAGAAACAGTTTTACCGGGTCCAACCGGGTCGGGGCGGCCGCAGCTGCGGCGGCGGACAGGATAGCGAGGTCGGTCATGCTGCTCCTTCGGGGGCAAGAACTGTCTGTAATTTCGCGTGCCATCCGGCAGGATGGCGGGCAGGGCGGCCATCAGGCGCAACGAAGCCGATCCGGATCGCCGCATCCGCCAGAATGGTATCGCCGCACAGGGCCTTTTGTTCCACGCGCCAGCTGGCGGCACGCAGTTCCGTGATCCGCGTGGTGATTTCCACGGCATCGCCCAGCCGCGCAGGGCGCAGGTACCGGATAGCCATCTCGGTCACGGCATAGGCCCCGAGACCGTCGGCCAGCGCGCGCGACTGGTCCAGCCCGAGCTGGCGCAACATCGCCGATCGGCCACGCTCGAACCAGCGCAGGTAATTGGCGTGATAGACCACCCCGCCCGCATCAGTATCGTCGAAGTAGGCGCGCAACAGGACACGATGCGTGCCATCGCGCAAGTGCCCTTCGCACGGCAGAACCTGCGCGGTATCGGGAACAGGCATGGCAAGACCAGTCATTGCACGGGGCCCTTTGGCCGGACATGAGGCGCATATCGCACTCGCTGGTCACCGTATCGCGTCACATTCCCCGCCCTTGCTGCCTGCGTACCTTGCGGTACCCGCAAAGCCCCTGTGGTGGATGAATCCTGACTCTAGCCTTACTGCGAGTCGTCCGGCAAATCGGATGTTGTCAGCATGGCGCAAAAACACCGCATTCAGGCGCAAGCAGACCCCTTATTCGGGGATCATCCGGCCCAGCGGGCGGCCACCGCAGATATGCACGTGCAGATGGGGCACCAGTTGCCCGGAATTGGGGCCGATATTGGCAATCGCGCGGTAACCCGGTTCGACCAGCCCCTTTTCCCGCGCAATCTTGCCCACGGCACGGATAAAACCGGCGATTTCCTCCGCGCTGGCCGTTAGGCTGAAATCGTCCCAGCTGACATAGGGCCCCTTGGGCACGACCAGAATATGTTCGGGCGCCTGCGGATTGATGTCGAGAAAGGCGAAAGCCCATTCATCTTCATAGACCTTGGTACACGGAATCTCGCCGCGCAGGATTTTCGCGAAGATGTTCTGATCGTCGTAAGGCAGTGTGGGATCGACCGGGGTCATGCGTTCCTCGAGGCTTTTTCTGCGATTCCCGACACGCCTTCGCGCCGGTCGAGTTCGGCCAGCACATCGGCCAGCGCGACATCTTTCGCGGCCAGCAGGACCATCAGGTGAAAGATCACGTCGGCCGCTTCGCCCACCAGTTCCTCGCGGCTGCCGCTCAACGCGGCGATGACGGTTTCCACCGCCTCTTCGCCCAGCTTGCGCGCGATGACCGGCAGGCCACGGGCGTTGAGCTGCGCAACATAGCTTTGATCCGGCGCGGCGGCGCGGCGACTGGCGATGGTCTGTTCCAGACGGGCCAGAGTATCGGGCGAACTGCTCATCCCCGATCCATGTATCGCGCGGGCGCGCTGGTCAAGCCGCCTCGCCCGGTGAACCGCCCTGTGGATGATGATGCAGCCCCGATCCGGCCGCAACCGGCACGCGCGTTCAGGCGCGGGCAGGCAGCCCCGCCGCACGCAGCGCCGCGTGCGCTTCGGCAATGGTATAGGTGCCGAAGTGGAAAATGGAGGCGGCGAGAACCGCGCTGGCATGGCCCCTGGTCACGCCTTCGACCAGATGATCGAGCGTACCCACACCGCCGCTGGCAATCACCGGAACGCTCACCAGATCGGCGATCGTGCGGGTCAGGTCGAGATCGTAGCCCGCCTTGGTCCCATCCCCGTCCATCGAGGTGACCAGCAGTTCCCCTGCACCCAGTTTGGCCAGGCGCGCGGCATGTTCCACCGCGTCGATCCCGGTGGGCTTACGCCCGCCATGGGTGAAGATTTCCCAATGCCCCTCCTGCCGCCGGGCATCGACCGATGCGACAATGCACTGACTGCCGAATTTGTCCGCGATTTCAGCGACGACTTCCGGGCGCGATACGGCGGCGGAATTGACCGCGACCTTGTCCGCCCCGGCCAGGAGCAGCGCCCGCGCATCGTCCACACTGCGCACCCCACCCCCCACGGTCAGCGGCATAAAGCAGACTTCCGCCGTGCGCCGCACGATATCGAGCAGGGTCCCGCGCCCTTCATGGCTGGCAGAAATATCGAGGAAACACAGTTCGTCCGCCCCGGCGGCGTCATAGGCACGCGCCTGTTCCACCGGATCGCCCGCATCCTTCAGATCGACGAAGTTGACCCCTTTGACCACACGGCCATCGGCAACGTCGAGACAGGGAATGACACGGACGCGGACAGTCATGGGATCACCCCTTCTGCGCCATGGCAATCGCCGCAGCCAGATCGAGACGCCCGTCATAGAGCGCGCGCCCGGTGATCACGCCTTCGATCCCGTCGCTGGAATGGACGGCCAGCAGGCGGATATCATCCAGCCCCTTGACCCCGCCACTGGCGATGACCGGCAGGTCGGTTTGCCGCGCCAGTTCCACGGTGGCATGGATATTGCAGCCCTTGAGCAGGCCATCGCGCCCGATATCGGTGAACAGCAGACTGGCCACGCCCGCATCCTCGAACCGGCGCGCCATATCGACAATCGAGACATCGGACACTTCGGCCCAGCCTTCGGTGGCAACCATGCCATCGCGCGCATCGACCGCCACCACGATCCCGCCCGGGAAAGCCGCGGCCATGTCTTTCACGAACTGCGGGTCTTTCAGCGCCGCCGTGCCCATGACAATCCGGCTGACGCCCAGATCGAACCAGCCTTCCACCGCTTCGCGCGTACGGATGCCGCCGCCCAGTTGCACATGCCCCGGAAACGCTTCGAGGATCGCCTCGACCGCTTCGCGGTTTTCCGCGCGACCGGCAAAAGATCCGTCGAGATCGACAACATGCAGATATTGCGATCCCGCTTCGGCAAAGAGCATCGCCTGTGCGGCGGGATTATCGCCATAAACGGTGGCGCGATCCATATCGCCTTCGGCAAGGCGGACCACCTGGCCCTGCTTGAGGTCGATGGCGGGAAATACGATCATGGTCAGGGATTCCAGTCGAGGAAACGCGCCAGAAGCTCCAGCCCATAACCCTGGCTCTTTTCAGGGTGGAACTGGACGCCCAGCAGATTGTCATGCGCCACGGCGGCCACCAGTCCACCGCCGTGATCGGTCATCGCGGCAACGTGGCGGCCATCGTCAGGCTGAAAGTGATAGGAATGCAGGAAGTAGGCTTCGCCCGGTGCAATCAGCGCCGCGCCATCATCATGGCGCGCAGGCACCACATCGTTCCAGCCCATATGCGGAATCTTGATCGCCGGGTCCGTGCGTTCGATCAGGCGCACTTCGCCCGGCACCCAGCCCAGCCCTTCGGTCACGCCATGTTCCAGCCCGCGCGTGGCCAGCAATTGCATGCCCACGCAAATCCCGAGGAACGGTGCGCCGCCCACATGCACCCGCTCGGTCATCGCATCGACCAGACCGGGGATAGCCCGCAATCCGGCCGCACAGGCGCCAAACGCACCCACACCGGGCAGCACGATCCGGTCGGCGGCCCTGACGGTATCGGGATCGGCGGTGACTTTCACCCCCGCGCCGCCCGCTGCCATCAGCGCATTGTGCACGGAATGGAGATTGCCCGCGCCGTAATCGACGAGAGCGATAACCTCAGCCACCAAGCTGCCCCTTGGTCGAGGGCACGGCCCCGCCCTTGCGCAGGTCCAGTTCTACCGCCTGCCGCATGGCACGGGCAAAGCCCTTGTAGATACCTTCGATGATATGGTGATTGTTCTGCCCATAGAGCAGTTCGATATGCAGCGTGATGCCGATCGCCTGTGCGATCGACTGGAACCAGTGTTCGAACAGTTCGGCATCCATTTCACCCAGCCGGGGCTGGCTGAAACCCGCCTTCCAGACCAGCCAGGGCCGTCCGGAAATGTCCAGCGATACGCGCGCCAGCGCCTCGTCCATCGGGGAATAGGCCGTGCCGTAACGGCCGATGCCCGCCTTGTCGCCCAATGCCTGGGAAATGGCCTGCCCCAGCGCAATGGCGCTGTCTTCCGTCGTGTGGTGCTGATCGACATGGAGATCACCGGAAACCTTCAGCTTCACATCGATCAGCGAATGGCGGGAAAACTGTTCCACCATATGATCGAGAAAGCCGATACCGGTCGAAACCTCATAGGCGCCGGTTCCGTCGAGATTCACCTCGACGGCAATTTCAGTCTCGCTGGTCTTGCGATTGATCGTCCCTGTACGCATGCGCCCGCCTATAGGCCCATAGCCGATAAGCGCAATATCCGCGTGACTGTGCTGCGACATACGCTTTGCGCTTGACCGGTCCACGCGCCGGGGCCACTTTTAGGGCATGAGCGACGAAACACCTGACAGCCTGATCCCCTACGATGAAATCGTGCAGGAAGCCCTGCGTGCCGTTGTTGGCAGAGTTTTGGGCCAGATTGTCGATTCCGGGGGCACATTGCCGGGGAATCACCATTTCTACGTCACGTTCAAGACCGGGGCGCCGGGGGTTTCCATCCCGGCCCACCTGCGCGAACGTTTCCCTGATGAAATGACCATCGTCCTCCAGAACAAGTTCTGGGAACTGACGGTCGGGGAAGAATTCTTCTCGGTCGGGCTGAGCTTCAACCAGATTCCCGCCAAGCTGGTGATTCCCTTCGCGGCGATCACCGCTTTCGTCGATCCGGCGGTCGATTTCGGCCTGCAATTCCAGGCCTCCGTGCCGGATATGGCGCCCGAACCGCATGACGATGCGGAAAATGATTCGCCCGAAACCGACGACAGACCCGCCGCTGCCACCAGCGATGACGGCTCCAATGTCGTCACCATCGATTTCGGCCGCAAGAAGTAGCAACGCCGCCACCGAGGGTGGAGCATGGTCAAGGCCGTCAGGAAATCGCTGATCAGGAAACGGCGTAAACCCCCGCCCACCGCACGGCAGGCCGCGAAAAAAGGCATTGCCGGGCCGAGCACGGACCCGGCCACCAACCTCCTGCTAACCGATATCGTGCTGCGCGGCGCGACCGTGATGGCGCGCATGGCGATAGAGCAGGCCTTGCTGAACCAGCGCTATGATCCCAAGACCGCCAAAACGATCGTCGCCAAACGGGGTCTCGGAAAACGCCTTTTCTCCATGGGCATAAGCCGCATTGCCGCACACTCCCTGCCCGGAATGCTGGTTGTCGGCAGCGGCATGGCCGGCAAGATCATGCTCGATCGGGCCCGTGCACGGCGACAGGCGCGGCGGGCCGCCTTATCATCGGCCCCAACCCCGGATAAGCTGCCCGGAGAAAGCTGAAGCCTGCAGGCAGGCAAAAATCGGGCAGCAGGGCGCAGTCCCTGCTTGATTCCCGCGCCCGGGCGCGCCAATTGCGGGCATGGCCAATCAAGATGATCTCAACCGCCGCGGCTTGATGTTTGTCCTTTCCTCGCCATCCGGGGCCGGAAAGACGACCATATCGCGCATGCTGCTCGCCGCGGAAGAGAACCTCCATATGTCGGTTTCGGTGACCACCCGGCCAATGCGCCCGGGCGAGGTGGATGGCACCGATTACCTGTTCGCCCGCCGCCCGGAATTTGACCGGATGGTAGCGGAAGATGCCTTTCTCGAATGGGCGGAAGTGTTCGGCAATTGCTATGGCACGCCCAGGGCGGAAATCGACGCCGGGCTGCGCAATGGCAAGGATTACCTGTTCGATATCGACTGGCAGGGCACCCAGCAGTTGCACCAGCGCGCCGGGCCGGATGTGGTACGCGTCTTCCTGCTGCCGCCCAGCATTGCCGAACTGGCGCACCGCCTGTCATCGCGCGGAACCGACAGTGCCGAAGTGATCGCCGGGCGCATGGCCCGTGCGCAATCGGAAATCAGCCATTGGGACGGCTATGACTATGTCGTCATCAATGACGATATCGATGCCTGTTTCGCCAAAGTGCGCACGATCCTGCACGCGGAACGGCTGCGCCGCCGCCGGCAAACCGGGCTGGTGGATTTCGTCCGCGAACTGATGCGCTAGTGACCCGAATCTGCAGTTCGCAGCATTGTGAGGCAGGCGCTGAGCGAACTTCAGATTCATAAGGGTCACTAGAATTTATGGATTCTAGTGTGGTTTATGGATTTGAAATTCGCGCCGTACCTAGCCGATTAATGATGCGAATTTCAAATCCACCACACTAGGCCGCGCTCACGCGCCTCTCGATCCAACGCGCAAGCTCAGGATTGGCGGGGACAGGCGTATCTGTCCCCGCGCAACCCCATCCGTAATCTCAGAAGCCCTTGCTCCAGCGCAGGGCAATGCCCTTGTCATCGGGCACCTGGGCGTAATGCCCCGGGTCCCGACGATAGAACACGCTGGCCGTGGCAAATCCACTGAACAGACGCCCGTTCCACGCCAGTTCGCCCATCACCTCGCGCCCATCGGGGGCGAGGTTCAGCGAACGGGTACCGAATGTCGTCGTGCCGGTGGCATAATCATAGGCGACCGGCAAATCGAGCCGCAGTCTGCCGGATTCGACCCGCAGCGGCTGCGCGATACGCAGGGCAATGCTGTCCGATTGGCCGAACACCTGCCGCTTGCTGACATCGAACGACCATGCCCGGCTGCGCAATTGCGATCCGTCCGCGATCAACCCGGCAGAACGGGCCATGGTCCAGCCTTCGCGCCAAGCCGCCCCAAATCGCCATGATGGGGCGAAATCCCAGCCCAGCCGACCATCGAGGACCACGCTGTCCGCCCCCTTGCCGCCAAAGGCATCGTTGAAGCGCGCGCCCAGAACGGTGCGGTTCTCGTTCATCCAGCTCAGCCCGAACGCCATGTCGACCGGGCCCCAGTCGCGATCGAGCGCGATGCCGAAACGGGTCATGCCGTCGCGTGAGCGGCTGTCGCGCAAGGCGGTATCGAACCGCAGCGGCGCGCCCGAAACAACCCGTGCGCTTTCGGCACCGGCCGTCAGCCCCCACCCGCCGATTTGCCGACGCAGCGCCAGCGAAACCCGGTCATCCGCCATGAACCCTTCTTCCGAAGCCGCGTCCTGCGCCACGAAGAACGCCGGGCGATCGGCGCCCTGCAACTGCGCGACCAGCCCATTGGCGGTATCGGAAAAACCAAAGCCCACCTGTGTATTGGGCGAAAGCCGCAAGGCGACACGCGCCGCCAGAACGCGGGCTTTTTCCGCATCTTCCTGTGTCAGGCGCATGGCATCGGGCCATATCTGGATATTGCCCGAATTGGTGGCATCGACCGTGAAGGCAAATGTCGCCTTGTCGCTTGCCCCCGCCAGAACGCGCTGTTCGCTCGCCAGCGCATTGCGCAGCTTGGGCACGATTGACGCACTGCGCAGGTTGTGGCCCATGTCAAAGCCATAGGCGCGATTATACTTGTCGAGTACGACCGTACCCAGCGACGCGCCCGTCAACGCATCGCCCATCGCTTCGGACCCGGCGCCAATCGTATTGCCGAGGATCACCGAGTTATCCGTGCCCGCAAACGATGTCGGGCCAACAGGGTTCATCGCCGCAGCGATATCGAGGATACCCCTGCCGTAAACCGCATCGGTCCCGACAGCCCCGGCATCATGCGCGGTGTCCAGCAGGATTTCGACGATTTGGGCACCGCTCAGCGCGGGGAAGGCCTGCGCCAGCAGCGCCACCGCGCCGCTGACTTGCGGGGCGGAAAAGCTTGTTCCGCTGTAAGTTGCAATGCCGCTGCCACTCAGCGCCGTAACCGGGACGTCCTGGCCGAGGGCGGCAAGATAGGAGGCTTTGGTCGAACCGGCCCGGTTGCTCCAGGTGGAAATGTTGCCATTGGCATCGACCGAGCCGACAACGATAACATTGCCGCCACCCGCCACGAGCAGATCGCGGGCGAAACCGGAGGGATTGGCCAAACCGTCGTTACCTGCGGAAACGACAACGACGACGCCATCAGCGGTTGCGGCGGTAATTGCGGCCGTTACTTCGGCACTGGCGGAACTCCCGCTCATCGACAGGTTGATCACCCTTGCCCCATTATCGGCGGCATAGGAGATCGCCTGGACAATCGCAGCGGTGTCATAACGGCATCGGCTGCTGCAGGTGGTGCCCCGATCGACGCGCAGAGCCATGATGGTGGCGTCATAGGCGATGCCCATCGTGCCCACATCATTGCGGGCGGCGGCGGCGACCAGCGCAATACGCGTGCCGTGCGTACCGCCTTGCGATGCAAAGTCGGCATGGCCAGCAAAATCTTTTGAAAGATTGGAAATCCGGCCGGTGAATTCGGCGTTATTGGTGTCGATCCCATCGTCGATGATGGCGATCGCAACGCCGCTGCCGGTGGCCGGGTCGGTCGGATCGGACCAGGCGGCGACC
This sequence comes from Caenibius tardaugens NBRC 16725, assembly GCF_003860345.1. Classification (GTDB taxonomy): domain Bacteria; phylum Pseudomonadota; class Alphaproteobacteria; order Sphingomonadales; family Sphingomonadaceae; genus Caenibius; species Caenibius tardaugens. Next base: position 1,601,607 of record NZ_CP034179.1, read on the forward strand.
GCATTGTGGAACTTCGCACTAGTGCTCGCCTGAAACTCAGTGGTGTCGAACGCCGTCGGCACAGCCACCGGCGGCGGCGGCGTTCCCGTGGGTGTGGGCGTGGGCGTAGGCGTTGGGGTCGGCGTAGGCGTGGGCGTGGGCGTGGGCGTAGGCGTAGGCGTAGGCGTAGGCGTAGGCGTAGGCGTAGGCGTAGGCGTAGGCGTAGGCGTAGGCGTAGGCGTAGGCGTGCTCGAAACGCCGCCACCGCCACCACCGCCGCAGGCGGCCAGAAGAATCATCGCAGACAAGGCTGCCCCATGCAGCACTTTCTTCCGAATATTGCCCGTCGCCCGCATTACCTTAACCCCCTGCATCGCAATTTGCGTTGTTCCCACAGGCGAATAAAGCAAACCTTAATACGAAGAAATACTCATCCGCCGCTTTTCACCACCCCCGCCCCCTCTTGCCCCGTTCGCTGCAAGCGGTTAGGCGCCTGCCCCATTAGATGATCCGCGTAGGAGAAGCCCGCATGTCCGCCCAACTCGCCGCCGCCATTGAAGCCGCCTGGGAGGCGCGCGATACCGTCACCCCCGCCAGCGCGGATGTGCGCAAGGATGTGGACGCCGCGCTTGCCCTGCTGGAAAGCGGTGCCGCGCGCGTGGCCGAACCCGACGGCCAGGGCGGGTGGACCGTCAACCAGTGGCTCAAGAAGGCCGTGCTGCTCTCGTTCCGCCTTAACGACAATATCGTGATCGAAAACGGTTCGGGCGGCGCCCCCGCGTTCGACAAGGTGCCCAGCAAATTCGACACCTGGGGCGATGACCAGTTCCGCGATGCAGGCTTCCGCGTGGTTCCGGGCGCCGTCGCCCGCCGCGGCAGCCATATCGCCAAGGGCGTTGTGCTGATGCCGAGCTTCGTCAACATCGGCGCCTATGTCGGTGAAGGCACCATGGTCGATACCTGGGCCACTGTCGGCAGTTGCGCGCAGATCGGCAAGAACGTGCACATTTCGGGCGGCGCCGGTATCGGCGGCGTGCTCGAACCGCTGCAGGCCGGCCCGGTGATCATCGAAGACGGCGCATTTATCGGTGCCCGTTCGGAAGTGGCCGAAGGCGTGATCGTGGGTGAAGGCGCGGTTCTTTCCATGGGCGTGTTCCTCGGCGCATCGACCAAGATCGTCGATCGTGCCACCGGCGAAGTCCACATCGGCAAGGTTCCGCCTTATGCCGTGGTTGTCCCCGGTTCGCTGCCGGGCAAGCCCCTGCCCGATGGCACCCCCGGCCCCTCGCTCTACTGCGCGGTGATCGTAAAAACCGTGGACGCCCAGACCCGTTCGAAGACCGGGATCAACGAACTGCTGCGCGACTGACCGCCTTTCCCCGCGCGGAACATCTGGCGCGGGAAACCGTTGTTGTTGGGGGGGTGTCACCCACCCTCCGCAACAATGGAGAGTGCACATGGAACGCCAAGGCGATGAAGTCCATGTCACCACGGACGAGGTGCGTGGCGGGTCGACGCCGCATATTGTTCGATGGGTTCTCGGGATCAGCCTGATTCTGGCAATCGCGCTGCTGTCGATGACATGGATTACCGGGGCGATGAGCGTCGGGTAACGTTCGATGCCGGGCGATCATCCGGATTGGCCGGGTCTCGCCCGTTTCCTCGCCGCACAGGAACGCGGCATGATCTGGCATAGGGCGCTGGAGGAACTGCGCTCGGGTCGGAAACAGAGCCACTGGATGTGGTTCATCTTCCCGCAAATCGCTGGTCTGGGCAGCAGCGCGACATCCCGGTTCTACGCCCTGCGCGATAGTGTCGAGGCGCGCGCCTATCTGGCGGACTCCGTGCTGGGTGCACGGCTTCTGGCCTGCACCGCCGCAGTCCTGCAATGGGCGGGAAAGCGCGATCTCGAAACGCTGTTTGGCGCCATCGATGCGCGGAAATTCCGCAGCGCGATGACCCTGTTCGAAGCCGTAGGCGGCGGCCCACAGTTCACAGAAGCTCTCGATAAACTTGCTCGTGGCGAACGGGACCGGCAAACGCTGGCCGTGCTCGCCGCCGGTTGAGCGTCAGTCCGGAACGGGCGTTTCGATCGGTGGATCGCCTCTGTGGGCTGCCGCATAACGTTCGGCCGCACGCATGACGCGCAAGATATTGCGGCTGGCGATCTTTTCCAGATCGGCTTGCGCATAACCCCGCCGGGCCAGTTCCACGAACAGCGCGGGATAGCCCGCGACATCGTCCATCCCCGCCGGGCCGTGCGGCATGCCATCGTAATCGCCGCCCAGCCCGATATGATCGATCCCCGCGATCTTGCGGATATGGTCGATATGATCGGCCAGCTGGCCAATCGTGACCTGCGGTTCGGGGTGGGCCTGATCCCATGAAGCCAGCCCCGCCGCCACCGCATCCGCTTGCCCCGGCCACAGGGTTTCCAGCCGCGCCTGTTCGCCCTTACGGTCGGCTTGCCAGCTACGCGCCGCTTCGCTGATATAGGCGGGCAGCGCCACGGCCATCACGATCCCGCCATTGGCAGGCAGCCGAGCAAGAACGCTGTCGGGCACGTTGCGGACGTGATCAGTCACCGCCCGCGCACCCGAATGGCTGAAAATCACCGGCGCTTGCGCAACGTCCAGCGCATCGAGCATGGTCGGCTCGCTGACATGGGCCAGATCGACCAGCATGCCCAGCCGGTTCATTTCGCGCACCACGTCGCGGCCGAAATCGGTCAACCCGCCATGCGCGGGCGTGTCGGTCGCGCTATCCGCCCAGGGCGTGTTTTTGGCATGGGTCAGTGTCAGATACCGCACGCCCAGCGCCTGCATCTGGCGCAGCACCGCAAGGCTCGATCCGATCGAATGGCCACCTTCCATGCCCATCAGCGAGGCAATCTGGCCCTTCGCCATGGCCTGTTCGACATCCTGCGCGGTCAGCGCCAGACGCAGATCGCGCGGATACCGGGCGATCAGGCGCTTGGTCACATCGATCTGTTCGAGTGTCGCCTGCACCGCTTGCGGTTCGGACAGATCGGCACTGACGAAGACCGACCAGAACTGCGCACCGACGCGGCCCTTGCGCAGGCGCACCAGATCGGTGTGCATCGCGCGGCCATGCGGCGCATCGGCACCCGTGGCATGGGTGTCCTCGAAATCGAACCCGTCGAGAATATTACGGTAACGCCCGCGCAACTGGATCGGCGCATCGTTGTGGCCGTCGAACACGGGGGCCGCCTTCAGCGCGGCGGCGGCAACCTGTTCCGGGGTTTGCGCGGCAATCGGCGTGCCGAACAGCGCAACCCCGAACAGGAACCCTGCCACCAGCCGACCTGTCCCACGCATGCCCGTCTCCTTGTCTCCGCCGTCACCCGGCAGAGCTAACCGGCGCAGGCCCATGGGGGCAAGCGCCAATGCAGGGGCAGAGCCAGGCGGGAGGAATCAGGCGTGCGGGACGGATCACCGCAGCCGGTCAATCCGCGTCGTCATCCCAGTTTTCGTCGTCTTCATCGACGCGCGCATACGTTGCGGTCAGCATGGCGACGCCGACCACGTGCCCGTCGATGGCCGCCAGCACTTCATCACGCGATGCGCCCGGCATCAGCGTCAAAGGCAGGTCCACCGCGAACAGCTGGAAGACATAGGCATGGGCATCGTCATCATGCGGCGGTTCGGGCAGCAACCATTCGCTGTTGCGATGGGCGTTCTTGCCCACGCGCGGCGGGACTTCGCCTTCCAGCAACTGGCCCTTCTGCGGGGCGAGGCCCCAGACCAGCCAGTGGCAGGCCGGGTCAGCGCCAGCGGCATCGGGATCTTCGACCACCAGCACCAGTTCCATCGTCCCTGATGGCGGTGCGGTCCATTCGAGCGGCGGAGCAACGGCATCTTCTTCGTCCGCGGTGAAACTGGGGTCGAGTTCTTCCCCATCCTCGAACGCGGCGGAACGAAGCGCGAAGCCGGACTTGCCGAACAGTTCGGGGCTGGCAAGCCGCGCAACGGCCAGTTTTGCATGTCCTGCGCTCAATTCATGGTCCTTTCCGGGCTGGATGCGTCTGCGAAGGCCTCCTTAGGCGCGCCCTCGCCGAAACGACAAGGGGGCGCCACCGGTTTTGGTGACGCCCCCTTGCAAGACTTGGTGATAAGCAGGCGAAGGGATCAGCCTTCACTATCCTGCCCGGCCAACAGGAAGCGCCAGATCAGCGCGCCCAGCGCAGCACCGACCAGCGGCGCGACCCAGAACAACCAGAGCTGCCCCAATGCCGCCGTATCCGCAAACAGGGCAACGCCGGTCGAACGGGCCGGATTGACCGAGGTATTGGTCACCGGAATCGAGATCAGGTGGATCAGCGTCAGCGCCAGACCGATGGCCAGCGGCGCAAAACCGGCCGGGGCCAGGCGCGACGTCGAACCGATGATCACCAGCAGGAAGCCCGCTGTCAGCACGATTTCTATAAGCAGCGCCGATTGCAGCGAATAGCCGCCTGGCGACAGTTCGCCGAACCCGTTCGAGGCAAACCCGCCCGCAGCGAAGCCCGCCTTGCCCGAAGCAATGGCATAGAGCACCGCCCCGGCCACAATCGCGCCAATCACTTGCGCCACCCAGTAAGGGATCAGTTCCTTCCAGTCGAACCGGCCAGCCACAGCCAGCCCCAGCGACACCGCAGGGTTGAAATGGCCGCCGGAAATGCCGCCGACGGCATAGGCCATGGTCACGACGGTCAGGCCGAATGCCAGCGCCACGCCCGCAAAGCCGATGCCCAGTTCAGGAAAGGCCGCGGCCAGTACCGCAGAGCCGCATCCCCCGAAAACAAGCCAGAACGTTCCGAAAAATTCTGCTGCAATCTTACGAACCATCTTCCCCACTCCTCAATGAGAGGAAGAAAGTTACTGCATTTTTAACAATCTACAAACATCATTTAGAACGGTTCTCATCACGTCGAATTATGGTGCGTTTCCGTCGGGATAGCCATCAGGATAATCGGGATGCCATTGCATGGCATCGCCGATCCCCTCCAGCGTGATCGGCGCGCGGCGCGGCTCCATACGCCAGCTCACAGCCTCGCCCGCTTCATCGATCCGGCCTTTCACCGTCTTGCGCCGGTGCGTCAGGTAATTGACCGAAATATCCTCGCTCTCGCCGCTGTTCCGCGCGAGATAATGACGATCGTATCCAATCAGAACGAAATGGGGCGCCTGCCAGCGAAAGGCATAGGTCGCATTCCACGTCCCCCAGCCCCGGCATTCATGAAATTTTCCAGCGTGAGCGTGAGCACGCCGCGCTTTATGGCGATTTCGCGCAAGGGATCTTCCTGCATCGGATTGTCCCTGCGGGGGATCAGTACATGGTTGGCAACCACCCGGCGAAACAGCCCTTCCCCTTCGCGAAAGGCCACCAGCAGGATACGGGGATTGGTGTCCAACGGTTCGCCCAGCCAGGGGTCGGATACCATGTTGGCCGGATCGCGCATCCGCAGGATCGCGGCGAAATCGTCCTTGCCATCGTTGTTGAGATCGCCCTGTTTATGGCTTTCCATCACCCAGCCTTCGGGGATGAAATCGAACATGGTGTCCGCCGTTTCGGCAAGCGCCGGATAGCTGACAGGGGGCAGATTATCGGGATCGAACGGTTGCCCATCCCCGGTGGTCGCGCCCGTTTCCTGCGCCTGCGCCACCGCCATCGGCGCACCGCAGATCAGCGCCAGCGCAACGGCCCGGGCCACCAGACGCCTGTATCGGATCATCCCCCCATTCCCCCCTGCCACCATTACCCCCTGCTTGTGCCGGTCAGTTGAAACGATAGGCCGAAATCGCGCTGCCCATCATGGATTCATTATAGTCCACCGTGCCCGCCGCCGCCGATGCACCGGCCGCCACCATCAGCGGCAGCAGGTGTTCCTCGCGCGGGTGGCTGTGCCGGGCGTTGGGCGCGCCTTCCCATTGCGTGAGCAGGGCGGCGCGGTCACCCGCCGGAGCCTGTGCCGCATCGCCCAGCCAGTGATCGAAATCGACCGAATAGGCCGCCAGCGACGGATTGCGCATCACCGCCATATTGTGAAAGCTCATCCCCGACCCGATCACCAGCACGCCCTGATCGCGCAGCGGGGCCAGCGCCCGGCCCGCCGCCAGATGCAGCGCGGGATCGAGGCTGGCGTCCAGCGACATTTCCACCACCGGGATATCGGCATCGGGGAACGCCACTTTCAGCGGCACGAACATGCCGTGGTCGAAACCGTGATCGGCATCGACCCGCGCAGGCAGGCCCGCCGCATTCAGCAGGGCCGCCGCCGCATCCGCCAGCCACGGCGCACCCGGCGCGGGATAAGTCAGTTCATAGGTATGCGGGGGGAACCCGTAATAATCGTAGATCAGCCCGGGTGCGGTGCCGCCGGTAAAGGCGAATCCTTCGGTTTCCCAGTGCGCGGACACCAGCAGAATGGCGCGCGGCCGTTCGGGCAGGCTACCCGCGATCGACTGCAGATAGGCTTCCATCTGGCGCCACATGCCCGTGGGATCGGGCATGAAAAAGCATGGTCCGCCACCGTGCGGGATATAGAGGCTGGGCTGGGTTGCGGGGCTGGTCGTGTCGGTCATGTCTGCCATATGGGTATGGCATGGCGTTTCGAACAGGGGCCGCCGCGCATGGGCCTGCTTACGGGTTGGCCGGGCCGGTAAAGGGCTTGCTGTCGGTCCACCCGCAGCCGCTGCGCAATTCGCCGTCGCCCTGCGGCCCGATCCGCAAGGTCACCGTGAAGGGATAAGTCCGGTCCGACATGCCATCGCTGCATTCGCCCGGTGTCACCGCCATGCCGAAGGCCTTGCCTTCCAGCGTCCCGGTGAGCGAGATCCCGTTGCGCCCGGCGAAACGGGCGACAGTGATCGTTTCCCCTTCCGCGTTTTCGGGCGTGGTATATTTCAGCACCGTGCCTTTGGTTTCGCCGCCCCAGAACGGTTCCGTCCCGGTAAAACGCAAGGTTTCGTCCGCCTTGATCCCGTCATAAGGCTGGCCGTCCTGCGCGCTGCCGGGAACGTTGGCCTGCCCCGGTCCGTTCTGCTGGCAGGCGGCGAGCGCAAGCGTAAGAGCACCCAGAGCGAGCGGTGCAGCGAGACGTGCGAGGATACGGGTCATCGCGCCATGATGCCGCCCCGGCGACCATGGTGCAAGCCCGCTTTGCGGGACGGGACGGGGTGAGGCACACCGCGCAACCGCACTGCACAGGACGCTTGCCCCCCACCTGTCGGCCTGACATAGCGCCCACACCATCCGAATTGCGCGACGAGGGGACAGCGACATGCCCGATACTGACGAAGACTATGTGTTCGACGAGGAAACCGGCGAATGGATGCCAGCCTCGGAACTGGCGGCCAAGCAGGCGGCAGCGGGCGCGATCGAAGTGCGCGATGCAGTGGGCAATCTCCTGCAGGATGGCGATCAGGTGACCCTGATCAAGGATCTCGAGGTCAAGGGCGCGGGCCAGACGCTGAAGCAGGGCACCCTGATCAAATCGATCCGTCTGACCGGCGATCCCCAGGAAATCGACTGCAAGTATCCGGGCATCAAGGGGCTGGTGCTGCGCGCCGAATTCGTGCGCAAACGCTGATCGCGGCGGTTGACACAGAACACCCGCAAAACGCGCCAGCCACACGCCAGCCACACGGGGCCCCGCCCCTATGGCCAGTGCCCGCGATCATGGGCGCGCAAGGCCCGACCATACTGTGACAGCAACCGCAAAAGCGCGGTATTGCTGGGCTGGCGGTTCACCGTGGCAAACCGCCCGCGATACATCCGCACGCGGATCGCCCCGTCAAACGCCAGAACCGGCAGTTCATCGGGTGTGACCTTCCGCGCCGGTATTTTAATACCGTTCTTGCGGATGGCCAGCGCCGCATCCCATGCGGCGGCAAAACTTTCCGCGCCCGGCCTGCGCCGCAAGCGGTACAGCGTTTCACGCGAACACCCGACACGCGCGGCAGCCTGCGAGACCGAGCCGGTTTCCGCGAGATAGCCGATAAAGCGGCCCTGCCGTTCGGGCGTCCATCCATCACGCCGCCTGCGCAGTGGCACCGGCACGAATTGCGGCAGCCGCCGCCACGATGGCCAGCGGGCGGGTTTGCCAGTGCCGGAGCGGTTGGCCGAGCGATTGGCGGAGCGGGTCGGGGATTGGCGCGTCATCGCGCAGCATAAGGCAGATTTCACGCCTGTAGGAAAGCGCGGCATAGCGATGCAGTGATGCACACTGCGGCCATCTGCGGACCGCAGTGTGCCACAGGCATCAGGGTTTCAGATGGTTGGTCGTGATGGTCTTGCCATCGGTGGTGACCGACGCATACCCGTTTTCCTTGATGTCGTTGGCCGCCAGACGGCCGGTCAGGTCAAGCCGCAGCGTATGCTTGTTGTTGAAGCTGTCGGGCGACGACAGGCGCACCCCGGTCCAGGCATAGCTGCTGTAAATCGCACCCAGATCGGCCTTCTGCGCGTCCATGACCCCGGTCAGCGCCGCGGGATTGAGCTGCGAAAGCGGAATCAGGTGATCTTCCAGCCGGAAATCGGCGGCATTGCCCATAACCGTGATTTCGACCGGGCTGGGCGGCGCAAAAGTGCCAGTGGCAATATCCAGCCGCGTGCTGAGCAGCTTACGCGGATCGTCCGGGTTCTGATATTCCACCGTACAGGTGGTCATCTCGCCTTCGGGCTTGGAATCGTTGCTGTCGATCTTGCTGCCTGCGCTGAAGAACGAGGTGATTTCCGCAACCTTGGTATCGGCGCCGAGATGCTTGGCAATGGCCCGGAAGCAGACATCCGGACCTTGCGCCAATGTGGGCGCGGCGGACGGCGTGCTTGCGCCCTGCGTGGCGGCGGCCGAGGTCGCCGGCGTGGCGCCTGCGGCCGCTTCGGACGTGCCGTCCGCAGCCGTATCGTTCCCTCCGCAACCGGCCAGCCCCAAGGTCAGGATGGCGCTGATGCAGAGAAGAGAAGGTTGCAATTTCAATGTCATATTGGCTTCCTCTGGAGTGGTGAACCAGAGCGCCTTGTAGTCGGACAAGGGTGGCAATGTCGACTATGAAGCCGCATCAGCCATACTGTGCGGGACAGACAAACCGGGGCGCCCGATCTGCAATCAGGCGCCCCGAAATTGTGCCGACGAATTAACGCCGCCAGCGGCGATTGCCGTTATAGTTCTTGTAATGGCGCCGTTCACCGCGATAATCGCGATAGTCATAACCGCGATAATTGCGGTGATTGCGATAATGACGGCGGTCGTTGCGATAATACCGGTCATTGTAATAGCGGTTGGGATACCCGCGATAATAACCGCGATCCTGGTAATAGTAATAATCGGGGTAATCGCGATAATAACGCCGGTCGTAATAACGATCGCCATCGTTGTCAGCGATCGCCGCACCGATGGCCAGACCGACAATACCCGCGCCAATTGCGATAGCCGCATCGTCGCCACGATCACGATAACCACGTGCTTCTGCCGTTGTGGCCACGGCAAAAGTGCTGGCCGCCAGAACGACGGCAAGGCTCAGGCGTCCAAGATTTTTGAACATGGCCCATTCTCCTTATGGCCTTTGCCCGCATGGCAGACCACCTCGGGCAAGGGCACAATTAACCACGTGCCAACTGAACACGTTGTGAACTTTTGAGTCAGGAAACCGGCAGGGCGGAGCGGCCGAAAGGAAAGGCCGGAATTCGGCCCTATGCCGGGCGCCTGATCTTCTTGAGGATGCCGGAAAAGGCCACTGCGGGCCCGCGCGGCGATGTGATCGTGCCGCGCAGGAAGATCATCGAACCGGTCTGCCGGGTCACTTCGCCCCGGCCTTCGATCCGTTCGCCCGGGGCAACCGCCCCCACATAATCGCAGTTCAGCGAGATCGTGACAGCCGCGGCATCCCCGGTCAGCCCGGCAAAGGCGAAAAGGCAGAAATCCGCAAACGTCGCCAGCAGGCCGCCGTGCAGCCCCCCGCCGCCGTTGATATGCTTGTCCTCCACCCGCATGGCGCAGACCATCGCGCCCTGATCATCGATGCGATAATGGAACGGCCCGACGTGATCGTTGAAGGGATCGCCCCGCGATACCGACCACCCCGCCCATTCGCCCTGTGGCTCTGCGGTACGATCGGGCATTGGCGGCAATCCTTATGCAATACCGGCCCTTGCGCCGTCGCGTGGCTCAAGAGCGTTTCCTCCGGCAAGGCAAGCAGAAACGGGATGAACCCGTCCTGCCGCACGCCCTGCCGCTTATTGCGCGGGGCGGCAGTCTTTCAGCCAGATGACGTGCTTGTATTCGTCGAAATGCTCGACCGTGCCGGTCAGCTTGATGCTCTTGTTCGGCTTGAGCTGCAGCGAATAGCCCGCCTGGCCGGGGGCCATGTAACACACCACATCGGTCTTGAACGGGGCCTGATTGGGCAGACGGATCGCCTGTTCCCACGGATTGGGGATCTTGTAGCCGACACGGAAGGCGTTGCCGTCCTTGGTCACGTAATCGACCATGCCGTCGATCGTGAACTGTTTGCCTTTGTAACGGGTCAGCACGCCCGCCGCGTTGCGTTCGGTATCTTTCGAAACCTGCTGCGAGAACGACAGCGAATTCATTTTCACCGGCGCGGCAGCCACGGTGGTCGCGCCCACGCCCGATTTGGCGGCGGCGAGCCCGGCCTTGCCGCCCTTGATCTGGTTCAGCATGGCGCACATTTCATCGCGCGCCGCAGTGTCCTTGGTCGATTGCCCGGCGCGCAATTTGGCTTCCATCACCACGGTGCTGGCGCCTGCGGCTTCGGTCGCGGTGATCGTGATCGGGAAAGCGCGGGCCGAACCGGTCATCGGCTGTTCGATCAGCAGCGATCCGTATTCCGCCTCGTCGGCCATGATGTCATAGCCCTTGGCCGCCGCGATACCGCGCATCTGCTGCAGGGCGGTGACAGGCTTCGCATCGGGAACGCTGACTGTCGCGATAAAGCGCAGTCCGCCAATGATATTGCCCTTCTTCACGAACGTTTCCGCGCAATCGGCCGCCTGCGCCTGAACGGCGGTGAAAAACAGCGCGGACATCGCGCAAGGCAGGACAAGACGGGAAAGTCGCATGTGAAGGCCCCCATGACGAATGGTTATGTCTGCGACGATCTGGCGGAGATAAGTAAAAAAGGCAATAATTTCATGCACTATTCCGCGCACAGCCATCCCGCCACCCGGCATGGGCGGCACGATGGCCGGACGCGGTGCGATCACAGCATCCGCAGCGATACCAACAGGGTTTCGAGATGTTCGCGGCCCAGCTTGCTCCAGACGTTGTAGAGGCATTTCTGCCCGCTGATCTGGACATAGGCGAGCGAATCCAGCCCCGTTCCGCCGGGATTGTCTGCGGGGTAGGCCTTGGCCCCTTGCACGCCATATCCCGCGAAAGACGGTTGCGGCAGATCGGAGAGCATGCGGAAATACGGCCATTGCGCGCGCAACTGGCGTTCCTTGGCCCGCATATCGTCACCATCGCCATCGAGCAGCCCGCTGCCCGCCACGCCAAAGGCGCTGCGCATGCCGGGCAGGTCGTAGGCCACGGCCCAGCCCCCCGAATATTCGGCGGCGCGTGCGTTCACCCCAGCCCCGCCGCTGTTGGTGAAGACAATCGGCGCGCAATCTTTGCGGTTTTCCGCCTTGGACCATTCCAGCCGGGTCAGTTCCGGCGCCAGAGGATAGCCCGAAGGGACGCTGCCCTGCGATGCTGGGGGCGACGGCGCGGGGGTGGATTGCACCGGCGTGTCCGACTGGCAGGCAGCCAGCGCCAGGGGCGCCAGAACGACGGGAACCAGCCGCTTCATGCATCACCCCACATGCGGCTATCCCCCACAGGTCCGGTCGAGCAAATCATCAGTAACCTCCATTAAAAGCAACGGTTCCAACGCAGTATCCGCCACCGCATCGACAAATGCAGCCCGCGTTTCCGGATCGTCGTAGACCATTTTCGCGTCAAAGGCGCGTTGCCATGTCTGCCGATCGGGCCATTCGGCCACACCGATAAAACGCCCGCCGCCATCTGCCAGTGCCTCGTAATGCAGGCGCGAACCGAGTGAGCCGTATATTGCGCGGATCCGCTCGGTTCCCCGGCACCACGCCGCACGAAACTGCGCCTCCTTGCCGGGATGCACCCTCCACCAGTAAGCCGCCACGAACATGCCCTGCTCCTTTCCCCATACCAACGCGGGAAACGGCAGGGGGTGCCGGATCAAAGGTGCGGGGGCGCTTCCTCCGCAGGCACATCGTCCCCGCCGATCAGCGCCATGATTTCCGCGCGCGAACCGTTCCAGCCCGGCGTGTCGAGCCGTTCCAGCGCAGAGCGCACCCGATCCGCATAAGCGCCCCCATGCGGATTGTAGGCGATGGGACCGAGATTGGCCCGCGCGCGCGCCCAGTCGCCCGCCCCGATCTGCTGCATGGCGAGCGTCATGCGCAGACCGTAGTCAAACGGGGCCAGTTCCACCGCGCGTTCCAGCCCATGGATCGCGACATCGGGGGGTGTCGTGCCCTGTTCCACAAACCCGCGATAATAGTAGTAGAGCGGCAGCGGATGATCGTTTTCGAGCTTGTTGAGCGCGATGAACGGCTTGCGCGCATCCTGGAATGTCACGCCCTTGCCCCCGTCGCCCGCCATGCGGAACAGGGCATAGCCCTTCTGGACATAGGCGTTCACCCGTTTGGGATCGATTGCCAGCGCGGCATCGGCGGCGGCAATCGCGGCCTGATCGTTGCCCGCATCGAATTCCGCTTCGGCCAGTGCGGTCTGCACTGCGGCATCGGCAGGATAGCGTGCGGCAATTTCCCGCACCGGCGGGACGACCTTGTCCGCCATTTCCGGCGTCACCCCCACGCGCGAGCGGATGACATAGGGCATGACTTCCCCTTCGCCTTCGCCCAGCGCGCGGACCGCGATCGGCCCGGTTTTCAGTTTATCGGGCGGAAGCCGGAGAGTCATGATGCTGCTGCGGGCGAGATAGCGATCCAGTTCCTTTTCCAGCACCTTGAAATCGCCGAAGGCTTCCAGCCCGGCTTCGCGCGGCTTTTTCCCGCGGACCAGAAGATCATAGTACGTTTTCAGCTTTTCCCCCTGCCCGGGTTCAGACTGGAGATAGTGATAAAACAGCCAGCTCTTGCCGTAGAAGGCATCGTGCATGCCCGACTGTTTCTTCTGCCGCACCGCCGGGTCGAGCAGTTCTTCCACGGTCACATCCCGGCTGTAGCTCAGTTCCCCTGCGCGGTGATAGGCGGGCATCCCGATCTTGATATGGCCATCGCGTTCAAACGATGCAGAGGAATAGTATTCCGCGCTGCCTTCGGTCAGCCAGCTCGGCACCGGGAACGTGCTGCTCGCAATCATGAAATGGTGCGCATATTCGTGCAGCAATGCGATCATCGAAAAGTCGAGCTTTTCGCCGCCCGGGGTGATGCGCGAAACCACGGCGATCGATCCGCCCGCGCGAGGCCGGTAAAACCCGGCGACCAGCGCATTGTCCCCTTCCATCAGGGCCCGCACCTGCCGCCCGCTGCCCACGACATAGACCGTGACCCGGTTCGAAGGGCTGGGCACCAATGTGTTCGCCCCCGTCAGGAACACCATCGCCGCATGGAAGCTTTCGAGCTGTTCGGAGAATTTGCGGACGCTGGCTTCGCTGGCCTCGGCATAGACCACGAAATGGTCGCTCGACGCTTCCATCCATTTGGCCTGCGCCACACCCGGCAGGCACAGAAACGCGCACAACAACGCAAGAAACCGCATGGCCCCTCCCCCCAAGGTTAACGTGCTCTCGAAGCTATCGCCTGAACGCGGATAACGCTACTCCGGATTGCAATCGCCCTTGCGGTCTTCCTGTTTGCCGCTGGCGAGGAACCAGCGCGCATGATCAGCCGATGTGCTTTCGTTGAAATAGCAGACGTCCGTGGCCCCGGTCGCGGGATCGACCATCACCAGCCACTGGTGCGGGCCGCAATTGTGCTGTTCGCAGCCCCAGCCGGAAACCTTGCCGTCGATCAGGGCGATCGGGGCGGTCGGTCCGGCCCAGCCGAGCACCGCATTACGCGCGGCGGCATCGGTCACGCTCTTGCGGATACCGGCTTTCACCATGGGATGATCGGACCAGGTCACGCCATCGATCTTGTCGAACGGAAACTTCCCGACATAGGCAGCCAGCCCGCCGCCTGCCGCAGGCGCAGGGCCAGTTGCCGCAGCAGGTGCCGGGGCAGCGCCGGGGGCAGAGGCAGCCGGTGCCTCGGGCTGGGCCGGGGCGGCGGGCGCAGCGGCACCGGGCGCCCCCGCATCCTTGCCCGAAATCGCCGCGTTATCCCCGGTCGCATCGCAGGCCGTCAGGGCAACAGCCCCCAGTGCAAGCGCCACACCGGCCAAAAGCGACTGCAACCCCACTATCCCTCGCCCCATGTGCAACCTCCTGTTTCCATCAGCCGTCAGGCCGCGAAGGGGAAAATATACTGCCGCCGCACCATAGGCCAGCGTCCCAGCACCTCATGCCGCTGTTCCCCATCGATCGAATGGACCAGCTGAAATTCGTCCGCCAGCCAGCCGATCGGATCGATCGGCACAGTGGTGCCCGCCCATCCCCGATGCGGTCCGCGATAGGCGAGATGGATATGCAGCCTGAATTTGTACGTGTCAGGCTGTTCCCAGACCACCCCGGCCCGCAGCAGATGATCGCACAAGGCGCGGTGAAATGCGCCCGCCCCGCGCAGCCCGGCACGCGGTTTCAACGCTACACCATTGCCCTGCCCCGGGCCGATCTGGTCGAATTCCATGCGGAAAGGTTCAACATCAAAACGGCCCAGCGCCGCGATCAGATGGGCCACACGCTCGTCCGTCCATGTCGCCCAAAGGCCCAGCGGCAACATGGTGCAGTGATAACGGTTGGCCCCGAAATGCGGGCTGACGCCATGGGCATCGCGGCAGGCCACACAGTCCGCGCGCTGCATCGGCGGCACCTTGATCATGACATGGAGCTTGGTTTGCCGGGACAGGGTGTGGGGCATGAGCGGAATCCGAATCTCTTTTCGTTCCCTATACGTTCTCAATTTCCCATACATTTGTCAAACAACCGCCGCAGGGGTTCGCTTCCCCCGCGGCCGTTGTGTCGGGCCCTCTCGGCCAGCTGGTTCAGCCAGTCGGTTCAGGCAGTCGGTTCGGGCAGTGCATCAACGGCAACGCACGTTGTTGCGCTGGCCACGGCTGACACCAGCGCCCACGGCCGCACCGCCAACAGCCCCGATCACGGTGCCGAGCGTCTTGGAATCACCCGGCGCGATGATATTGCCCAGCACGCCCCCGGCCAGCCCGCCAATGATCAGGCCAGTCGATCCATCGGAACGGCGGCAATAATAGCGCCCGTCACGCCCGCGATAGACACGATCTTCGTTGGACAGGCGCCGTTCGCGATAGCGGCGGTCCTGACGGTAGTAGCGGTCGGCATAATAACGTCCGTCGTTGGGATCGGGCCTGTTCCAGTCATAGTTGCCGTAACGCCCGTAATACTCGTTGTCGTAATAGCCCCAACCATCGTCATTGCTGCCATAGCCGTAACCATCGGTCACACAGCCACCCAATGCCATGGTTGCGGCTGCCAGCGGGATAAGAACGAGCTTTTTCATTATCAGCTTCCCTTCAGATCATCCGAAGAGAAAACCGCCCGATCCGCGCTCCGTTCCCGATCGTAGTCATGGCAGGGGGTACATGCACGCCAGACATGCCAAACGGCTTCCCCCAACAGGCGCGAAACCGGCTGCTTCGCGGCGCCTGCTGCGCCGGATCGACGATCGTCAACGGCTTTGACAAGACCCGGTGCGCGCCATAAGAATCCGGGAAAAGGGGTCGGGGGACTTGGGCAAGAAATACGACGAGGTCACGCTGACCTATCTGCCGCTATTGGCGCTGATGACGATGGCTCTGCTGGGCTGCCTGATGCTGGTCGGTTTTGCCGTGCTGATTATCGCGCTGGAATGAGGCGCGGGGTGCGGCACAAGAACTGCATCGGGCGCACAGGCTGGGTCAGACGCTGAAGATGCCGCCGCATTCCTCAGTCAGGAACAGTTCCGCCTCAATCCGCCAGGTACCGTCGAAACACCGCCATTTCGCGGTATAGGACCCTGCGGCAAAATCTGCTGCCGCCGTGCGCGAAACACCCCGCCAGCGCCCGTGTTCCATGGCAATGGGGGCGACGGGCGACACGATCACCTGCGCGGGCATGCGTTCGTAGACCACGCGATCCGGGCTGGCGAAATCGCGCTTCCACACCGCCAGTTGCGCCTTGCGACCAGCCAGCACCGCGCTGTCCGTCCCGGCCACAAGCATCGCCTTGTCAGCCAATACCGCGCCAACGCCCGCAAGATCGCCTTCGGCCAGCGCCCGGTTGAACGCCGCGCGGGCGGTGCGAATGGCCAGTTCGGCCCCTGCGGACAGGCTCATCGACAGTCTCCTTCTCCCTGCGCCATCGCCGTTCCGCCACGGCGAGGCAATGGGAAACACGTCGATAGGGGGGCGTCGCTGGCGCGGACCTGCTATTTTTCCAGCCACGCGATCAGGGCCTGCGCGGCGGCGGGTGCGCGTTCCTTCGCCCCGTTGATAAAGAACACGAAAGTATCGCGCCCGGCCTGTGCCCAGCCGCGTGCGCGTGTGGCCCAGCGATCCAGTTCCGCAGCGGGATAACCCAGTTCCAGCCCCGCCTGCGCATTCTGCAGGCGGGCATAGACGAAGGGCGCCTTGTCCGCCGCTTCATCAAAAGCCGGATATTTTTCGGAATCGGCAAGGATCACCGCCACACCCGCCTTGCGCAACAGAGCAAAGAACGCCGGATCGCCGAAGCTTTCGTGCCGCGCCTCGATGGCGTGGCGCAAAGGCAGCCCTTCATGGCTGGCCGGCAGCAGAGCAAGGAACGCGGCGATTTCGTCTGCGTCGAACGTTTTCGTGGATGCCAGTTGCCAGTTGATCGGCCCCAGCTTGTCACCCAGTTCGACGATCCCTTGGTCCACGAAATTCGCCACGCTCTCGCCCGCTTCGGCAAGGTTCTTGCGGACGGTGCAATACCGCGATCCCTTGACCGCGAAGACAAAATGATCGGGGACCGCATCGCGCCATTTGGCGAAGCTGGCGGGCTTCTGCCGGCCATAGAACGTGGCGTTGATCTCAGTCGCGGTCAGATGTTCGCCCACGTGGGCCAGTTCGCGCGCCTGCGGCAGGCCCTTGGGATAGAACAGGCCGCGCCATGGCTCGTAACTCCAGCCGCCAATACCGACATGGACGCGCGCGCCGCCTGCCCTGTTTGCCGCAGCCTTTGCCATGACAGTCACTCTCCTCGTCTGCCGCGTCAGCCCATCGTGTCGCGAAACCACGCGGCGAGGTCTTGTTCACCCAGTTCACCGGGCGCCAGCGCCATAATGGCAACGACCAGTTCGGCATCGCTCGCAGCCAAACTATAACCGTTCAGAGCCAGAAACGTTTCGCTGACCACCGCAGCGATCCGTTTGTTGCCATCGACAAAGGGGTGGTTCCGGGCAAGGCCAAAGGCATAGGCCGCCGCAAGCGCTGCAGCATCCGGTTCCCCTAGTGGGCGAGCTGTTGCGGACGCGCCATGGCGCTTTCAAACAGGCCCCGATCGCGGATCGCATCGCCGCCACCGCCATGTTCGGCAATCTGTTCGGCATGGATGGCGAGGGCGACATCCAGCCTGACCCAGACCCAGTCTACCCGATCGGTCACGTGATGTTACTTCGCCAGTTCGTGGAGCGCACGCTTGCGCCGGGTCATAACCTCCCGCGCAGCGGCCATCTGCGCATCGAAATCCGGATCGGCAGCGGACAATTCGATACCACGCGGAGTGACGACCACACTCAGCGTTTCCCCTACGCGCGCACCAAGATGCGCCAGCAGTTCCTTGGGCAGGATCACCCCGGCGCTGTTCCCCACTTTGGTGATTTTGAGCGGTATGTTCATACAGATGAACGCCGTAAGGGACCATCCACAACCGCATGCCACGATGCAGCTTGCGGCTGCTATACGGCAGGCCCGTTCAAGCCGGGGTTTCGGTGAGTTCGGCGATCTCGAATGTGAAGTGGGTCCAGCCCCGGCTGCGGGCGGCTTCTGCGGCAGGGGCGCGTTTGCGCCGCGCTTCGGCAAGCGAACGGGTATGCCCCCAGAACACTTCGGTCTTGCCGTTTTCCAATTCGGCCACGATCCGCCAATAGTGCGTGAACGTGTCCGTGGTCGGTCCGATGGTTTTGACATAGCCGTCGGGCATCGTGGCGGTGAGATAACGGCGCTTCTTCTTCATCGCGCAAGTTTTCCGGCTCAGCGCCGCGACAGGCGTTTGCGATTGGCGGTCACGCGTTTGCGGTAATGGCTGACCGCGATCTGCGCATTGCGTGTGGGGCTGGCGGTCACCCCGCCAGAGGCCAGACGGGCGGCCAGTTCAGCCCCCGCCTGCACCTTTTCGCTTACCATCCGCACATTTTCGCGCGTGCTGCCCCGTCCCGTCATGATGTCCATCGTGCGCATCCCGATCACCAGCGAGGCTTCGGCCCACAGCCAGTAGCTGTCATGGGCAAGCCGGAACCACGCGGTGACAGGATTACACATGGCGCAAACCTCAATCGTGTTCGCGATCGCCCGCGCCCATGTAGAGTTCGCGGCCGGTTTCATCGTAGACCTTGCTCATTTCGGCCATGCCCTTTTCTGCCTCGTCCGCCGCGACGAAGGCATCAGACGGCTGGTTCTGCAGCCGCGCGAAATCGCGCACTTCCTGTGTGATTTTCATGCTGCAGAACTTCGGCCCGCACATCGAACAGAAGTGGGCCGATTTCGCCCCTTCGGCCGGCAGGGTCTGGTCGTGGTACTTTTCCGCCGTATCGGGATCGAGGCTGAGGTTGAACTGATCGCGCCAGCGGAATTCAAACCGCGCGCGCGACAGCGCATCATCGCGCACTTTGGCCGCCGGGTGCCCCTTGGCCAGATCGGCTGCGTGCGCCGCCAGCTTGTAGGTGACAACGCCCACTTTCACGTCATCACGGTCAGGCAGACCAAGGTGCTCCTTGGGCGTGACATAGCAAAGCATCGCCGTGCCGTACCAGCCGATCTGCGCCGCGCCGATGCCGCTGGTGATATGGTCGTAACCCGGTGCGATATCGGTGACGAGCGGCCCCAAGGTGTAGAACGGGGCTTCGCCGCAGGCCTCAAGCTGCTTGTCCATGTTCTCCTTGATCTTGTGCATCGGCACGTGGCCGGGGCCTTCGATCATGACCTGAACATCCTGTTCCCATGCCCGCTTGGTCAGTTCGCCCAGCGTGTAGAGTTCGGCGAACTGCGCTTCATCGTTGGCATCCGCGATCGATCCGGGGCGCAGGCCATCGCCCAGCGAATAGGCGATGTCGTAGGCCTTCATGATCTCGGTGATGTCATCGAAATGTTCGTAGAGGAACGATTCCCGGTGATGCGCCAGGCACCACTTGGCCATGATCGACCCGCCGCGCGAAACGATCCCGGTCACGCGCTTGGCGGTCAGCGGGATATAGGGCAGGCGCACCCCGGCATGGATGGTGAAGTAGTCAACGCCCTGTTCGGCCTGTTCGATCAGGGTATCGCGGAACACCTCCCAGGTCAGGTCTTCGGCAATCCCGCCGACCTTTTCCAGCGCCTGATAGATCGGCACCGTGCCGATCGGCACCGGGCTGTTGCGCAAGATCCATTCGCGCGTGTCGTGGATGTTGCGGCCAGTGCTGAGGTCCATCACGGTATCCGCGCCCCAGCGGATCGACCAGACCATCTTGTCCACTTCGCTGGCGACATCGCTGGCCACCGCGCTGTTGCCGATATTGGCATTGATCTTGACCAGGAAATTGCGGCCGATGGCCATCGGTTCGCTTTCCGGGTGGTTGATATTGCTGGGAATGATCGCCCGGCCGCGCGCCACTTCATCGCGCACGAATTCGGGGGTGACATAATCGGGGATCGCCGCACCCCAATCCTGCCCGTCGCGGATATGATCGCGGATCATTTCCCGGCCGAGGTTTTCGCGGATCGCGACATATTCCATTTCGGGCGTGATGATGCCGCGCCGGGCATAATGCATCTGGCTGACATTCATTCCGGCCTTGGCCCGCAACGGGCGCTTCACCACATTGGGGAACGCGGGCACGCCGCCTGAACGATCCGGCCCCAACTGTCCGTTATCCTCTGGCTTGACGTGGCGGGCGTCGTATTCCTCCACATCGCCGCGGCCCATGATCCAGTCGCGCCGCAAGGCGGGCAGGCCCGCCGCGATATCGATCTGCACCGCCGGATCGGTGTAGGGACCGGATGTATCATAGACCCGCACCGGCGGTTCCCCGCTCGACGCTTCCAGCGATATTTCCCGCATCGCGACCTGCACGCCGGGATGGCCCGGTGCGGGGACATGGATCTTGCGGCTGCCCCGGATCGCTCCGGTGGTGACGCCAATTTCGATGCGGGAGTTGATATCGGCCATTGGGGGGTCTTTCGTCTAGCAGTGGGTCAGGAGAAACGGATCAATCCACCCACGGTGAGTGCCAGGCCGATCAGAAAGGTCGCCATGGCCCAGCCGCGGTGCATGAAACTGAGATTGCGCAGCCAGAAGGGGAAATAGACGTCGGAAAAGCCCGTGACCGCCAGCGCCTCGAGCATCATCAGCCCGCCAATGGCCTTGATAATACAGGCCAGCACGTCGGAAGGTATCCACGGATTGGTGAGGTAGAGCGCCGCCCCCACCAGCATTTCCAGCCCGCCGCCGATCAGTTGCAGCGCGGGCGACTTGTCGATTTCATCTACCAGCTTTTGCCAGACACCTGGCTTACGCAATGCCCCGATGGCCGCGAACAGCGTGAAAACACCCAACAATGTGGCCGACCATGTCGTCGGATCGAACGTTTCGGGCATTACACATCCTCCTCCGTTGTTATTGGTGGAAGGAGGATGGCCATGCCGGATGATTTGTCCAGCCTGCAAATACCCTCCCTCCGCCCGTGCTAACGGGTTCAGGTTCAACGGGTCGTGGGACGCAACGCCCACCTCTCAGCCTCGAATCCTCAATCAGAGGGTTCAGCCGGCTCCCCGGGGAAAACCCTTGATAGATGGACTTGCCCGCCCTGTGAAGAGCGGATGGCAATAAGGGGGCGAAGCGGCCCGGGCGCGAGACCGGCGCCAGAACCTTGCACTGCGCTGGCAGGTGAACACTATGCTGGCGCCACACGGCGTCTGGCTGTATGGGGCCGCCCCGACGCTGGAGGCCACGAATGACCGGGTTGACCGAAGGTACCCTATGGCTGCTCGAACGGATTGGCGGCACTTTCGTGTCCCCACTGGCGCGCGATGGCCTGCTGGCAATCGTTGTCAGTTTCGTGATCGGCGCATTCGCGTTTCGCCACTATTTCGGGCGCGAGGGTTTCAGCATCCGGGCCTATCTGCGCTACGCCTTCCCGCGCCGTGTCTACTGGTCGCGGACGTGCGCGGTGGACCTGCAGATCATGCTGTTCGACCGCCTGTTCCTGCCGATGGTGTGGTTCGCACGCGTGCTGTCGGTCATCGCCGTGGCGCAGATGATCGCCAGCGGCCTTGCCGCCACAACCGGATCGATCGCGCCGTTCACAGGCGGGCCGATCACCTATGGCCTGCTGGCCCTGATGCTGGTGCTGGCCTACGATCTGGGCACCTATCTGACCCACCGCCTGTCGCATCAGGTGCCGGTGCTCTGGGCATTCCATCGCGTCCACCATTCGGCGGAAGAGCTGAACCCGCTGACATTGCTGCGCAAACATCCGGTCTATTCGGTGCTGGGGGTACTGATCGACTGCATCACGGTGGCGCCGCTGCAGGGGCTGATCCTGTTCGCCTTCGGCGCCACCAGCGAACTGCCGCTGCTGACCATGGTCGATTATGGCTTCACCCTGTTCGCTTTTATGGCGTCCAATCTGCGCCACACGCATATCTGGATGTCGTGGGGACCGGTGCTCGACAAGATTTTCGTCAGCCCGGCGCTGCACCAGATTCACCACAGCCGGGCGGAACGGCATTTCGACCGCAATTTCGGGGAAGTGCTGGCGATCTGGGACTGGATGCTGGGCACGCATTACCAGCCGAGGGAGCGGGAGGAGTTGACCTTCGGCATCGGGGATGAGCCGGTCCAGCCGCACCCCCATCTGGCTGCCGCGCTGATCGAGCCGTTTGTCTATGCCTGGCGCGTGTTGCGCAAACGCCGCGAAAGCGCGCCCGCGCCGCAAGCCACGCACCCCCCACTGCCCGAAACGCCTGCCCCGGCGGACGGGCAGGCATGATGCACGCCTATGCCCAATACGCTTATGCCCAGTACGCCGATGCATAGAGGGCTTTCGCTCTATCTCGATCTCGTGCGGTTCGGCGCGGCGCTGGCCGTACTGGTCACGCATCTTGCCTATCCCGAACTGAGCGGCGGGATGCTGGAATACTGGCGCCTGCTGGGCAACGATGCGGTGATGGTGTTCTTCGTCCTGTCGGGCTTCGTCATCGCCTATACCGCGCAGACGAAAGAACCGACGCTGGGCGCGTTCACGCGCAGCCGACTGGCCCGGCTGTGGTCGGTCGCGGTCCCCGCACTGATCCTGACCATGGCCCTCGACCACTGGGGGAGCCTGTTCGATCCGGCGGCCTACAGCCAGTGGTGGCATCAGGGGAGCGATCCGCTGTGGCGCGCATTCCGGGCACTGAGCTTCACCAACGAACTGTGGTTCAGCTCCGTCCGGCCCTTCTCCAACGGGCCATGGTGGTCGCTGGGATACGAGGCGGTCTATTACGCCCTGTTCGCCGCGCTGTTCTATATCCCCGGCTGGAAAGGCCGGGCGGCGGCGGGCGCGCTGATGCTGCTGGCGGGGCCGAAAATCCTCCTGCTCGCGCCGATCTGGTGGCTGGGCGTGTGGGTGTGGCAACGCACGCAGCGCGAAACCCTGCCAGCCGACAAATCGGCGCTGCTGTTTTTCGGCACGATCGCGGCCTATGCGTTGTTCCGGTGGAGCGGATTGCCCGTGTTCCTGCGCGACGCCACTGTGCTGACGCTCGGCGCAGAGAACGTGGTGACCTACCTCCATTTCTCCGACGAATTCCTGTCGAGCTACATCATCGGGCCGCTGGTGGCGTTGCATTTCATCGCCGCGCATGGCCTGGCCCATGCGCTGGATGGCCTGCTGGCCCCATGGCGCAAGGGGATCGTGTGGTTCGCACAATCGACCTTTGCGCTCTACCTCCTGCACTATCCCATGCTGCGCTTTGCCGATGCGGCCTTCGCCTATGACGCCAGCGACCCGTGGCAGGTGGCGGCGGTGTGTCTGGGCGTTGCCGGATTGTGCGTGTTGATCGGCCCGGTGATCGAACGCACCAAGGGCGCATGGAAGGCCCTGCTTGCCCCCCGCTGGCCACGGCGACAAGCCACCGCCTGACCCCCGGTTTTCTCTATGATTTTTCGCGCATCGGGCTTGCGGCACGGGCCTATCGGGGTATCAATGGCGGCATAGAATAACGTCGGCTCCAGCCGATCAGACGAGAGAGATGCCTTGCGTTCGCTGAGCCCCTGTTTTGCTGCCGCCCTTGCTCTGGCCGCCCCCCTTGCGCTGGCCACCCCTTCGCTGCTGTTGGCGCGCCCGATGACCCCGGATGACGTGGCCCGGCTGGAACAGGTCGGGCAGATCGCCGTGTCCCCCGATGGTGCCCGCGTGGCCTTCACCACCACGCGCCTGCCCGATGTGACCCGTGGCGAAAAGAATGCCCCATCCCGGCAACAGCTGCAGATGGCCTGGGGCCCCGAACAGACCCGCGACTACCTGCCTGCCGACATGGACGTATCGGCCATGCGCTTTTCCCCCGATGGCCGGCTGATCACGTTCATCTGGGCGGCCAAGGACGACAAGGATTCGGTCTGGGCGATCCCGGTCGATGGCGGCGGCCACCACAAGCTGGCCACGATCGAGGATGGCCACGTGCTCGACTATGCCTGGGCGCCGGGCGGCGGCACGCTGTACCTGCTGGCCGGACCGGCTGCCGACAAGCGCCGCGACAGCGAAGTGAAGGCCGGGTTCAACGCCGAAGTCTATGAAGAGGAATGGCGCACCAACCGCCTGTTCGCCGCCGCCATTGGCAAACAGGTGGACAAGAAACCGCGCGAAATCGCACTTTCCGGCCATGTGACCCGCCTGCAGGTTGCCGCCGATGGGCGCACCGCCATTCTGACATCCGCACCGACGCCCAGCGTGGACGACAGCTATACCCGCCAGCAGATCGCCGTGTTCGACCTGTCGACCGGCAAGGTCCTGCGCACGATCGCCACCCCCGGCAAGATCGCGGACCCCGAACTTTCGCCCGATGGCCGCAAAGTGGCGCTGCTGGCGGCGGTGGACGAACATGATCCTTCGCCCACCACGCTCTATCTCGCCGATCTGGCCAGCGGCGCGCTACGACCGCTCAACGCCGGGGCAGCCGAAGCCGCGATGGACAGCGAATGGTTGCCCGATGGCGGGCTGGCCGCCGTGATCCACCGCGGGACGCAAAGCGTGCTGCGGATTTACGACGCCAGTGGCGCGGTCAGAAACGAACCCAATCCGGGCGAACTCATCCTCAATCGCGTGGCGGCGGCGGGCAAGACCATCGCGGTCAGCGCCGACAGCCCCGGGCACCCCCCCGAACTGTTCGTATTGCAGGATGGCCGCTTTGTCCGCTGGACCCGGCACAATCCCTGGTTATCGGGCATCGATCTGGGCAAGCAGAGCACGATCACCTTTAGTGCGCGGGATGGGCAGGCGATCGAAGGCGTGCTGATCGAACCGGTGGGCGGCGTGCCGCGCGGCGGCGCCCCCACGATCTTCGACGTGCACGGCGGGCCGGAAGCGCACGAATCCAACGGCTGGGTCACCAATTACGGCGGCCCCGGGCAAGTTGCGGCGGGCAAGGGCTATGCCGTGTTCCTGCCGAACTATCGCGGCTCCACCGCCTATGGCACCGCCTTTTCCAAACAGCACCAGAACGATTACGCGGGCAAGGAATTCGACGATCTGGTCGATGCCAAGAAAGATCTGGTCACACGCGGCATCGCCGACCCCCGGCGCGTGGGCATGACCGGCGGTTCCTATGGCGGGTTCGCCACCGCCTGGGCGTCCACCGCGCTCAGCTCGGAATTTGCCGCGGGCGTGATGTTTGTCGGCATTTCCGATCTGATCAGCAAGTTCGGCACCACCGATATCCCGACCGAAATGCGGCTGGTGCACGAACTGAAATACCCCTGGGAAGAATGGCAGCACCTGCTGGAACGCAGCCCGATCTACCACGTGGACAAGGCCACCACCCCGTTGCTGATCCTGCACGGCGCGGCCGATCCGCGCGTCAGCCCCACGCAAAGCATGGAACTGTACCGCAACATCAAGGTGCGCAAGCCCACAACCCCGGTGCGGCTGGTGCTCTATCCCGGCGAAGGCCACGGCAACCGCCGGGCCAGCGCGCGCTATGACTATAACCTGCGGATGATGGAATGGTTCGACACCTACCTGAAAACCGCCAACCGCACCGCCCCCCTCCCCGCCCCCCGCCCGCGCCTGCCGGACGACGCGCTGGGGAAATAGTGCTGACGGGCGTGTTGCGGGGCTGCCAGGACATTGGTGTCAGGGCAGACGTCCGCTTTCAGGCACGGTGGACTGACCAGAGAACGACGGTATTGTTGGGGGAAGCGGGCATTGATCAATGAGAATACCGGCTAAGTAGCCTGCGAGCCATAGCTCACCTGCACATCTTTGTTTGACCGACTGCCCGCTTCGGCTCCGACTTCATCATATCGCCGACATCGATAGGCGGCGGAAGTGTGCCAACGTATCCTCGGGCACGCAAGAAGTCTTGCGCCCTGGAATTACCAGCTTCCGCTGCCCGTATAAGCCATTCGCGAGCCTTTTGTGGGTCTCGATCACGCCCATTTAGAAATGAGAAACCTAAATTAATCATGGCATTTGCGTGACCGAGTTCGGCGGCCTGCATCCATAAGCTCCTGGCTTCTAACTCGTCCATTGGCAGTTCGCCGGTCACCAGCATGAAAGCAATATTATTCATGGCACGAGGATTGCCGCGCGCAATTGCTTGGCAGAACCAAAACTTAGCCTGGTCCAGATCTTTGGCAACGCCTGTGGAATGTAGATATTTGTAGCCTATGGCATTCATGCCTTCGCTGCTACCTGCTTTGGCCGAGAGCCTGTACAGGCGGAGCGCCTCCATCTGATCGGCATCGACCCCATGACCACGTGCGTAGAGATATCCCAGGTTGACGAGACCTTCCGGATCGCCAGCTTCGGCTGCCTGACGAAGGTGCTGATAAGCAGTCTGAAAATCGCCCTTGTTGTAAGCGCTCATGCCTTTCAAAGTTGCATCGGACGGGGTCTGTACAATGTCGATAGGCGTTGCGCCTGTCTCCGATGTCCTCAGTGATTGGGTTTCCCGCGGCTCGCTACCATGACTCAGCGAAGTCGAATAAGCAGACAAAATTACCACAGAAATAACAACAAGCATTTTTTTCATGGGACAAATCTAGCACGCTAGGGTCTTGCCACGCAAAGCGTGGGAAAGGTTGGGGTTAGCTGCCGTCCGATACGAAACCTTGCTTTATCGGAATACCCTTCGCCCTAAGCTCGCCGATCACGCACATTGATTGCCCGTACGTGGCCGACTCGGGCTTGAACCACCTTACAGATCCGTCGATCCACTTGAGACTATCGTGAGGCAGGCCGCACTTATCTGCAATGGCCTCAAGCTCTGGGGTCCAGTCTTTGCCTTCAGCCAATGCGAGTCCTTCCATCAACATGAAGGCGAAAATAGGAAGGAGCCTGCGGATCATCCCGCGACAATACATTGGGCGTCGATGACCGCAACGTTGGCGTTGCCAGAATGCCTGTTCGGGCGCGAATGTTGGGAGACGTGACCCCGTAACGAAAAACGTTAGCCTTCTGCTTACCGCGAGTACTTCCTGTAGTAGAAGCGCCAGATCGCGGCGATGGGGAGGAAAGCAATAAAGGGAATGAGAACGGCTACGTAGTCATCTCGCACGCGCTCTAGGTAGTTGTACAACATGAAAAACGGCACCATTGACGCATAGCCGATCGCATCAACCATCACTCGTTTTAGGTTCACGCGTGCTCTCCATTGCCTGTCCGCTAGACAGTCATCTTGGACGAGTTTCGTCAACATTCTGTGAGTTTCAAACGGGCACGCCTGTGTCGGCTTTGTTGGCGTTGATGGAGCGCCTGCTTTGACGGAAAAGTTGGGGTTAGCGGACATAAGCCACATTCAGCTAGTCGCAATTGTATCCACTCGCGCCCGGCTTCGTGCACACTATATATCCCCCTTCCTTATTTGGACGCAGGCGGAAGCGAAACCTGATATCCTCTCTGAAAAAGGTATGGCCAAAGTACCGGACGGGAACGACTTTCCTTGGCAGCTCGCCTACTTCGACATGTGACACATGGAAATTGGCAGAAAACCAGCCATGACCAATCAAATCATCGGGATGGTATTCACCCGGTTCGCTCTCCAAATTTTCAAGTTTCCCAACCGCTACTACGTCCATGGGAGAGATGGGGTGGCCTGAAGGTGGCCCCCATTCGGCTATTCTGGCGCACCCGGTCAAAGCGGCAACGGCGGCTAGAGTAACGAGAGGGAAATACGTGGGTTGCATAGGGATGACTATACCTTCCTCGACACTTCCTGAGCAACGACCGCTTTGTTGGCGTACCCCGACAGTCCGGTTTGGCAGGAAAATTGGGGTTGGTTGTCGCCATCGCCTCTGGCGCAAGATGACCAAAAGTTAATGCTTGTCCTGTCTTGATCTTGCCGCCGGTTGCGCCCAGCTTGTCCATGCTTCCGCAAGGAGGCGTACCCGCAACTTCCTCTCCGAGGGACCAATGTCTGACAACGATCATAGACGAAGGACCATTCCGCCGAGAGCGTTGATGAACTGAGATTCGGCTCACCAGCACCGGCTCGGCGGAACGGTCGCAAGAGGTGAGCTATGAATGCAGCAGCCCGTTTCCTGGTCGGTCAATTCCGGCGCGCACAGCAGGTTCGCAACGTCAACACCCTGTTCGACGAACGTCAGACGTTCGGAGAGCGGCTGGCAGACCGCGTGGCGGCTATTGGCGGTTCGTGGACCTTTATCATCAGCTTCAGCGTGTTCCTGCTGGCTTGGGCCGGCCTGAACACCGTGGTTCTGACGCGTCATGCGTTCGACCCGTTCCCTTTCATTTTCCTCAACCTGATGCTTTCGATGCTCGCCGCACTCCAGGCCCCGATCATCATGATGAGCCAGAACAGGCAGGCAGCGAAGGACCGGCTGGAAGCACGGCTGGATTACGAAACCAATCTTCGCGTCGAGGCTGAAATCGCCTGTTTGCACGAAAAGATCGACCTTATGCTGGCAATGTCGGGGGATCAGCCCGCAACCATGGTGGACGGGCAGAGCCGATCCTCCTGAAAACCGCCTTCGGCGCCAACCGAAGGTGAAATCGCCCTTGCGTGTATCTGCCTGCTCGGCGTGTCCGGTCCGCCACGCTAGAACGTATAGCCGATCCCGATCGCGCCGAACCACTGGTTCGGACTGCCGCGCACGGAGGTGAGCGGGGTATCCTTGGCATCGCCCAGCATCCGCGAATAGCCGCCGCCGACCACAATCGCGAAGCCGCCGTTCAGCAGATTGCCATCGAGATCGATGCCGCCAATCGCGGTCAGCCCGGCCTTGGTGAAGCCCTTGCCAGCGGAAAACGGGGCAAGGCCGCTGACCGCGCTTTGCGCCGGGCTGATCGAATAGTAGTAATCCGCGAACTTGCGGTCGCCCCATTCCGCGCTGGCGGTGAGGGAAACAGCCGCACCCCGGCTGAGCGGCGTGAAATAGGTCAGCGCGGGCGAAACCACCATGCCCTTGTGCGCGCCCGCCACGTCCCAGCCGATATCGGTGCTGAAGGTGAGCGTGTCGTATTCATGGAACACCTGCGCCACCGTGATCCCCATGCTCGGCCCGATTTCGACCGCGCGATCGAGTTTGCCGAGCGAACGGACAACCTTGTCCTCGATCTTGCTGGCCCGGTTGGATCGCAGTTGCACCGCAGGGCCGAAATCGAAGCCCACGCCTTTCTTGGGGTCCGCCAGGAAATCCAGCGCCAGCCCGCCCCCGCGCGGACTGATGCCGATGCCGCCGAGGCTGCCCTGCACCACGGGGATCGGGAAGGCGACATAGTCGTCCGACCCGTCATAGGACGGGCCATAGCCCATCCCCACACCGACGCTCAGCCAGTCGCCGTCATAGACGCTGGTTTCGCTGCCGGAGGCGGAACTGCTGTCCGCCGCTTCCTGCGCGGCGGCGGGGCTGGTGAGCGCCGAGGCCGCGCAGAGCCCCGCGATAAACATAAGGTTTTGTTTCATGGCAGCTTTTTTAACGCACGGGCGCCAGAATAGTGCCCATGCGTGGCTTTGCCGCGAAAATGTGGCAGCCGTTTGACAGCGATCAGTGCGCCAGCAGCAGCGGCAGCGGCGTGCCGATCAACATATCCCGCGTCACCCCGCCCAGCAGGCTTTCCTGCCAGCGCGAATGGCCATAGGCCCCCATCACCAGACAGGCCGCCTTGCGATCCTGCGCGGCATCGCGCAGCGTTTCCGCAATCGATCGGCCACGGGTGCCCACTTCCACCACTTCGCTCGCCACGCCATGGCGCGACAGGAAGGTGGCGGCCTGCAGCGGCGGGAAATCGTAACGGTTCGATTCCTCGACAGCGACCAGTGTCACCGCGCTTGCCCGTTGCAACAGCGGCAGGGCGGCGCGCACGGCCTGGCACGATTCCGGCGAACCGTTCCACGCCACCACGGCCGGGCCGTCCACATCGAACCCGATCTGCCCTTCGGGCATGACCAGCACCGGCGCATGGGCATTGACCGCCACGTCCGCCGCCACCGGCGGTGTCCCCAGCCGCGCGGCCCAGTTGGCGGGCGGTGCGCTGACCACGATCAGATCCGACAGCCAGCTGTGGTTCGCCAGCAGGCGCGCGGGGGCACCGGCATGGCAATGCCAGTCCCAGCTGATCCCTTCCGTGCGCAGGCGTTCTTCCAGCCGCACGCGGGTCTCTTCTTCCGCCTGTTTCGCCCGTTCATAGGAATCGGCCATGAAGGCCGCCCCGCCGAAGGGATCGACCGGCATATAGGCATCGACCGGGGTGGCCGTCTGCACGCAGGTCAGGTGGCCCTGGAAGGCCTGCACGACATCGACCGCGGCCTGATACCGCGTCTCCACCTCGGGATCGAGGCCGATGTGGATGATAATCGATTTCATGCGCCTTCTCCTTCCATTAGGCTCACGCCAGAGCTTGCCATTCCCGGATCGAATCCAATGGCCAGAGCAGCATCAGCACATTGAGCGTCAGGTTGTCTCTGATCAGGATCAAAGTCAGCATTTCCAGCGCAATGGCCAGAACGACACTGACCCATATGGGCATCCGGCTGGCGAACAGGAAGCCCACGATCATCCAGCCGATATCGGACATCGAATTGACGATGCTGTCGCCAACATAGCCCCAGCTTACCGTCGCCTCGCGATAACGGTTGATGATGAAGGGCGTGTTCTCGAGGATTTCCCAGAAGCTTTCGAAGGCCACGGCGATCGGCAGGGCATGGCGCACCGGCCGCCCGCCCAGTACTTTCCAGCGCACCCACAGCAACCAGGCGAAGAAATAGAACAGCAGCCCGTGAATGAAATGGCTGGGGCTGTACCAGTCGGTGACATGCTGGCTGTTCTCCGCCGACTGGACCACGCCATGCCACAGCTTCACTGTGCCGCAGGTGCAGATCGGCGGCCGCCCCATCGCCAGCAGAATGGCCAGCACCACCAGCAGGACCACGACCGTGGCGATCAGCGCACGGCGATGCGGCAGGAGATTGTTCGTCACGTTCGGCAAGCTGCCCCCCTCTGTTGCGGCTGACAGCCTAGCGTAAAATCCGATTGTGTCCGCCCCTTTTCAGCCATAGCATCGATCCGATGAAAAGATCGTTCCGGCACAGGCTGTTCGTTCCCGTTGCGGCGGCATTGCTCCTTACCGGGTATGCGACCGGCCCGTTGCGTGCTGACGATGGGGCAAATGCCGCAGCCCCGGCCGATCCCTATGGCGCACTGTACGATGCGATACAGGGTGCAGCGAATCCGGAACAGTCGATCGACAATGCGATCGAGACGCTGAAGAAGGCCTTTGTCAGCCAATCGCCCGACATGGCGGCGGCAGAAGGCCTCTATCCCGGCCTGATGGACCGGATCGGCGGCGCGATGCGGCCCTACATGCTGCAACACAGCCTGAACACGACCGCACTGTATAAACCGCGTTACATCGCGCTTTTCAAAGCGGAACTGACCCCGGACGAAGCGGCGAGGCTGGCCACATTCTATCGCAAACCGGCAATGCAGAAACTGCTTACCACCATGGTGGAACACACCGATTACAACGCGATGCTCGGTGATATCGGAACTTATGACCAGCCGGCCCAGCTGTCGGAGGTGACGCGCGATGTCGAAGGCGCGACGAATCGTTCGATCGCCACCATGACCCGCAGCGAAATCGAAGAGATGAGCGCCCTCAACAAAAGCGACCCCAGGCTTTTGCAAAAGCTGGCGGCCCTGAAACCGAATATTCTCAAGCTCCGCACCGAACTGGAAAACGCACCGATGGACCCCAAGCTCGAGGCGGACTTTGCCGCAGCCATCGACAAGGCGATCGACGATCACTTCGCAGCGGGCGACGCGGCACAACCGACACCGTAAGCATACGTTGCACAAGGGCACGCATCGGCTAAACCTTTCCGGCAATGATCGCGCACGGCTTCCTTCCTGGCATGACACGCAAATTCCGGCCTGACACATGGCCCCGCCCGCGCAGGGCCGCCCGATGAATACAGCGTTGGGGAATACTGGGCCGGGGAATACTGGGCCGGGCAACACGGCGCCGGGCAACACGGCAAAACGCGCCTGCGTGGTCGGTGCGGGGTTTGGCGGGCTGGCGCTGGCGATCCGGTTGCAGGCTGCGGGCATCGCCACCACGCTGGTCGAAGCGCGCGACAAGCCGGGGGGGCATGCCTATTGCTGGCAGCAGGATGGCTTCACCTTCGATGCCGGGCCGACCATGATCACCGACCCGGCCAGTCTGGAAGCCTTGTGGGCGCTGACCGGCCATCACATGGCCGACGATGTCGAACTGCTGCCGGTATCGCCCTTCTATCGGCTGAACTGGCCCGACGGGACCAATTTCGACTATACCAACGATGAAGCCGCGCTGCAGCGCGAGATCGCGCGCATCGCCCCCGCCGACCTGCCCGGATACATCGAATTTCAGGACTATTGCACGCGGGTCTATCGCGAAGCCTATCAACGGGCCGCGCACAGCCCGTTCGTGGAGCCGGGCAGCATGTTGCAGGCGACGCCAGCCCTGATCCGGCTGCAGGCGTGGCGCTCGGTCTATTCCATGGTCAGCAGTTATGTCCGGTCGGACAAGCTGCGCCAGGCCCTCAGCTTTCAGACGCTGATGATCGGCGGCAATCCGATGACCGCCAGTGCGCTCAACACGCTGCTCCTCACACTGGAAAAAAGCGGCGGCCTGTGGTGGGCGCGCGGGGGCACGCAGCGCCTTGTCGCCGCCATGGCCCGGCAGTTCGAACGGCTGGGCGGCACCATGCGGCTGCATGATCCGGTGGTGCGGATCGCAACGCTGGGCAACCGGGTTACCGGCGTGCACACCCGCAGCGGATGGACCGCGCCGTTCGATGCCGTGGCCAGCAATGCCGATATCCTGCACAGCTATCACGATCTGCTGGGCGACACGTTGCGCGGGCAGGCCTATGCCCGCACGCTGGCGCGCAAACGGTTCGCCCCCAGCGCATTCGTGGTGCATTTCGGCATAGAAGGAAGCTGGCCGGGCATCCCCCATCACTCCATGCTGTTCGGCCCCCGTTACAAGGGGCTGCTGGACGATATCTTCGATCATGGCGTGCTGCCGCAGGATCTGATGATCTATCTCCACCATCCCACTGTCACCGATCCATCCATGGCCCCGCCGGGCAAGAGCACGTTTCAGGCGCGCATCCCCGTGGCGCACATGGGCAAGCTGACCGTCGACTGGGATGCGATCGGCCCCCTGCTGGAACAGCGCATCCTGGACGAGATCGGCCGTCGCCTGATCCCCGATATTCACGACCGCACCGTGATCCGGTTCCATTACAGCCCGCGCGATTTCGCGTACGATCTCCATGCGCATCTTGGCAGCACCGGCAGCCTTGAACCGGTGCTGGGGCAAAGCGGATGGCGGCGACCCCATAATCGCGACGACGCCATCGGCAATTTCTATCTCGTCGGGGCGGGCACCCATCCCGGTGCGGGCATACCCGGCGTGGTTGCCGGTGCCGGTGTGACCGCGGCGCTGATGCTGGAGGATTTGAGCGCATGAATAGCCCCATCCGCAAACTGGCCGTGTTCTGCGGCTCTGCCTCGCCCCCCGATCCGCGCTATTGCGACCTTGCCCGCAATGTCGGCGCGGAACTGGCCCGCGCCGGGATCGGCGTGGTCTATGGCGGCGGCAGGCTGGGCCTGATGGGGGCACTGGCCGATGGCGCACTGGAGGCCGGAGGCGAAGTGATCGGCGTGATCCCCGAAGCCATGGTCAGCCGCGAAGTCGCCAACCGCAACTGCACCGAACTGCGCGTGGTCGCCAATATGCACGCCCGCAAGGCGCAGTTCACCGAACTGTCCGACGGGTTCCTGACTCTGCCCGGCGGGGTCGGGACGATGGACGAACTGTGGGAAGCGATCAGTTGGGCCCAGCTTGGCTATCACACCAAACCGGTGGGGCTGCTCAACAGCTTCGGGTTTTATGACGGGCTGCTGGCGTTCACCCGGCACATGGTCGACACCGGCTTCATCCGCCCCGCCCATGCGCGCATCCTGATTGCCGAACACGAACTCGACATGCTGATCGAACGTATGGAAGCGTATGAGCCGCACCAGCCGATCTTCCAGATGAAGGCCTCCGATTTGTGAAAGCGGGCCCGGCGCAGAACCAAGCCGCCGGGCGCGATCAGCTCGTCAGCCATGCCGGGGCGGCCATCCGGCAGGGTTCGAAAAGCTTTGCCGCCGCCAGCCGCCTGTTCGACCGCACCACGCGCGAACGGGCCTGGCTGCTTTATGCCTGGTGCCGCCGTTGCGACGATCTGATCGACCAGCAGGATCACGGGCGCAAACGCACCGGGGCGATCGATCCGGCTGTCCCGGTGGCGACGATCCGCCAGCGTACCGCACAGGGCCTTGCAGGCGATGCAACGGGCGATCCGGCATTCGACGGGTTCGGGCTGGTCGCGCGCGAATGCGGCATCTCCTCCGCGATGGCCGAAGATGTGATCGGCGGCTTCGCGCTCGACAGCGCCGGATGGTGCCCGCGTACCGAAGCCGATCTGATGCGCTATTGCTTTCACGTGGCCGGATCGGTCGGGGTGATGATGGCGCTGGTCATGGGCGTATCGCCCGATGACGGGGAAACGCTGGATCGCGCCTGCGATCTCGGGCTGGCGTTCCAGCTGGCCAATATCGCGCGCGATCTGCTGGAAGACCACGCCATGCAGCGCTGCTATCTGCCGGCGGAATGGCTGGCGGAAGCCGACATCCCGCCGGGCGAAGCGATGAAGCCGCATTATCGCGCGCAGCTGCTGCCCGTGGTGGCGCGGCTTTGTACCTTGCAGGCAGATTATGAAGCGGCCTCACGCAGCGGCACCGCGCGCCTGCCGTTCCGCTGCCGCTGGGCCGTGCTGTCGGCCACCGGGATTTACGGCGCGATCGCGCGCGGGGTCGAACAGGCGGGCGCACAGGCATGGGATCGCCGGATCGCCACGACAGACGGAGAGAAAACCCGCCACGTGCTGCGCGCAGGCTGGCAGGCCCTGATCAACCGCCAGCCCGCGGCGTCCGCACCCGCCGCGTTGATCGGTCGCCACACGCTGATGGCCATGGCCCGCACACCGGCCTGACAGCCATCGCGCTGCATCACCATGCTGCGCGGTAAAATATTGATTAACCTAAATTTCTTTCGATCATTCGAACCAGTCCGCCACTGCCGCGCGCTGATCTTCGGTCATATGCAGGCCCAACTTGCTCCGCCGCCAGAGCACGTCCTGCCCGGACTGCGCCCATTCCTCGCGCCGGAGATAATCGAGTTCCGCCTCGCTCAACCCGGCGCCGAAATCGCGCCCCAGATCGGCCCGGCTGCGCGCATGGCCCAGCCACCGCCCCGCGCGCGTGCCATAGGCGCGGGCAATGCGCGTGGCCTGCACCGGATCGAGAAACGGATAGTCCGCCTGCAACCCGGCAATCACCGTGTCCACCGCCCCGGCCGGAAAATCGCCGCCGGGCAGCGCCGCGTCCGCCGTCCATGGCTTGCCCGAAAGCTGCGGCAGGCGTTCGGCCAGCCGGTTTACCGCCGCTTCCGACAGGTGGCGATAGGAGGTGATCTTGCCGCCATAGACGCCCAGCAGCGGCGCGCCCTTTTCCGGATCGGACAGCGGCAGGCGATAGCCCCGCGTGGCCGCTTCGGGCCGCCCCGACCGGTCATCCACCAATGCCCGCACCCCGGCATAGCGCCACACCACGTCATCGGGCGTGACCGGCTGGCGGAAATAGCGGCTGGCCGCCGTGCAGAGATAGGCGATCTCGTCCGCATCGGGGCTGACATCCACCAGCGATCCGGTGTGATCGCGATCGGTCGTACCGATCAGGGTAAACGCGCCCTCATAAGGGATGGCAAAGCAGATGCGCGTGTCGGGCAGCTGGAAAATATAGGCGTAAGGATGATCGAACAGCTTGCGGGTGACAATATGCGATCCGCGCACGCGCCGCACGGTATAGCGCGGCAACCCGCCCGCCAGCCGCGCGACATCGTCGGCCCCCGGTCCACCCGCATTGACCAGCGCCCGGCCATGGAACTGGCCTGCAGGCGTTTCCACCACCCACATCCCGGCTTCGCGCCGGGCCGCCATGACCGGGGTATGCGTGCGGATATCCGCCCCGCGTTCGGCCGCGTCCTTCGCATTCAGCACCACCAGCCGGGCATCGTCCACCCAGCCATCCGAATATTCGAAGCCGTGGGTCAGCGCGGGATCGAGCGGCACGCCTGCGGGATGCTGTCCTAGCCGGATCGCACGGGCATGCGGCCAGGCGCTGCGTCCGCCGATATGGTCATAGAGCCACAGGCCCGCGCGCAGCATCCACCGCGGGCGCAGGCCGGGCGCATGGGGCAGCACGAACCGCATCGGGCGCACGATATGCGGCGCGATCCGCCACAGGGTTTCGCGTTCCTGCAAGGCTTCGCGCACCAGTGCGAATTCCCGATATTCGAGATAGCGCAGCCCGCCATGGACCAGTTTGGTCGAGGCGCTGGAGGTGCCGTTCGCCAGATCGCGCGCTTCCAGCAACAGCACCCGGCCCCCGCGCCCCGCGGCATCGCGGGCAATCCCCGCGCCGTTGACCCCGCCGCCGATTACGATGAGGTCATAAGGATTGGTCACACTTGCGGCACCACCCCGTGCCGCCGCTGGAACAGGCGGCCGCGTTCGCTGAACAGCACCAGCAACAGCGCCAGAATGCCCGCGATCATCAGCGCAGCAGCCAGCGGCACGGCGGAGCCATCGTAAAGCTGGCCGATAAAGGCGCCCAGCGCCGATCCGATGACCAGCCGCAGGAATGTCTGCAACGATGCCGCTGCCCCGGCGATGCGGGCGAAGGGCTGCAACGCGATCGAGCCGAAATTCGCGCCAATGAAGCCCATCAGACACAAGTTCAACGTCATCACCGGTGCGAACTCCCACAGCGTTTCACCGCCACGCAGCGCCAGCCACAGCTGCACCGCGCCCAGCAGCATAAAGCCGAACAGCGCCGTATGCGAAACGCGCCGCGCGCCGAAACGCTCCACAATGCGCGAATTGGTGAGATTGGCCAGCGCCATCATCAGCGCCATGCCGCCGAAAATCAGCGGGAAGCTTTCGCCCGCGCCGAAATGTTCGGCCACCAGTTGCTGCGAGGAATTGATATAACCGAACAGCGCCCCCTGAATCAGCGCCATGCCAAAGACATAGCCGGTGGCGGCGCGGGTCATCAGCGCGGTGCGCATATTGGCGGCGATCACGCGCACTGCGATCGTCTGGCGATATTCGGGATGCAGCGTTTCGGGCAGGCGCAGCGCCGCCCATACCGCCAGCATGCCCCCCAACCCCGCCATGATCCCGAAGATCCAGCGCCAGTCCGCCACCAGCAGCACCGCCTGCCCCAGCGTGGGCGCGATCATCGGCACGATCATGAAGACCATCCCCACCAGCGACTGCGTGCGCGCCATCTTGTCGCCCTGAAACCGGTCGCGGATGATTGTGGTGCTCATCACCAGCATCCCGGCGGACATGAACCCGGCCAGTCCGCGCATCACCAGCAGCGCGGTGAAATCCCGCATCAAGGCGGCGGCCAGGCTGAACACGATATAGCCGCCCAGGCAGGTGAACAGCACGGGCCGCCGGCCATAACGGTCGGCAATCGCCCCGGGGAACAGAGACCCCAGCCCCGCGCACAGCAGGAACACCCCGACGACCAGTTGCCGCTGGTTGGAATCCGCGACCCCGAGATCGCGCGACATGATTCCCAGCGCGGGCAGCATGGCATCGATCGCCAGTGCCTGCAGCGCCTGAAACAGCGCCATCATCACGACGAATTCACGCTCTCCCATGGGAAAGGGTCGAGATGAAACAGAACCGGATGTAGTCATCGGGCGCTATTGGCCGAATGCCGCGGGAATAGCCAGTTCGTTGTTCGCACCTGCGAAATGCACCGAAAATCCATGCTCCGCTTCGCGACAGGGCGCACAAGCCTTGCTATGCCTCGTGCATGAGCCCCGACGCCCCCGACAGTGCCGAGGAAGACGCCATCGGCCTGCGCAAGATCATCCATGTCGATATGGATGCCTTCTATGCCAGCGTCGAACAACGCGACAATCCGGAACTGCGCGGGCGCCCGGTGGCGGTGGGCGGTTCCGCCTCACGCGGGGTGGTGGCCGCCGCCAGTTACGAGGCGCGGCGGTTCGGCGTGCGCTCGGCGATGCCGTCCGCCCGGGCCAAGCGGTTGTGCCCCGATCTGGTCTTCGTGCGCCCGCGCTTCGATGCCTATCGCGGGGTATCGCGGCAGATTCATGCAATCTTTGCCGATTACACCGCGCTGATCGAACCGCTCAGCCTCGATGAAGCCTATCTCGATGTCACCGCCGATCTGCGCGGCATCGGATCGGCCACACGCATTGCCGACCTGATCCGCCAACGCATCCGCAACGATCTGCAACTCACCGCCAGCGCGGGGGTGTCCTACAACAAGTTCCTCGCCAAGATCGCCAGCGACCAGAACAAGCCCGACGGTGTCTGCGTGATCCGCCCCGGGCAGGGCGCGCAGTTCGTGGCCGGGTTGCCGGTGCGCCGGTTTCACGGCGTGGGCCCGCGCGGCGCGGAAAAGATGGCGCGGCTGGGGATCGAAACCGGCGCCGATCTGGCGGCGAAGGATATCGCGTTCCTCAAACAGCATTTCGGCAAGTTCGCCGACTACCTCTATCGCGCGGCACGGGGGATCGACCTGCGCCCGGTGCAGCCCAACCGGCCGCGCAAATCGGTGGGGGGCGAACGCACCTTCGCGCAGGATATTTCCACCGGCCCGGCGCTGCGCGAAACGCTGGATACGATTGTCGATATCGTGTGGGACCGGATCGAACGCGCCGATGCGCGCGGGCGCACGGTGACATTGAAACTGCGCTACGCCGATTTCGCCCTCGTCACCCGCGCCCGCTCCGTCGCGCAGCGCGTGGCGGACAAGACCGAATTCGCCGCGCTCGGCCACGCCCTGCTGGACGAGATGCTGCCCCTGCCCCAACCCATCCGCCTGATGGGCCTGACCCTCTCCGCCCTCGAAGGCGAACCCGAAGAACGCCCGAAAGACACCGCGCAGCTATCGTTGTTGTGAGGGGGCGCCTGACTGAGGTGGGATCAATGCGGAAGGGCAGGTTTCAAGATCAGGCGCTGTTATTCAGAACGCCGGAAAAGTTGGGGTTAGCGGTCAGTCTGTTTTACCTGCCAATAAAGCGGAAAGTGGACTAGGATGATTGACTTTGGGCACCGTACGCTTTCGACCAACTCAAGTCGTTCGTCGGCACGCGCGTAAATGGCTGCTCCTGCCAGAACCGGACATTCCCGCTTCTTTGAGCAGCCTAGCGGCAAGGCGCCCTAATATCGGCAGTTTAGAGGACTGATACCCGCGCACCATAGCTGCTGACTTGCCCCCGAAAGGTCCCTCATTCACTCCCTTGCCCGAGGCCGAATACGGTAACCTCTCCAAATTACCCGGTCAGAACCTTTTCGAATTCAGTATCGGCTTTGTCGCAAACGACACTTAACCGAATGCCGCGCTTCCGGGCAGCCACTTTTGCTTTTGCAACGCTCGTATCAAAGGAAGGGTATCGGGAGCAGACAATCAGGATTCCTCTTTTTGCTTCTAGCCAGGGTTGGCAATCAGCATGGGCGATTGTCGCCATTACTTGCTGGCATGCGTGATCGAGGTCCTTGCCTTTAAGTTCTACGATGACACTGCCCACACCAACTTTCGTTACAATCCAATCGGATCGCAGGCCATTTTTAATTAGGCACCCGTCAACTTTGACTCTCTTATGTGAATGGCGAGAAGAATTCTTAAAATTAGCCTTTCGACCTCTTTCTTGTACCAATATATTCGAATGGTTAACCGTCTCAACGCACTCATTGCCGTCGCACATAGCCATTCAACCCTCTGGATATTCGATATCAAGAAGTTTACTAAAGGTTAGTGAGGCTTCATTGGAAACACCATCAATGTACGAAGCATTTATCAGGCCGTCATCACTATCGATAATATCTACTAGGTGACCGTCATCAATGGCGTATGCTTTGACCCCAGAAGAAGTAAGCCACAGGTCCCTGTCCACAACATCAGCCACTGCGGACGCATTTTTTCTATATCGACCTAACTCGCCAGCCTTTATGTAATTATTGATATTGCTTAGAATATATGGACTATGGGTTGTTAATATAAGGCTTCTATTTTTCTTTTTTGAAACTAGGTGACTAATAAGCACATCCATTAATCTGCTTTGCGCAGACGGGAAAAGATGAGCTTCCGGCTCTTCAATGTAGAAAAGATCGCCAGCTGCACCTGAGCCGGGTAGGCGATCAGCATAGAAGTCGATCATTAACCACATCGGCAAAAGCTCTTGCTGTCCGCTCGACAGTGCGGAAAATGGAATGATCCTTCCGTCCGGCGCTTCAATAAATTCGAGGTCATTCTCGAATTTGATAGTGCCCCCAAATAATTCGCCCATCACTTTGTCGCGCGCAGCCTTGGCATCAGTGTCTTTAGGC
Organism: Caenibius tardaugens NBRC 16725; assembly: GCF_003860345.1. Classification (GTDB taxonomy): domain Bacteria; phylum Pseudomonadota; class Alphaproteobacteria; order Sphingomonadales; family Sphingomonadaceae; genus Caenibius; species Caenibius tardaugens. The sequence continues at coordinate 1,642,108 of NZ_CP034179.1, forward strand.
GCCGCGAAAATACCATGCCTATTCACTATATCGCGGAAGTTCGCGAAAAGCCTGGCGAACCTCACGTTGATCGGATCGAGACTGCTTCCCTGATCTAATGCCGCGACCAAACGCCCGACGCTGGTATAAAATGCTCGGCCCGCCGGGATGAATGTCTGCCGCTGGATATATGCGCTGTCCATAGCCTTCGCGAGCCTGGCATGGGAAGCCTCCCTGATGCGCCATGCACCTTCCGAACGGCGAGTAAGAGCCTCGTCGTCAATCTCCTTCGTCCTCATCTTTTCGTATGAGGAGAGAAGACCGGCGTAATGCGCTTTAAAGAAGTCGCTAAACTTCACGGATATCTCATCCGTCGGCTTTGATTTGCTCATTTTCCGCAGAAGTCGCACGGAAAATTCGCCAGACTGAAAAGTTATGTTAAATCGACTATCACCCCATGCGCTTGCAGGAAACCAAGTTTTAAAATGCTTGGCTGTATCCTTCTGAAACTCTTCGAGAGTCTGTCCTTTTTCGGCGAAAATATACTGCCTGGAAAGGGCGTCGAGGCAGAAATAGAACAGCTTCGTCGTTACACTCTTTCCGCTACCTTGTGGACCGATAAGCACCGTTACAGGCGCCATCTCGAACCGCGCGGTCTTGATGCAGCTAAAGTTATCGATTGTAAGCGTTGCCATTAATCAGTCCTGTGAGCGCCATGCGTGGGCAAAGGTCCTAATGGCTTGCGCAGCTACAAGCCACCCTATTTCGTGACCTTTAAGTACATCCCATAGATACAAACTGTGAGACGCGATATATCGTCTCGATATGGTTGTTAAGTCGACGCCGTGCGAACGGCAGCTATCTTCTAGTCCCGACTCCGAACCAGACATTGCGAAATCGGCCAGTTTGACCGCTTAATTCCGCCGCGCGACCAACATCGCAAGCGTCGGCTTGTGTCGGAACTTGCCGTTCAGCCTCTGCGGCAGGAATGACGGATAAGTCCCAAACCCGGTCGCCGGACTGGTACGACCGTTGGATCAATGAAAGGCCGCTAGTGCTGAATCAACTCGAGGTCGGGAATGGCGGTTGAGTTGGCGTGTCTGGAACGGCAGCTCCGGTGCGAAAGGCCTAAAAGCGGACAGCGAAGCGGCTCGCCTGCCTTTCCTACTCGCGCGGAATCCGGCTTACCCTGCGCGATGATAGCGCCCGCCTCTGCCACCCCCCCTCTCGGCGTCACACTGCTCCGCATCTGGCACTGTGCCACACGGTATCATAATACCGGCACGGAAGGTCACACATCGTTACGCGGGAAACCGCGTCTATCCCACAGTCTGCCTGCGTTGCGGCGCGGAGGCGCCGTGCGTTTCGGGGGTGTTCTGTGTCAACCGGGCGGGCGGGGATCAGGGGGTGAGCAGGGCCAGCCGGGTGTCCACTGTGCGGCTGCGGGCGGGCGGCAGGGCGTCGGGCGGGAACAGACCGATCTCTGCAATCTCGCGCCCGTCAGCCACGGGTTCACCCGCGATGCGCCCGGCAAACAGGTACACGGTGTTGTGCGCGCCATGCAGGGTGTGGTCCAGCACCGCCACCGCGCGCAGATCCGCCAGCGCACAGCCGATCTCCTCCCCCCATTCGCGCGCGGCCGCATGGGCCGGGTCTTCCCCCCGGCGCATCGCCCCACCGGGCAGCGCCCACAACCCGGTGCCATAGCTATGCCGCACGAGCAGCACTCGCCCGCGATCGTCCAGCCCGATCATGCAGCACCCCACCAGATCGGGCCGCGCCATCCGCCACCAGCGTTTGCGCAGGCCATGGGCCAGCCGCAAGGCCGCGCGGTGCAGTGGCGCGGGGATCAGGTGAAACATGTGACCGGCTGTGTCGCCTCGCGCAGCAGGCGGGCGATCGGCAGATCGTTCTGGCCAGCGGCAGCGGCGGTGAACAACGCCCGCTTATCCGCCCCGCGGATCACGAATGCCACATGATCGCTCGCCAACAGGGCGGGAATGGTCAGACTCAACCGGTCAAACGGCGCTTCGGGCGGCAGGGGATCGGGGCGCACGTGGCGCACGGGCGAGGGATCGTCTGCCCGGGGATCGCTATTGGGGAAGAGCGAGGCAATATGCCCGTCGCCGCCCATCCCCAGCCAGACCAGCGCAAAATGCGGGGGGCGGGCCTGCTCCGCCAGTGGCACGCAATGCGCGCCTGCAGGCGCCATCACCGCACGGATGCGCCCGATATTGCTGGCGGCGTGGTCTTCCGGCACGATCCGGTCATCCCCCGGCCACACCGTCACCCGGGGCCAGTCGAGCGGCATTTGCGCCAGCCGCTGAAGAATAGGAAACGGTGTGCTACCGCCCGGCACCGCGATCGCCACAGCGCCGATGCTACGGGCCAGCGCCCCGGCCAGATAGCCATGCAGCCAATCGGCAATCGCCGCATCGTCTGCCCCGTCGATAATCTCCAGCCGGTTCATCCCCGCCTCATAGCAAAATGGCCGCCAAGGCAGAACGCCCGGCGGCCATTCTGGCAAGATTATGCAAGGCGGTGCCTATTTCAGCGTCTGGCTGAGGAACCACACGCGCTGTTCGGCCTGATCGGTCCAATCGTCCAGCAGGCCATCGGTGGCGTTGTCGCCCGCATCGCCGGCGAGCTGCTTCAACTTCTTCAACCGGGCGACCAGCGCGGCATTATCGTCCCGCAATTCGGCCACCATCTTTTCCGCGGAAAGGCTGGTCTTGTCCTGATCCTTAACCTTGGTGCGTCCGGCAATGGCCCCGATCGAAGTCAGCGTATCGGCATCGTTTTTGCGTACGCGTTCGGCAATCAGATCGACCACGGCGAAAATCGCGGTGGCCTGCGTATCGAACAGCAGGTGCAGATCGTGGAACCGGGGCCCGGCCACGTGCCAGTGAAAACTCTTGGTCTTGATGTAGAGCGCCAGATGATCGGCCAGCACGCCGTTCAATTCGTCAACCAGCGCCTTGCGCGCATTGTCACCCGCTTTCGCCATCGTGATTCCCCTTTTGCGATCAACCGTCACTATACGCCTGAAACAGGGTGGAGTTTCAGGCAAAAGACGCATGATTGTGATCGGGCGCGCCGATCAGCCCAACAGCCCACGCGCGGAAAGCCCGATAATCAGGCCAGCCCCCGCCATCAGCGCCGCAGCAGTATAGCGGATCGCGCGCAGGGGCAGGCCGTTCCCCAACCCTGGGCCCATGGCCCAGCCAGCGGTAAGAACCGCGCCGCTGCCCACCGCCCCGCCCAGCGCGGCCAGAACCGGATCACCCGTTGCCACCGCGACGGCCAGAACCAGGAAGCGCGCGCCATCGCCCAGTTGCAACGCGCCCAGCACGATCAGGATCGCGAATGCCGAACGGGTCGGCTCCTCCGCCTCCCGCAGAGGGCGTTGCCACAACAGTTCGACCGCCCCCAGCACGAGCGCAAAGGCCACCAGCATATGCTTCGCCGCAGCGGGCATGGTCGTGGCCAGAGCAGCGCCAGCAATGGCCGCCAGTGCCGATGTCGCAACCACCGCCAGCCATGCGACTGCGAGCAGGGGCAATGTTGCGCCCAGCGTCCCCGAAAGATGGGCAACAAGCCGCTGGTCCCTGCCCCCAAAGCTCGCCAGCGCGGCGGCTATCATCGCCAGAAAAAACGAAGGCATAAGCTCTGATCCATCCCCCACCCGGCACACCTAGCACCGTTACCACGGTGAAGGGAACGAACCCTCGTATTCAGCTTGGGAAGCTGCTGCCTCCGTCCGCCAGCTTGATCGCCTTTTCTCCGGGCTTGGCATTGCGGATAGCGACATCGGTCAAAGCCACGGGATTGCCAGACTTTCCGGGTGTCGATACCCCCAATATACCCCCAACCGTGGAGGTATAGGATCAACCATTCCGCAAATACCCCCCAATCATACCCCCCAGCTGGTGGCTGCGAATGGATGCGGTTGAACGAATGCGGCCTAATTCCCGCAGAATACCGTAAATTTCAAGGGCCTGTCCAGACAGATACGAACGTCGATGGACGGAGAAATGGAGCGGGTGAAGGGAATCGAACCCTCGTATTCAGCTTGGGAAGCTGCTGCTCTACCATTGAGCTACACCCGCTCGGAACGCGCGCATTGGCACAGGCCGGGTACTGGGGTCAATTGCCCAGCGCAGATTTATCCGCGCACAGCGGCTATCTCTGCGTATCTATAGTTGGTTGCGGGGGCAGGATCAAATCTTCACTTGCTGCCCGAGCAAGTGAAGATGGTTGCGGGGACCAGCGTCGATCATAACTTGCGATCGACGCCGGTAAAGATGGTTGCGGGAGCCTGCACCCATCATAACTTGCTGTTCCGAACTGCGGCATAAGAGTTGCTTTGAACTTGTGAGTCTGACGACCAAACAACGCCACGGGGTGTTGGAGGCATGATACCCTGCGGGCTTGGGCTGGTAGCCGAAACGTCAAAGGAATTGGCACCATGCGCAGTTCTGAGGATGAGGTGAGAAACGCGCCACGATAACACCGGTCCAGATCATCCCTGGAGTTTTGTAATGGCGCATATCCTCTCGCCCCCCATTTCAGAAGGCAATGCAAAGGGCAGATGCGGCCATGATCTTCTATCTGCCACGATGGCTCTAAACGATCTGCGCGACTACCTACAGACGCTCCGCAGCTTTGGTGAAATACAGGACATCGCTCTACCAGTGGCCTTGGACCTTGAGGTCAGCGCCATTGCGCGACGATGCTACGAAACGGGCGCACCGGCCCCCCTGTTCTCGAACTTCTCGGATCATCCCCAAGGTTTCCGCCTGCTGGGGGCGCCCGCGGGCCTCAGTCGTCAAGCCGGTCTTCGACTGGCGCGGGCGGCCGTGTCGCTGGGCTTGCCAGCAACCAGCGGTGGACTGGATATCGTAAGAGCCATTGCTGAGAGCTTGGCTCTCCCCGCGATCGATCCCGTCAGACGAACCGACGCTGCCTGCTTCGAAAATGTCCTTATCGAAGAGGCCGTCGATCTGAACCTTCTGCCCCTTCCAACACAGCGCCGGGACGATAGCCCGCACCGTCTCAGCGCTTGGGGATGCGTGGTGGCGCAAACACCGGACGGGACTTGGACGGAGTGGTCGATCGCCCACCTCATGCCGACCGGCACGCGGCGGATGCTGGGACTGTGCACACCATCCCGGCATTTGCAAACCATCGTTCGGTCATGGGCGGACGCAGAACGCCCGATGCCCTTTGCCCTAGCGCTCGGCGTCATGCCCTCCATACCTTTCATTTGCTGTATGCCTTTACCTGCCCACGTAAACAAAGCAGGTCGGCTGGGCGCACTGCTGCGCCGACCACTCGAGACAGTGCTCTGCCGGACCATTGCGCTCGAAGCGCCGGCCAGCGCCGAAATCCTCATCGAGGGCTATCTCGAAAGCAACGAGATCCTGGAATGTCGCATGGGCGATCGTCTCGGCTTCCATTGGGCGGAAAATGTCCAGAAGCAGTTTACATGCCGCGTGACCGCAATGAGCTATCGTGACAAGGCGATCCTGCCCGTTATCGGCTCCGGTGAACCCGTGGACGAATATCAAACCGCCTATGGCATTCCCGCGGCTGCACAGTTCCTCCATGAACTGCGAGGAGCAGGCCTCGCCGTTAGCGATGTCTGGCTCCCTCTGGAAGCGGCGCAGCATTGGATCATCGTTACGGTTCCGCGAGACTGGCGACGGAAGAGCGGGGTTGGCGGAAGCGATGCTTTCTGCCGCCATATCGGCGAACGGCTATTCGTGCACATTTTTGAAAGCGCAATCCCGCAGATCATCGTGATCAACGATGATGTAAATCCGACCGCCAATGACGAAATCCTCTGGGCTCTTGCGACGCGCTGCCACCCCGAGAACGGCCGCGTACACTGCGGGCATATCGAAAATGAGCGCGTCCAGACCGACAAGATTGTCTACAACTGCCTTCCCCCAGAGGAGTGGGGCGAGGCGCTACCGATCCGGGCATCGTTCCGACACGGCTATCCTTCGCATATAGTGGAGCGGGTGTTGTCGCGATGGGAAGCCTATGGGTTCCGTGAGATCGATTGATAGCGTGGTCAACCCACCATCGGATCTTCTTGCGGCTTAATGGTGGCCAGCATCGCCATGGCACGTTCGAAATCACGCAGATTCTCGCATTCCGATTTGCCAAGAATCGATCGGATCTGGCCGCGGACTGTCACCAATGAGACCCCCCGTCTCTGCGCGACCCCCTCAGCGCTTACGCCTCCGGAAAGTGCGATGGCGACTTGAGCTTCTGCGCGACTGAAACCAAAGACGTCGCACAGCAATTCAACCGGCGGTGTCGTCTTCCGATGAAGCGGCTGAAACACGATCAGCGCCAAACCACGGCCCAAGCCCGGCCCCGCATCATCCAGCATCAATCGGGCGGGTGTGGGGGACACAAGAAGCGCCCAGGGTAGCCGCCCCTCGTCCATGACCCGCATCGATCCCCCGGAGCCACCATTTGCGGCGGATTCCACCAGACTAAGCATATCGGCGTTCTCGCGCCGCGATCGCGCGCGCACATATTTATCGCCCTCGACGAAAGGGCCAGAGCGCACGGCGCACAGCGCGCTCCCTGGTGCAGCGATCTGTGCTTGGCCGATCTCGTTGACGAACCGTATTCGCAAACCCGCGTCGACGATCACAATTCCTATGGGCAGTGCATCCAGCGCGATCTGGCTCATCCAGTTCGCACGCTGCCCTTGCCCCAGCCGGGCACGAAGCTCCAGAGCACGCTGGAAATGCGGCAAGAGAATCTGCAACATTTGAATGTCTCGATTCTCGAACGGTCGGTGGCTACTGCCACGATACAGCCCAAGCGGCGCTGCCTGTTCAACACCGAGCATGCCCCCAATCATATATCGGCGTTCGTAGCGGCTCGCGAAGTCATTGTAATATTCGCTTCTGATGAAGGCTCGGTCAGGGACGAGCGCCTCGCCGGGCAGAGCGCGTCCGATATGGAAGTTCCTGTTATCAGCGTAATCGGCCCGGGCACGGGCGACATAGGGGTCGGTCCGATGATAATAGGAAGCATAAACCGCGTCTGCCTCGCCAATCGGCATCAACGATTCGACATTACCGTTTTCAGCGACGAGATTGAGTAAGACGGACTGCGCATCCATGATCTCGCCAAGCTGCGAAGCTACCGATTGCCATGACTGCGTACCCGTCACCGCTTCATAGATACCGCCGACGCAATCGGCGAGCTTCTGTTCCATTTCTGCCATCGGCTTCTTTCATCGTAGAGGCCGAGCCATATCTGAACCTTCTCCTTTCTGTCATGCTCTAATCATGGCAGCAGAATATCCACCAAGCGCCCATTGACGCGAAGAGATCTCAAACGGATCGCCGACCTGTCTCGATCTGCGCGGCCTCAGAACTTGAGCGCCACGCACTCGATGCCATCATAGCGCCTGCCCGCACGCCAAGCTGGTGCCATGGCCCGCATCGGTCGTACACTCTTTGCTTGCATCTCCGTAGTCAGTTCTGACGGTGCGTGCGCCCTCCTCTCTCGATTAGATCTGCAACATGAATGATGGCAGCGCTTCAAGAAGCCTGCCGCAGCTTTGGTCAAACAGAGGGGGCAGTCATGCCAAACAATTTCCGGCGCCACCATTCCGGCGGGATGGTTCATCATGTCCATAATTCTCAGTTCGCACCCGAAAGCTTCGCGCTCGACGGTGGTCCGATCAATTTCACCCTAGCCGGTGCCGAACGATCATTTCGTCGAATCGGCTTTCGTTCCTCTACCGCCCTCTCCACTGCGGCCCTGCTTCTTGCCTCGGCAGTGATCGCCCCGCAGGCACACGCCGCATCTTGCGCTACCGACCAAGCCGGCAACGCCATCTTCAACCAGACCTGCACCGGCAGCGACGGTGCTCCCGGCAAGAAGGGGCAATCGACCGAAGGGATCGGAAACGGCAACCAAAGCGGCAAGCCGGGCGGTGACGGTGAAACGACCAGCACAATCAATCAAACTCTTTCAAACAGTTATGATGGCGTCACCGGTAAGCCAACACTCTATTTCAGCGGCATAGGCGGGAACGGGGGCGTCGGCGGCCAGGGCGGCGATCTGGGGTTCGGTGGCTACTCAAATGGCGGCGCGGGTGGCAACGGCGGTTCCGGCTCCGCGATCACCGTCGCTCTCTCCAAGGCCACTGCACAAGACAGCGAAACGGGCCAACCGACACTCACGATGCTCTCAGCCGGCGGCAACGGCGCCGATGGTGGCGCATTGAATTTTCGCGGCACGGGCGGCCAGGGTGGCGCCGGTGGCAACGGCGGCGCGTTGACGTTAACCGAGGATGCGGCGTCGGTCATCAGCAACCGCGATAGCGGCACCGCCGCAGTGATCCTGAAGTCCACCGGTGGCAATGGCGGCAACGCTCAGTCCGCGTCTACCAATATCGATACCGCGCGCGGTGCAACCGGCGGCGCGGGCGGCAACGGCGGCAATATCCAGGCAACCGTCTCGGGTTCTATCCTCAGCGATGGTCCCGGAGTTATCGCCGAAAGTCATGGAGGCAACGGTGGCAACGGCGGTGACGCGACCAACAACGGCAGTGCGGTTGGCGGCGTGGGCGGTAGTGGTGGCACCGGCGGCAGTATCTCGCTCTACCTGATCCACGGCTTGATCGATGCGGATGCAGCTCCCAGCGCCACGGTCGCTGTCGGTGAGGGCGGCGCCAGCGTCAAGGTCGCCGACGCCAAAGCTGCGATGGTGGCGGTTTCGACCGGCGGTGTCGGCGGCGCCGGCGGATTGGCCAATGGAGGCTTTGGCAATGCCACGGGCGGCATCGGCGGCGGCGGGAGTGCTAATGGCAATGTCTCGGTCGCAAGCCTTGCCGGCACCATCTCAACATCTGGCGACCTCATGGCGGGTGAGCTGGGCCAGAGTATCGGCGGAAGCAGCGGGAACGGGGGGTACGCCGGCGCGATCTTCGTCGCCAAGGGTGGCCAAGCCACACCGGCAGGCGATGGAGGCGACGTGTTCGTTACTGCCGAAGCCAGCGGCGCACCCGGCGCGAACGGCAGCGTCGGCACGATTACGACGAGCGGCGTCCAATCCTCGGCGCTTGTCGCGCAATCGATCGGCGGTGGCGGCGGCTATGGTGGCGACGCGCAAGTCAGTGGCCTTTTGGTCGGCATCGCGCTCGGCGGTATTGCCGGCTCAGGAGGCAATGGTGGGAACGTGCATGTTTTCAACGGCGCCCAGAATGACGCCGGATCGTGGGTGAATGGCCAAATCATTCAGACCTTCGGTGCACGCGCGCACGGCATCGTGGGGCAATCGATCGGCGGCGGCGGCGGCATTGGCGGCGACACGGTTGCCTCGACATTCCTTGCAGGCGCAGCGGTCGCGATCGGCGGAAACGGTGGAGCCGGCGGTAATGGCGGGACGATCGTCGCACGAAACGCCGGTATTATTCAGACTGGAGGCGACCTCGCCGACGCCGTGCTGCTCCAGTCTATCGGTGGGGGTGGCGGCAGCGGCGGAAGCTCCGCGGCGATGGAGGCGGGCGTCGGCCTGAATGCATCGACGGCCATTGGCGGTTCAGGTGGAAATGGTGGCTCGGCCAGCTCGATCCTGTTCGAGAATTTCAACCAGATCACGACGGATGGTGGGGATTCGAACGGCATTCTCGCGCAGTCGATCGGCGGCGGCGGCGGCAAGGGCGGCTCGTCAGTTTCTCGTCTGATCGACGTGTTTCCGCCCAACCCCGAACTGCCAAACCCCTCGATTGACGTCAGTGTGGCAATCGGCGGCAGTGGAGGGAACGGCGGGAACGGCGGGGACATTACCGCGACCAACACAGGCTCGATCATCACGAACGGCACCGGCTCACGCGCAGTCGAACTCGAAAGCATTGGCGGCGGCGGCGGCGATGGCGGGACCTCCGATATCCTGCACTTCGCAGTGCAGACGCCGCTGCTCTCAAGCGATACCGCCATCGGTGGCTCCGGAGGGTCGGGAGGCCGCGGCGGTAACATCACGTTCACCAACGCCACCGGTTCGATAGAAACCTACGGCGATAACGCCATCGCGATCAGCGCGCAGTCGATCGGCGGTGGCGGCGGCAACGGCGGCAACGCGAGCACGCGCGATCTCAACGTAACCGGCCCCGGCAACACCCCCAATGTCTCGGCCAATCTCGCCATAGGTGGCTCCGGCGGCACCGGCAACACGGGCGGCGACGTCACCATCAAGAACATGCGCGACGGCAGAGGCGCGGGCCAGATCGCAACATTCGGGATCGGTTCGCGCGCTATCACGGCCCAATCGATCGGCGGTGGCGGCGGGATCGGCGGCGGCGCAGTGGCGATGGGCAGCGGCAGCAGCACGGGGACATTCGCGTTCCAGGTTGGTGTCGGCGGCACGGGCGGCAGCGGAAACAACGGCGGCAAGGTAACGGTCGACAACTCGGGCACCATCCTGACGATGGGTGGCAATTCCGCAGCGATCTTCGGCCAGTCCGTCGGCGGCGGTGGCGGGATCGGCGGCAGTGGCGCCGGTGAATCCGGCTCATCCGGAAAAGTCCAGATCGCCGATTTCCTTGCAGATCGCATGGGCTTTGGCGGGGATGTGACCGAGATAGCCAACAAGGTTTTCGAGACGACCGCCCAGATCGGTGAAGCCAAGGAAACGATCGACCACCTCAAGAAGGTCTACGAAGCTTACGAGAAGGCCTCTCTCCCCGATGCGCAGCCGACCTGGGGAACCAATGCCAAAAGCCTGATCGGCGTCAACGTCGGCGGCGGATATGCCGGGAAAGGCGGCTCGGGTGGCAATGGCGGCGAAGTCGATCTGACCAACAGTGGTACGATCGAGACCGACGGGGCGGAATCCGATGCAATCTTCGCCCAATCGATCGGCGGCGGCGGCGGCGATGGTGGAGCCGCGCTTTCGTCGGCGAAGTCGAGCACGTTCAACGCAAACTTCGCGGTGGGAGGAGACGGAGGCTCCTCGGGTGCCGGCGGTACGATCAACATCACCAACAGTGGCGACATCACCACAACCGGCGACCTTTCCAACGGGATCAATGCGCAGTCGGTAGGTGCGGGCGGCGGCCATGGCGGCGGCACCGTAGGCACCGCCGGGCCTGGCAACGAAATTACGCTGAGCCTGGGGGGCAAAGGTGGCTCGCAAGGCAATGGCGGTGACGTGACGGTAAATTCCGGCGGCACGCTGACGCTTTCAGGCAAGGGGTCGATCGGCATCATAGCGCAATCGATCGGCGGCGGTGGTGGCGAGGTTTCCCTGCTGGGCACCGCATTTTCTCCCGGCGGCGATGCCGAAAGCGACTACGACCACGGCCTGCTCCCCTCCGTGCCCGGAATCAAGATCGGCGGGTCCGGCGGCGCGGGTGGCAACGGCGGTCTGGTAACCGTCACCGAATCCGGTTCGATCGCGACCTCAGCACGGGATTCATATGGCATCCTTGCGCAGTCAATCGGCGGCGGCGGGGGCATCGTCCTCACTCCCTTGAGCACAGTGTCGAGGGACACGATCAACGACATGTTCGGCGAGGGCACGCTCACCGGCAACGGTGGCGCGGTTAACGTCACGCTTGCGTCAGGCGCGAGCATCGTCACCAAAGGTGCGGGCGCGGTGGGCATTCTCGCGCAGTCGATCGGCGGCGGTGGCGGCCTTGTCGGCGGTATGTCCGACGTCAATGTCTATGCCAACGTCGCAGCTACCGATGCGAGCAAACACTCAGGTACCGGCGGAATGGTCACCATCTCGGTCCAACCGCAAAGCCGGATCGAGACCTATGGCGCCAATGCGCACGGCATCGTGGCGCAGGTCGCCAGCGGCGGTGGCTTCTTCGCGGGCGAAGGCGGAACCGGCTTCTCGGCCGCGAGCACCAGTTCTACGGCCTGTTCCTCGTGCGGGGTTGACCTTGAGCTCAACAGCTACGTTCTGACGCACGGTGCCGGAAGCTACTCCGCCTACGTACAGGTCAGCGGGCAAAAAAGTCCGGTCAATATCAATATCGGCGGAAATGGCGTCATCCAGACATCCGACCAGGCGATTGCCGCCATTTATGTCGATGCTGGGAACGCATCCCCGGTATCGATCGTCAACAACGGCTACATCGTCGCGGCCAGCAATAGCGGAGTCGCCATCGACGGTGCGACAGCGAACATTACCAACAACTATTTCATTCAGGGCGACATCAACACTCGCAGCGCCGACCTGACCGGCCACACAATTCTCAACAACGGTACAATCTGGGCCTATCGCCAGATCATGGCGAGCACTCTGACCAACCGGGGCAGGATCGTGCTTGGCAGCTTCCATGGAGGGTCATCCCAGGCGACGATCACAGGCAACCTCGTCAGCACCGGAGACATCATCTCGACGCTGGACAGCAACGGCCATCTGGCTCGCCTTCAAGTAAATGGAACCGCATCACTGAGTGGTCGGATACTCATTTTGGGATCGCATGACATGGCAAAGCCGCAGGCGGTGCTAAGCGCAACGTCAATTTCTCTTACGGGTCCGCTATCAGCGGCACCGGTGATTTATGACGGAAATACAGAAACCTTTAGCGTCGTGCAGAACTCGCCGTTCAACTACACTACCGCGCTCGACAGTCAGAAACAGAATCTTATGGTTACGCAACGACTGAGCTCGGCAAGCCAGCTTGGCATAAGCCTCACGAGCAACCAGGCGGCGATTGCCGACGCCCTTTCGCGCGTTTACGCCTCGCCTACGCGAGCCGGGCAAGGCCAGGCCTTCTTTGGCGGGCTTGAACAAAGCGGTAGCAACGTAAACCAATATGCTGCCGCCATCGATACCGTTGGTGGTCAGGCGATCGGTGCATTGGCCGCAAGCCGACTATCGCTTCAGCGCGGGTTTATCGATAGCATGATGCGCTGCCCCGCTAATATTGGTGACGGTCGCGCCGAGCGCGAAGCAGATTGCGTCTGGGCGCGGATCAGCGGCTCATGGATCGATAGTCAGCGCGACGTCGGCTTCAGCACCAATGCGACGCGCTACCAAATGGGCGGTCAACGTGAAATTGGCGACCATTGGTTCCTCGGCGGTTCCATGAGTTACGAGGAGGTCGCTACCAACAGCACTGGAGCACAGAGCAATTTCAACGGTAACGTATATAGCCTCGGCGCCTTCGTGAAGCACCAAACGGGCGACCTGCTGATTGGCGCCTCCGTAAGCGGCGCGTTCGCAGATTACAACTCGCGGCGCGAAGTGGCATTCAGCACCGCTGAAGCGCAAGCCCATCCGAAGGTCCAGAACCTGGGCTTACAGATGCGTATATCGTATCTGCTCCCCCATGGTGGCTGGTATCTCAAACCATCGTTCGACATCACCGCACAATATTTGCATATGAACAAATTCACTGAAACCGGTTCTGATTTGCCGCTCACAATCACGAGCAGCGGTGACTGGTCGTTCTCGACGGCACCGACTCTTGAGTTTGGCGCACATGTCCGCATCGGTAATGCAAGCCTGCGGCCTTATGTCCAGGCAGGTGGAATCTACCAGCATTCCGCCAATTGGTCTCACCAAGCCAGCTTCGCTGCCATGGGTGATGATCTGGGGACATTCGAATCGCGAGTTGACTTGCCTAAGTGGATCGGGCGCGTCGCAGCAGGTGCCGAAATATATGGCACCAGGCAATTGAGCATCAATGCGCAATATGGCGCGGAGCTTGGAAAGAAATTCAATACTCAGGATCTGGTCTTGCGCCTGAACTATCTCTTTTGAGGCTCAGGTCCCGATCCTCTTCCACACCTGCATTCCAACTAGCTGCCTCGTCGATATCAGCCACGACGCCGCAACGTTAACGGCCTTGCGTGCCACCCTGGCACGCAAGGTCAAGGTGACGGCAGATGACGACGCGGCCATGTCCTTCCGCATCTTGCTCCAGGGTCTCGGTGCAGCCCTCGACTGGGTGGCAGCGCTATCGCGCTGAGGCGGTCGGGACGAAGGACAATCGATCATTGGAGTAGGAATTCGGAGGATTTGGGACGTTCGTGCACAGACATTGGGTCAAGGATTGTTTGGACGGAGCGAATTCGCCAGGAAGCTCCAAGAGCGGTGGGGCCGGCAGGCTCACTCTAGGCGAACAGACGCTGATAGGCATGCAGGGCAAGGCGCTTCTAGCGTTGACTGCGGCCCTCGATAACCCGCTTACACCGGAAAGGAAGGAGTTCGCGGGATTGCTGACCATGTTCAGCACCGTAATCCGTTTGCTTCAACGTTTGCTGGTCGCCATGCCGCTGCTTTGCGCACCCGTGAGAACGAGCCTAGGGGGCACATGCGCCCGAAGATGAATGTTCAACAGCTACGCTACTTTGTAGCTGCCTCAGACTTTGGGAGCTTCCGAAAAGCAGGCGCCGCCCTCGGCGTGCAGGAATCGACTATCAGCCGACGCATCCGCGATCTGGAAGACGATCTCGGATCGGCGTTGTTCCGTCGCCATAGCGGCGGCGTATGCCTGACGATCGCCGGTCAGCGGTTGTTATCGCGGGCACGCAAGGTTTTGCGCTATGTCAGCGAAGGCGCCGAAATCGTGGGCGCGGTTGGCCGCGTGAAAGATGGGCATCTGCGCGTCGGCATCTACACGTCTCTTGCATCGGGCTTCCTGCTGGAGCTGTTGAAATCATTCGGCGAGCAGCACGGGGGTGTTCAGCTTGAGATCGCGGACGGCAACCCGGCCGAGCATGTCGCTGCGATTCGCCAGTTCCGGCTCGACATCGCCTTTCTGACGGGCACGCATGATTGGCCGGAATGCGAGACGGCTCATCTGTGGAATGAGCGCGTGTTCGTGGTGCTGCCGCAAGGGCACACGCTTGCCCAAAAGGACGAGGTGATCTGGTCCGAGATCGCGCATGAAAACTTCATTGTGAGCGATGCGCCGCCCGGCCAGGAGATCCACGATTATCTGGTGAAGCGGGTCGGCGATCTCGGGCGTCATCCCGAGATCCAGACGCAGTTCGTCGGCCGGGACAATCTGATGCCGCTGGTCGCCCTCGGCCGCGGCCTCACCGTGACCAGCGAGGCGACGACGGCCGCGCATGTGCCGGGCATCTGCTATCGGCCGCTCGTCGGGGAAATCCTGCCCTTCAGCGCGGTATGGTCGCCGAAGAATGACAACCCCGCGCTGCGGCGTTTCGTCAGCATGGCGAAATCGCAGGCGCGGCGCAGGGTCTGATTATTTCGAGGTTATGAGGCCGGTTCGCCGGCCGTTCGTGGACGCCGCGCCTTGGCGAAGCCGCGATCCGTGGCGATGAAGCGGTCCAGCATTGGTACGATCAATTTCGCAGGCTCTACCGGCGCACCGCCTTCGGCCAGGAGACGGCCGTATTCGATCAGGTCACGATGGAGGCTGGCGGGTAACTCCACCGTGATCTTGACAGGTTTGTCGTCGGTGATGGGGCCGAGTTTCAGCTTGGTCATGGTCAGTTCCTGAAGGGTTCGAGGACAAGATCGCGCGTAATGACGATTGTGACCGGGAAGCCCGGCCGGATGGTCAGCGTCGGCGCGACGTTGAGCTGGCGGCGGACGATCTGTTGTCCGGCGTCGTTGATGGTGTCCTGGCCGCCATTGCGGATGGCGCGCAGGAGCTGGTCCTGATCGTCGATGGCAAGTTCGGCGCCGACGGAAAGAAGCGTCGAGAGGCCGGCAGCCTTGGCGAGATCCCACCAGTGATAATCGACGCCATCTTCCAGGCCGGCATAGCCCTGGCCGTCAGCTCCGGGCTGGCGTTCGAGCACGATGGAGCGGCCGTTCGGCAGAATCAGTCGGTTCCAGACGAGCAGGACGCGGCGTTGCCCGGCCTGCACATTGTTGTCGTACTGGCCGATGAGCCGCGTGCCCTGCGGCACGAGCAGGATGCGGCCGGTTGGGCTGTCATAGATGTTTTCCGTAACCTGCGCGGTGATCTGGCCGGGCAGATCGGAACGGATGCCGGTGATGAGCGCGGCCGATATGACGGAGCCGGCCTGAAGGATGAAAGGCGATGCCGGCGGTGTGACGCGATCGGGCGTCACGGTGCGTCGGTCGACTGCCGCGTTGAGGAACGCGAGCTGCTTGTCCTGTGCCGTCGCCTGTCCGGGCTGGGCCGTCGTGTCGAGGCCCGCCAGGCCGGACATGGCTCCGGCTCCGGACGTGGCGGCCGATCCGCTGCGCGCCTGGAAGAACACGACGCTGGTACGGGCGGCCTCTTCCTCGGCGCGACGGCGCTGTTCCGCTTCGCTGACGCCAGGTGCGGGCGTGGCAACGGTGGGCGTGGTGACGGGCTGGCCGGCGTTCTGTGCATTGAGGATCGGGCGGCCGAGGTCGCCCGGCAGGGCCGGGCCGAGCACCGGCCCGGTATAGTCTTTCGGCAGTCCGGCAAGACCATCGGCGGCCTGCCGGTTGGTGGTGGAGTATAGCTCCTCCTTGGGGCCGTCGCCCGACGTGTGCGTCTGGAGTGCGTAGATCAGCGTCCCGCCGATGCCGACCAAGGCGACGGCGGCCACGCTGGCGAGCACCTTGCGCGACAGGCGGGTGACGCGCGGCGGCTCGGCGCGAAGCCGCATCGGCGCGACGGGAGTGCTGGTTTCAGCAGGGGTTTCGGTGTTGGCGTCAGTGTCGGTCACGATTGCGGCCTCCCGTCGGTGCGGACGATCCTGACGGTCTGTTGCTTGTCGCCGCTGCCGAGGCGCAGTTCGGCCGCGCCGAACAGGCGATCGACGATCAGGATGTGTTGATAGATGCGGCTGTTGACGATCTGCGCTTCGCCTTCCGGCCCGATGACGAACAGCGGCGGCATCTCGCCCTGGACGATGCCGCGCGCGAACTCGACATAGACGTGCCGCCCGTCGTCATAGACCGTGAGCGGCTTCCACGGCGGATTGCCGCCGGTCAGGGCATAGCGATAGTTGCGCGACGCCACGGCCGGAATGACCGGCGTCGCCGGAATGGCCTGGCGCTGGCCGGCCGGCGGCTGCGGATAGGACCAGGCGACCGATGGCATATAGGGCTTCTCGCCGGATCGCAGCTCGATCATGTACGTGCGCCGATCTGTCGTCACGACGAGATTGGTGGTGATGTCGGGCCGGCTCGGCTTGACGAGGATATGGACGCGCCGGGTCACGCCAGCGCCGGATTCCGTGTCGCCGATGATCCAGCGGGCGGTGTCGCCTGCCGCGATCGGTCCTGCGCCGGTCAGGCTCTCGCCCGGCTCCAGCGCAATGTCGGTGATCTGGCCGGGAACGGCATAGACCTGATAGAGTGCGCCTTCCGACCAGGGATAGATCTGGATGGCGTTGTAATAGCCTTCGCGGCGCGGCTCGACGCGGGCGGCCGTATTGGCGTTTTCGACACGGCCGGTCGGCGTGCTGGCGGCGGTGCCGCCGCGTGCAACCGTCCAGGCCGGCGGGATATGCAGGGGCTTTGGTTGGTCGTCCACGACGGCGGCGGGAATGGCCGGCAGAGGCGGCACGCTCGCGTCGTAGTCGATCTGCGGCGGCTTCGTCATAGTAGCGCAGCCCGCCAACGCGGTCGCGGACAACATCAAAGCCAAGGCTGCGGGTTTACGGAAACCCGGAAGGACGGCGATACGGAAAGCCGGGTTCATTGGCTCAACTCCCGTGACCAGTTGATGGCATTGACGTAGATGCCGAGCGGATTGGCTTTGAGCCGTTCGGCGTCACGCGAGGGCTGGATGGCGATGGTCAGGATGGCGGTCCACCGCTCGGTCGCGGCGAGCTGGCCGTTCTCGTAGCGGCGCTCGATCCAGGCGACGCGGAAGCTATCGGGCGAAGCCCGGATGACGCTCGACACTTCGACGGCGATCTGCTGCCGGCCGACCTTGGTGAACGGGTCGTTGGTGCGGGCATAGTCGTTGAGCGCCGATGCGCCGCGATCCGTGGTCCACTCATAGGCGCGAAGCCAGTTCTGCCGGACAATGATCGGATCGGCGGGGATGCTCCTGACCTGTTCGATGAAGCGGCCGAGATGCCATGCGATTTGCGGATCGGTCGGGCGATAGTCGGCGTCGGCAGGTGCGACGGCCTGCGCCTGGCCGAGATGATCGACCTGCACCACCCAGGGAACAACGGTGCCGCGCGCTGATTGCCAGACGAGCGCGGACGCGAAGCCTGCCGACAGGATCAGCGAGCCGAAGGCCATGTATCGCCAGTTCTTCGCCTGCACGCGGGCCGAGCCGATACGCTCGTCCCAGACCTGAGCGGCCTTCTGATAGGGCGTCTCGGGCTCGGGTGTCTTGCCGTAGTGGGCGGCGGGTCTTTTGAAGAGGTTCATCAGCGGTCACTTTCAGAGAGGTTGATGGAGGAGCCGGAGCCGTGGCTGTCGCCGGAACGGACAGCATGGGCGGCGGCGCTGACGCCGTGGCTCATGGTCTGGCTGCGCTTCATGCGCTTGGCCCAATCGGGAGCGCCGCCGCCTGCGGAGGCTGCTGGCGTGGATGCAGCTTCCGCACCGCCGCCGATGGTCCCCATGGTCGATGAACCGCCGGTGGCGCCGAAACCGGCTTTCGCGCCTTCGGAGAAGCTGGATTTCATGCTCTCGGCGGCGCGGGTCGCGGCGCGGCGCAACGGTGAGACGGCGGCCGACCCGGCGGCGCGGGCAACGCCACCCATGCCGGAGGCAACACCAGCCGCGCCCGATTGGCCCATGGAGCCGAGCGAATAGGCCGATGATGCAGCGCCCGCTGCGGTCGCGCCGCCGCGTGCGACTGCGGCGCCACCCGACACCATGGCGGCTCCGCCCCTTGCGGCCAGCATCGCGCCGCCGCCGGCGGCCATGGCGGCTCCGCCCACGGCAAGGCCGGTGCCGATGGCGGCGCCCGCGCCGAGCTGGGGACCGCCGGAGACGAGGCCGTTGGCGATGCCGGGGCCGAAAATGCCGAGGCCAAGCAAGGAGAGAGCGGCGAGCACGATCGCCATGGCGTCATCGACGGTCGGGGTTGTGTTGCCGAACCCCTTGGTGAACTCGCCGAACAGCGTTGAGCCGATGCCGATGATGACGGCGAGCACCAGAACCTTGATGCCGCTGGATATGACGTTGCCAAGCACGCGCTCGGCCATGAAGGCGGTCTTGCCGAAGAGGCCGAACGGAATGAGGACGAAACCGGCGAGCGTGGACAGCTTGAACTCAATCAGGGTGACGAAAAGCTGGATCGCCAGGATGAAGAAGGCGAGGATGACCAGCGCCCAGGCAAAGAGCAGGCACACGATTTGGATCAGGTTCTCGAAGACCGAGATCCAACCCATCAGCGGCGAGATCGCGTCGAGCAGCGGCCGGGCAGCGTCGAGGCCGGTTTGCGCGACCTTGCCGGGGCGCATCAGGTCGTCGGCGGAAAAGCTCGTTCCCGACGCCTTGAGTCCGAGCCCGGCGAAACTGTCGAAGATGATCTGCGCGAGGTTCTGCCAGTTGCCTATCAGATAGGCGAAGATGCCGACGAACAGCGTCTTCTTCACCAGGCGGGCGATGATGTCGTCGTCCGCGCTCCAGCTCCAGAACAGCGCCGCCAGCGTCACGTCGATGACGATGAGCGTGGTGGCGATAAACGCCACTTCGCCGGACAGCAGACCGAAGCCTGAGTCGATGTAGCGGGTGAAGGTGCCCAGGAATTTGTCGATGACGCCGACGCCGCCCATGGCTCACCGCCCTTCCGACACGGCCGGCGACGCCGGTGCGAGCGGTGCGACCGACGACGCCGGCGCATGGCCAAGGAACCGGTCGCGGGTCTCGGCCCACAGCGCCAGGCATTCCGGGTTGCTGGCGGCCGCTTGGCCAAGCTGCTGGCACCGGCGCTGCCCCTCGCGCAACGGGTCCTCTGCGGGCTGTTGCACGCGCGCCGGCGGCGATACCGACGCGTCTTCCTTGCGGGTCATTTCGATCGCGGTCGCCGTGACGGCCACGGCGACGAATATGATTGCGCCCAGCCGGGCCAGCATCTTGCCGTCCATGACGGTGCTCCCTTCTGGTTCTCAGTTGCCGTTGTTGAACATCTGCGCGTTGCCGGGCGTGTAGGCGGTGCCCGGCGTCAGGAAGCGGCGGCGCTGTTCGCGGCCCTGTTCGGCGGCGGCGGCGCGCTCGGCTTCGGTCAGTGCGCCGGCCCGACCGTTAGCGGCTAGCAGCGCGACCAGATCGGAAAGCTGCTGTGATTGCAGCGCGAGGATCTGGTTGCCGGCCTGCGTCGCCTGCAACGCGCCCGATGCCGACTGGCTCTGGCTGACGAGGTTCGACATCTGCGTGCGGTTGGTGTCGATATTGCCGACGACACCAGCCTGCACGCGCATGGCGTCCTGCAAGCCGCCGACCGTATTTTGCCAGCGCGAGCGGGCGTCGGTGACAAGCTGCGCGTCGGTCACCGACATCGAGACGTTGGCGTATTTTTGGGCAAACATCTGGTCGATCTGCTGGACATTGAACGCAATGCCCTGCGCCTGGCTCAATAGCTGCTGCGTGCGCTGCACGTTCTGCTGCAATGCCTGAAGCGACGAATATGGCAGGCTCGCCAGATTCTTTGCCTGATTGATGAGGCTTTGCGCCTCGTTCTGGAGCGAGGTGATCTGGTTGTTGATCTGTTGCAGCGTGCGCGCGGCGGTCAGGATGTTTTGCGCGTAATTGCTCGGATCGAAGACGGTCCATTGCGCATGAGCCGGCGTCGCCACCATCGGCGAGATGGCGAGCGGCGCGGCCGCCAGCATGGTTGCGGCGAGCGCCATGGCGCGCGAACGGATGGAATTGGCTTTCATGGTCAGGACTCCTTTTCGGCTTCGGGGAAATTCGGGATGAGGTCGGCTGCCCAGCCGGTGTCGCGGGCGCGCAGCCACGCGGCGAGGAAGCCGGCGCGTCCGTGTTCGGCGACGAGACTGGCGATCAGGGATTGGTCGGATTTCGAGGATGCGGCGCAGAGCGCGAGGCCGACTTCCGACAGGCCCAGCTCGAACAGGCGATTGCCGCGCCGCGACTGGCAGTAGTAGTCCCGCTTGGGCGTCGCCCGCGCGAGGATTTCGATCTGCCGGTCATTGAGACCGAAGCGCCGATAGATGGCGGTGATCTGCGGCTCGATCGCGCGTTCGTTCGGCAGCAACAGCCGCGTCGGGCAGCTTTCGATGATGGCCGGCGCGATATTGCTGTTGTCGATGTCGGATAGCGATTGCGTGGCGAAGATGACGCTGGCGTTCTTCTTGCGCAGCGTTTTGAGCCATTCGCGGAGTTGGCCGGCGAAACCTTCATCGTCGAGCGCAAGCCAGCCCTCGTCGATGATGAGCAGCGTCGGGCGGCCGTCGAGCCGGTCGCCGATACGGTGAAACAGGTAGGACAAGACGGCCGGGGCCGCGCCGATCCCGACCAGCCCCTCGATCTCGAACGCCTGCACGTCGGCGTGACCGAGATGTTCGACCTCGGCGTCGAGCAGACGGCCATAGGCTCCCCCGACGCAATAGGGCCGGAGCGCCTGCTTGATGTCGTTCGACTGAAGCAGGACCGACAGGCCGGTGATCGTGCGTTCCCCGACCGGGGCCGATGCGAGCGAAGTCAGCGCCGTCCAGATGTGCTCCTTCACCTCTGGCGTGATGGTGATGCCCTCGCGCATGAGGATCGCCACCAGCCAGTCGGCCGCCCAGGCGCGTTCATAGGTGTCGTCGATGCGGGCGAGCGGCTGAAGCGAGACGGAGAAGTCGTCGCCCTCGGTCAGCCCGCCGCCCAGGTCGTGCCAGTCGCCGCCCATGGCAAGCGCGGCAGCCCGGATGCTGCCACCGAAATCGAAGGCGAAGACTTGGGCTTGCGGATAGCGCCGGAACTGCAAGGCCATGAGCGCCAGCAGCACGGACTTGCCCGCGCCGGTCGGGCCGACGACAAGCGTATGGCCGACATCGCCGACATGAAGGGATAACCGGAACGGGGTCGAGCCTTCGGTCTTGCCGTAAAGCAAGGGGGGCGCACCGAAATGCTCGTCCCGTTCCGGCCCCGCCCACACCGCCGACAGCGGGATCATGTGGGCGAGATTCAAAGTGCTGATAGGAGGCTGGCGGACGTTCGCGTAGGCGTGGCCGGGCAGACTGCCGAGCCAGGCGTCCACCGCGTTGACGGTCTCGACCATCGCCGTGAAGTCGCGGCCCTGGATCACCTTTTCGGCGAGACGCAATTTCTCGTCGGCAATGCGGGGATCGGCATCCCAAACGGTGATGGTGGCCGTGACATAGGCCATGCCCGCCACATCGGCCCCCAGCTCCTGCAAGGCCATGTCGGCGTCGGCGGCCTTGTTGGAGGCGTCGGTGTCCACGAGGGCGGACGCCTCGTTGGTCATGACCTCTTTGAGGATCGCCGCGATCGACTTGCGTTTGGCGAACCATTGCCGCCTGATCTTGGTCAGCAGCCTGGTCGCGTCGGTCTTGTCGATCAGGATCGCGCGGGTCGACCAGCGATAGGGAAAGGCCAGCCTGTTCAAGTCGTCGAGCAGGCCGGGCGTCGTCGCGGTCGGAAAGCCGACAATGGTGAGGATGCGCAGATGATCGCCGCCGAGGCGCGGCTCCAGCCCGCCGGTGAGCGGCTGATCGGCCAGCAGCGCGTCGAGATAGACCGGGGTTTCGGGAACGCGGACGCGGTGCCGCTTGGTCGAGACAGTCGAGTGGAGATAGGTCAGCGTCTCGCTGTCATCGAGCCAGGCGCATTCGGGCATGAAACCGTCGAGCAGCGCCAGCACGCGGTCGGTGCGGTCGGTGAAGGTGCGCAGAATCTCGTTCGGATCGATACCGGCGCGCTCGCGGCCCTCATAGAGCCAGCTTTCCGCACGGGCGGCTTCCTCGGCGGGGGGCAGATAGAGGAAGGTCAGGTAATAGCCTGACACGAAGTGCGCGCCTGCTTCCTCGAAATCGGCCTTGCGCTCGGCATCGACCAGCCCGGAGGCCGGATCGGGCAGCAGGCTGTTCGGATAGGTCGCGGCCTCGGAGCGCTGCGCCTCCACGAAAATCGACCAGCCGGAGCCGAGACGGCGAAAGGCGTTGTTGATGCGGGATGCGACGGCGACCAGCTCGGCGGCGACGGCGCTATCGAGATCGGGACCGCGAAACTTCGCCGTCCTCTGGAAACTGCCGTCCTTGTTGAGCACGACGCCTTCGGCGACGAGCGCCGCCCAGGGCAGGAAATCGGCAAGGCGTGAAGCCGTGCGGCGATATTCGGAAAGGTTCATCATGGGCTGCGCCTCCTTCAGACCGACAGATGACCGGGGATGCGCAGATGCCTGCGCCCGACTTCGACGAAGAGCGGATCGCGCTTGGCGGCCCAGACGGCGGCGAAGTGGCCGATGGCCCAGATGGCGATGCCGACCAGCCAGAGGCGCAGGCCGAGGCCCACGGCCCCGGCCAGCGTCCCGTTGAGGATCGCGATGGAACGCGGCGCACCGCCGAGCAGGATGTGCTCGGTCAGTGCGCGGTGAACCGGGACGGTGAATCCCGGCACGTCCAGTTGCTCGAAGGCGACGGCCATCAGACGAGCGCCCCGCCGCCGAACGAGAAGAACGACAGGAAGAAGCTCGACGCCGCGAAGGCGATCGACAGGCCGAACACGATCTGGATCAGCTTGCGGAAGCCGCCCGACGTGTCGCCGAAGGCGAGCGCGAGGCCGGTGGCGATGATGATGATGACCGCGACGATCTTGGCGACCGGCCCCTCGATGGATTCGAGGATTTTCTGGAGCGGCGCTTCCCACGGCATCGAGGAGCCGGAGGCATGGGCGGCCGGGACGAGGATGAGATTGACGTAGGCGATGGCGGCAACGGTCGCGACGGTGCGGCGAACGCGCATGGGGATGCGGATCATGAAGGATCTCCAGTGCTGTTGGGGGTTGCGGGGCTGATGCGGTAATCCCCGTCCGGGCCGAGCCCTTCGACGCGAGCGAGTTCGGTCAGCCGGCGCGCGGAGCCGCGGCCGGAGAGGACGGCAACGAGGTCGATGGTCTCCGCGATCAGCGCGCGCGGGACCGTGACGACGGCTTCCTGAATGAGTTGTTCGAGCCGGCGCAGCGCGCCGATGCCGCTCCCGGCGTGGATCGTGCCGATGCCGCCGGGGTGTCCCGTTCCCCATGCTTTGAGCAGGTCGAGGGCTTCGGAGCCGCGCACTTCGCCAATCGGAATGCGGTCGGGACGCAGGCGCAGCGAGGACCGGACGAGATCGGAAAGCGTGGCGACGCCTTCCTTCGTCCGCATGGAAACGAGGTTCGGCGCGGCGCATTGCAGCTCGCGCGTGTCCTCGATGATGACGACACGATCGGCGCCCTTCGCCACCTCGGCGAGCAGCGCGTTGGTCAGCGTGGTCTTGCCGGTGGAGGTGCCGCCTGCGACGAGGATGTTGGCGCGGTCAGCGACGGCGCGGCGCAGGATGTTCGCCTGTTCGGCCGACATGATGCCGGCGGCGACGTAATCGTCGAGCGTGAACACCGCGACGGCGGGCTTGCGGATGGCGAATGCGGGTGCTGCGACAACGGGCGGCAACAGCCCCTCGAACCGCTCGCCGGTTTCGGGGAGTTCGGCCGAGACGCGCGGGGACCGGGCGTGAACTTCCGCGCCGACATGGTGCGCGACCAGGCGCACGATGCGCTCGCCATCGGCGGTCGACAGCACTTCACCCGTATCGGCCAGCCCTTCGGAAAGGCGGTCGATCCAGATGCGCCCGTCCGGGTTCAGCATCACCTCGACGACGGCGGGGTCTTCGAGAAAGCGCGCGATGGCGGCCCCAAGCGCCGTGCGCAACATGCGCGCGCCACGCGCAACCGCCTCGGGTTTCTGGTGTGATGTGGTCACGTTGGCCCCGTTTCTTCACGAGGCGCAACAGACGGTCCCCGGATCGGGGTCGATTAAAAGAACCGGCAATGAGGCCGGTTCAACAAGTATCGGTCGTCGTAGTAGCGTGGCGTGCAAATACAGGAGAACGGCGGTGAAGCCCTGATCTTGATGTCGTCAGTGGGTTCACCAGATGACGCGCGCGATCTTCATGTTTCCGACTCGGAGACATCCTCGGGGATCTCCTGTCGCAGCTTCGGTCCTTTGGCGAGACGCCGGCCGAGTGCGGTGATGAAGGCTTCGTATCGCTCGCTCGCCTTGGCGCGTGCTGCCTGAGCGGCTGGTTCGGGCAAGGCCGGCGTCGTCGTGATCCAGAAGCGGATGAAGACCGCCAGCGTTTCGACCGCGATGCCGACGTCCCGTTCAATCCGGGTCATGCGGCGATCGATCTGGTCGAGGCGCTTGGCGACGACGGCCTCGCGGCGTTCGGCATCGTCAGGCGAGAGGAACGACGCGATGGCGGCCTCGGCGATCATGGACTGCGACTGATCCCGGCGCGCGGCGAAATCGGCCAGCGCCTGCGTCACGTCAGGGTCGAGATAGACGGTGAACTTCGATTTTTTCCGATGACTGGTCATGGCGCTTACAGGTCCATGCCGTCATCGGGGTCGAGCGAAACCTGCCGCGCAATCCCCTGGACCTGGCGGACCATGCGCTGATTGCGCACGGAATCCTCGTCGATGTCGTCGGGTAGCTCGATCTCGAATTCGTTTTCGATCGGTTCCTTCTTCTCCACCGGCTTGGCGCGGCTGAGTTCGGGTTGCAGCCGGCGTTCGGAGTCCGTCGTGTCCTCGTCCTCGGATGGGATCGCCGGTTGCGCGCCGGTCGCGTCCGGCCGCGCCGGGATCGGCAAGCTGCTCCAGTCGTCCGGGCGCGGTTTGTCAGTGCGTTTCAATTCGGGCGGCACCAGAAGACGCTCGCGGAACCGGGCATCCTCGTAGTAGCGGGCCTTCTTCGCGCGGATCGGCGGAGTGCCGGCGACCATGACGATCTCGTCGGTCGGCGGGAGCTGCATGATCTCGCCCGGTGTCAGCAAC
This sequence comes from Caenibius tardaugens NBRC 16725, assembly GCF_003860345.1. Classification (GTDB taxonomy): domain Bacteria; phylum Pseudomonadota; class Alphaproteobacteria; order Sphingomonadales; family Sphingomonadaceae; genus Caenibius; species Caenibius tardaugens. The sequence continues at coordinate 1,667,977 of NZ_CP034179.1, forward strand.
TGGCGGGCGGTCTCCGAGCGCGACACCATCAGATGGCCAAGCCAAGGCGACAGGCGATGCCCGGCATAGTTCTTCATCGCCTTCATCTCGGTCGCGGTGCCGAGCGCGTCGGAAACACGTTTGGCGGTGCGCTCGTCGTTCGTGGCGAAGCTGACGCGCACATGGCAGTTGTCGAGGATGGAGTTGTTCGGGCCGTATGCCTTTTCGATCTGGTTCAGCGATTGGGCGATGAGGAAGGCTTTGAGGCCATAGCCCGCCATGAAGGCCAGAGCGCTCTCGAAGAAGTCGAGCCGCCCCAGCGCCGGAAACTCGTCGAGCATGAGCAGCAGCCGATGCCGCCCGGCCTTGGCTTGCAGATCCTCGGTCAGGCGGCGGCCGACCTGATTGAGGATCAGGCGGATCAGCGGCTTGGTGCGATTGATGTCCGATGGCGGCACGACGAGGTAGAGCGTGGTTGGGCGCTTGCCTCCCACCATGTCGGCGATCCGCCAATCGCAGCGTCGCGTCACCTCGGCAACGACGGGATCGCGGTAGAGACCCAGAAACGACATGGCGGTCGACAGCACGCCGGAGCGTTCGTTGTCGGATTTGTTGAGCAGCTCGCGCGCGGCGCTGGCGATGACCGGGTGCGGCCCCGCTTCACCAAGATGGCTTGTCGTCATCATCGCGGCGAGCGTCGACTCGATCGGGCGCTTCGGATCGGAGAGGAAGGCGGCGACGCCGGCTAGCGTCTTGTCGTCCCCGGCGTAGAGGACATGCAGGATCGCGCCGACCAGAAGCGAATGGCTGGTTTTCTCCCAGTGGCTCCGCTTGTCGAGGCTGCCTTCGGGATCGACGAGGATGTCGGCGATATTCTGGACGTCGCGGACTTCCCACTCGCCGCGCCGCACCTCGAGCAAGGGATTATAGGCCGATGATTTCGAGTTGGTCGGATCGAAGATGAGCACGCGGCCATGGAGCGCGCGGAAGCCGGCCGTCAGCGTCCAGTTCTCGCCCTTGATGTCGTGGACGATGGCCGAGCCCGGCCAGGTCAACAATGACGGCACGACAAGGCCGACGCCTTTGCCCGATCGCGTCGGGGCGAAGCACAGCACATGCTCCGGCCCGTCATGGCGCAGATACTCGCGCTCGTAGCGGCCGAGCACGACGCCATCGGGATCGAGCAGCCCCGCGGCCTTCACCTCTTCCTTCTCGGCCCAGCGCGCCGAGCCATAGGTGGCGACGTCCTTGGCCTCACGCGCGCGCCAGACCGACATGCCGATCGCGACGGCGATGGCGATGAAGCCGCCGGACGCGGCGATGAATGCGCCTTTGGTGAAGATCGCGGGCGCGTAGGCGTCGTAGGAGAACCACCACCAGAAAAAGATGGGCGGATGGTAGATCGGCACGCCGAAGAGGACGAACCAGGGCGCTCCGAGCTGCGCCTGAAACCCGAGGCTCCAGGCGACATATTGCGTCGCGCCCCAGGTGGTGGAGAGGACGATGAGGAAGACGATCAGAATCTGTCCCCATAGGATTTTGGTCGCGGACATGGCGATGTTCCTTCTCTGTTGAGGCTAGAGGCCGAGGCCGCGCTTGCGCCCGAAATCCCAATCGACGCCGCCGCCGTCGCGGGCGACGCCGGAGACATGGCGGCCGAGCTGCTTGTCGAGGGATGGCGACCAGGGCACGAGCTGGAAGCCGAGGCCGTCGTCGATCATGGCGAAGCGGCCCGATGCGAGCGTCAGGCGCTGGCGATAGGTGCCGGCGACGTATTCGCCGTTTCCGGCCGGTTTGAACGGTTGGCCCATCTCCTTCGCCAGCCGGTCGGTCACAGCATCCACCTCGCGGCGGCGAAGCGTATCGATCAGGTTACGGCTGAAGATGACGCGGCGGCCCTGTTGTTCGGCGAGACCTTCGCCGACCAGGTGCTCCGCGCGCTGCCGCATCGCCTGGCGCACCTCGGCGCCGAAGCCGCCGTCGGACATGGCGACGGGTTCGCGGGCGATGGATTGCCTGTCGAGCCAGGTCGCGCCGGTGGCGCTCACCTGATGCTGGAGATCGAGATCGGAGCGGACGGCGAGCGCAACGCGGCGCTCGCCCCGCGCATCCTCATAGGCGCGCAGCTCGACGATCGATCCGGGCGGGCTGTCGCCGGTGGCGTCGAGATGCGGCAGCTTGATGTGATGGGTGCGGCCGTCCACGCCGTCGACCACGGCGTAGGCCGTTCCTCTCAGCTCGTCGTCGAGGCCGCGCTCGACCAGGCGGCCGATGACGGGAACGTCGAGGCTCTCGCCGGCGAGGACATAACTGGCCGAGCCGCGCTCGATGTCGCGTTCGGTCAGCGCGCGGTGCATCCGCTTGATGATGTCGCCGCGCTCGCCGAGTTCGCGAAGCGTGGATTCGGCCTCGGCCTTGATGAACCATTGCTGGTGTCCGACCTGTCCGGCCAGCCCGCGGATTTCGAGGGTGCGGAGCCGGCCGACCTTCAGCGCATGGAATTCGTCCGGCTGCTGGCCGGGCTGCGGCGCGAGGTCGATGATACCTGACTTGCCGGCGTCGCGGACAAGCTGCCGGTCGAGCTGCGTCCAGCGTTCGGCTTCGACCTGCCGCTCCAGATTGCGGTTGATCTCCAGATCGGTGCGCTGGCCGAGTTCCTGGGTGACGAGATCCTGCGCGCGGGCGCGCATTCCCTCCTTGATGTAATCGCGAGAGATCACGAGGTCCTGGCCGTCATCGGTGCGGCCGCGCAGGATGATATGGACATGGGGATTGTCGGTGTTCCAGTGATCGACGCCGACCCAATCGAGCTTGGTGCCCAGATCTTTTTCCATCTGCCCCATCAGCTCGCTGGCGTGGTCTTTGAGGTCGGCCATATCCACAGCGTCCTCGGGCGAGACGATGAAACGGAAATGATGGCGGTCGTCCTCGCAGCGCTCCGCGAAGTCGCGGGCGTCCACATTGTCGCCTTCAGGCCCGAACAGCCGCGCCTTCTCCCCGTCTCGGGTCACGCCGTCGCGGCGCAGATATGAGAGGTGCGCAGCCAGCGGCGCGGCGCGTGCGCTATGGCGGACCACGCGGGTCTTGATGACGACGATGCGCGAGCGGCCGGTGAGCAGCCGGTTGGCCTGGATGCTGGCGCGCTGGCCGCGCCCGAAGCGCGAGCGGTTGCCGGGCGTGATCTTGCCGGAGCGGGAGACGCGCCCCCCGGCCTTTTGCGCGGCGGCGAGCGCCTGAGAAATAAAGGGCCGGGCTTGTTGCGCGCGGGTCGAGCGGATGCGCCCCGGCCGGACGCGGATTTCGCTGTCATCGGCCATGGCGCAGCCCCGCACGGTGCAAAAGGCACAGGAAAATCAGGAAGATGGGCGCAGAGCGCACGGTGCGCGAAAGCGCGGCACGGTGCGGAACGCGCCAGAAAACCAAACAAAAACAACCGACCGACCGAAGCGCACCGTGCGCCTTTTTATCTCGCCATCGTCCGGTTGTTTTGCCTGCCTCTGCCCTTTGCGCCCTCCATGACACGCCAGAGCACGAAGGGATGCGAATGGCGGCCCCCACGCTCATGGATGCGCTCCAGGGTCGGAGCGTGCGACGACGAGGGGCGAATCCGATGCAGCAGTCGGATCGGACGGCCCCGCCGTGACGGAGGAACGGCTGTCGTCCGAATGCCGATTGGCCGACAGCGAGGCTGCGGGGCGAGCGTCGATCGAGCGCACCACGAAGATCGCTGCCTCGCGCCAATCGGGCGGCGGTGCGGGTTGCGCGGCCGGCGTTTCGGGAGCAACCGCGCCGCCGAGAACTGGAGCGAGCGCGGCGACGTAGGCCCGCGTTTCAGCCGGTAATGCGCGGCCCGTCGAGCGACGGTCGTCGTAGCGGCCCGGCCCGGCGTTGTAGGCCGCGAGCATAGCGCCGACATCGCCGTAGCGGTCCCACATCTCGCGCAGATAGGCCGCGCCCGCCATGATGTTGTCGTGCGGGTCGTAAGGATCGCGGCCGAGACGGTAGCGTACACGCAAGGCGGCCCAGGTGTCGGGCATGACCTGCATCAGCCCCAGCGCACCCGCCGCCGAGATCGCGCGCATGTCGCCTGCGCTCTCGGCACGCAGCACGGCGCGAATCCATCGTTCGGGAATGCCGAACCGCTGCGCCGCCTCGGTGATGTGGGCGGCGTAAGGATCGACGGCGGCCGGACGCGCGATCGGCGCGGACTGCGCTGTTGCCCCGGTCGGCCCGGCGCAGACCGCGAGCACGCCGAAGCACAAGAGAACGGCATGGCGACATGCCGATCCGGCCCTGTCACGACGCCGGCCAGTGAGCATGGAAATGATCGGAGCCAGCATGGATCAGCTCCGATCCTCGCGCGGTCGGGGCCGCTTCCACGCCAGCCGGAACGTGCGGCCTTCGTCGTCGGCCTGGAACAGTGCCGGACGAAATACGGTGAGAAAGAGCGGGCTGTCGATCTCCAGGGCGATGTAATCGCCGGCGCGTTCGCCGACACGTTTCCAGCCGGCACCGATCTCGGGGCCGTCCTCGTCGTCGAGGTGGATGCGGTAATCCGGGGCGCTCTCGGCGTCGCTTGGATCGGCGCTGACGAGCACGATCGCCTCGTTGATGCCGAACAGGCGAACGCGGCCGGTGTAGCCGTTGGTGGTGGGTTCAAAGAGCAGATTGGGCATTGTCAGTCTCCTTCTGGTTGGTGGGGAAATGCGAGGTCGGTGCGCCCGGTCAGTGCGTCGGCGCGCGCCATTCGAAGCGGCCGTCGCCTTCTTCGTCGGTCCACAGCGGGATCGCGTGGCCGATGATCTGGTCGGTGGAGGTCAGGCCGAAGTAGCGACCGTCGAGGCTGTCGCGGACCTGCCAGTTCATGAGGAAGACTTCGCCGGTCTGGATGCGGCGGCAGCCCTGCCAGACGGGCAGATCGCGCCCGGCGCGATCACGCGGCAGGGCATCGCCCATTTCGACGCCATCGACGGCTATGGTGAGGTTCGAGCGGCAAACCGTCTGCCCTGAAACGCCGAGGATGCGCTTCAGCAGTGGGACGCCCTTGGGCAGATAGCCGCGCTCTGCGAGGAAAGTTGCGAGCGGCTCCGGCGCGTCGACGGCGACAAGATCGGTGACGTCGAACGGCCCGTCGTCGTCGATGGAGTAGAGGCCGATGGGCGCGCTCGCCGATGCGTTCCACATCAGCTTGATCGGCATCGGCGTGAGCGCCGGATAGCCGATGCCCATCGTGGCAAGGGCCGTGACGAGGAAGAGGCCGGCACGTGTCATGGCCGGACCTTCCCGCGAAGGAGGAAGGCGCGGTGCTGGTCGAGCGTATAGGCGCGGGGCTGATGACCGGCGGCCATCCGGTTGTGGACGTGCCGCCAGTGTTCCGGCGAAACGGCGTCCGCATCGATGCCGATCGCCTCGATCGCATCGACGTGGCGCAGCACGTCCTCGACCTTCGGCCAGCCTTCGATCTTCAGCAGGATTTCGCCGCCAGGCCGCACGAAGGGCAGCGTCTGGTATGCCTCGCCCGGCTCGACGGCGCGCACGATGTCGATGCGCGAGATGATCGTGCCGAAGTCGTTGGCCGCCCATCGCACGAAGGCGAAGACGGTGTTTGGCCGGAAGGAGACGACGCGCTGGCGGCGGTCGATGATCTGTTCGGCGGCTTCACGGCCGAACCTGATCCAGTATTCGATCTTCTTCTCGATCCACGTCAGTTCGACGTGGGTCATGCGATCATGGGTGAGTGCGGACGGCGGCGGGCCGCCGCGCACGCGGGGAGCCGCGGCGCCGGTCATGTGGGGTCTCCTGGGGTTGGGGGAAATTCGCGGGCGAGCAGCTCACGCAGCATGTCGGCGACCGTGACGCCGCGCCCGAAGGCCGCGATCTTGATCCGGCCGCGCAGCTCGGGCGTCACGTCGATGGTGAGCCGGGCCGTGTAGGCGCTCGCCTCGGCTGCGCGCGGCGGGCTCTCGGCCGTCTTGATCCATTGTTCGGGATCGGCCGGGCGCGTGGCGAAGCCGCGCTTCTCGACGCGGCCCGTCATGACGCGCCACCGTTGTCGATGCGCAGCCGCCCGATCTCGGATACGAGCGCGGCGATCTCGCGGGCGGCGGGCGAGCGGCTGTCGATCTCCGAGGCGAGCCGGCCGGACTGCGCGGCGTCGGCGAAGACGATGCGTTGGCCGATCGTCGCGGCGAGCACCGGCGGATCGTGATCGGCCAGCGTCTCGGCCGTCTCGCGGGCGATGACGGTGCGCGCGGCGCAGCGGTTGAGAACGAAGCGGGCGACGAGCTGCGGCCGGTAGATGCGCGCTTCCGCGAGTAGCGACAGCATCTCGGCCGAGGCCCAGCCGTCGAGCGGCGAAGGCTGCACAGGGATCAGTACGAGGTCGGCGGCGAGCAAGGCCGAGCGCATGAGGCCGGCGACGCGCGGCGGGCCGTCGATGACGACATGATCGACATCGCGCGCCAGCTCGGGCGCTTCGCGGTGGAGTGTATCGCGCGCCAGGCCGACGACGCCGAACGCGCGCGGCAGGCCCTCGCGACTGCGCTGCTGCGACCAGTCGAGCGCCGAGCCCTGCGGGTCCGCGTCGATCAGCGTGACGCGCTGCCCGCGTCCGGCGAGTTCACCGGCGAGGTGGAGCGCGAGCGTTGTCTTACCGACGCCGCCCTTCTGATTGAGGAGCGCGACGATCATCGGCGTCCCCCCGGTGGATCAAGGGGAAGCCGGGGCGCTTCGGGATCGCCAGCCTTGGACGAAAGGCTGTCGCCGGAGGCCCGTCCGGGGCCGGACGGTGCGGTCGGAAAGCTCTTTTTCGCGGCTACGCTGAGGCTTCTGGCAGCGCCGCGGATGAGGTTTTCCACATCGCGCGCGCGCTCTTCAAAGTTAGATTCTTGGTTAGACTCTAAGTTAAGGGCGCGAATCCGCCCGCGATTTCCAGACGTTAAGGCCGGTTTGGGTTCCTGATAGCACGAGCCTCGGGTTCCCGATGGCACGATAGTCCGGGTTCCCGATAGCACGAGGCCGTCCACAGGTTTTCCACAGGGCGCGAGCGGCTCGAACGCGAGCAACGTGCGCCCGCCGATCTCCACCTTCAGCGACAGGACGTAGCCGGGCAGCGGCTGGCGCCGCACGATGTCGCGCAGCTCGAAGGCGAAGCGTTTGAACGGCGACAGGCTGCCGGATTTGACGTGGAGGTGGCGCAGGTCGAACCGCCATCCGGCGCGCTGGCGGCCGCCGTGCTTGCGTACGATGCGGTAGAGCCAGCGGTCGAGGCCGCCGGTGAGATCGAAATAGGCCGGATCGATGGTGAGGATGAGCGCGTCGTCGAGGACGGCCTTGTAGAACCAGTCGGGGACGATCAGCTCGATGCCGTCCGGCCGCCCATGGCGGTCGGTGCGCTCCTGCCATTCATTGATCCACGAGAAGCGGTGGCGGCGGCCCTCGGCCGGCTGGCGGATCGATGTCGAGATGGTCGTGGATTGCAGCCGGTCCAGCGCCGCCTTGAGGCGCTGGTAGTCGCGCAAGCTGGTGCCGCGCCCGACATAGGTGAGGATTTCATAGGGCGTCGCCGCCATCAGCCGGGAGGTGCGCAGCCCGTTGTCGCGGGCTTCCACGATCTGGCTGGCGGCCCAGATCAGGATGTCGGCGTCCCAGATCGTGGCCATGCCATGATCGGGAACGGCCTCGACGCGGATCGTGATGTCGCCGGCCGCGAAATCGATCGGGGCGACGCGATGAGATTTGGAGAGGGAGAAGAAGGGATAAGCCATGAGATCCTGCGCATCTCGCGGCGCGAAGTCGCCGGGGAGCGCGCGAAACAGATCGAGCTGCCCACGCTCCGAAGGATCACGACGCCGCGCCACCATGAAAGGAACCGGCCGCGATCAGCGTGCGAACCGGCCGGCAACCCGGTCGGTCGAGGGGGCCTGACGCTTCGCCGGCAGCACGGAGCCGCGCGGATCGGAGGTGGAGGTGACGGCGCCGCGCTCGGCCCAGGTTTCGAGATCGTCGACGGCATAGACGACGCGCCCGCCAAGTTTGCGGTAGGCCGGGCCAGTCCCGTAGGTTCGATGCTTTTCCAGCGTCCGGGCGGACAGGCTGAGAAATTCAGCGGCTTCCTTGGTCCGCAGGTAGCGTGGCGGGAGAGCGGCGGTATCGGGTCGCATGGAGCGTGCCTCCGTGGGTTTGCTGGGGGCCGCTGGCGATCAGCGGCTGACAGCGACCACGGTGGCGGAGAACCGTCGGCGGGATGGATGGGGGACTTGAGGTGACTAAAATCCCCACCCCTGCCGGCGTTGGATTGCGTCGGCTATGATCGGCGGCGATGGCGGAGCAATTGCAGATAGCCGCCGTTGATGAGCGCCAGACCGCCTTCGACGAAGGCGATCACGGCATCGCGCAGCGGCGACGTCTTCCAGGGATCGGCATCGACGCGGACATCGCCGTAGAACGCGATGGCGATCTCGCGATAGGTCGCGCCGTTCATGTGACCATCGGCAGCGCGGAGTTTGAGGCGCAGCCGACGCCGTTGGTCGGCAGTCATGCGCGTGTCACGCGGCGACGGCCGGCCGGACCAAGCGTACGCCATCCGCGTCAGCGCATCGATGCGATCGAATATGTCTGCGTCGATCGGCACGAGGGCCGCGAGCTGATCGTCTGGGGTTGCGCCGGAAAGGAAGAGAAGTTGGAGGTCGTGTTCGGAGAAGGACGCATAGGCGCCTTCGGGGGCATCACGCCCGGCGGCGAACGGACCTGCGGATGACGCGGAGGCTGGCGACAGAAAGTCCGGTCGGCGCGTCAACAGAAGAATGGCGGTATCGCTCGACGGCGACCAGAGAACTTTCTGATCCAGGGCGGACAGGCCCGGCCTCGCCGGGAAATCGCAACCCCCAGCGTTGTTGTGCATCCTGGGGAAACGGTACGGCTTCAGCGGCAGCGTTTAGAAGATCGCTGTAGAGGTCCTGATAAGGAACGTATCGGCGAAGGCATTCCCAGGCGAGCCCTTCGACCGGCAAGCTGTCGAAGTAGTCGTAACTGCTGTCATTCCGCCAATTTTTTGTATCTGGCCGCATCGCATCAACTCCCCGCATGTTGCGCGCAAGTCGAATGCTCAGTGTTCCTATTTCAACGAAGGTAATGGAAGTTCAGGCGCGTGCATTGCGCGATGTCGAAAGGGCATCGCTCAGAGAATGAGTTTGATCAGCCGTGGGCCTGTCGCAGAAGGTGCCGATAGCCGGTGTGCGTCATCCAGCGCGCGCGGTCGAGATGGCTGTCATGAATGCGCCGGCAGCGTTCGGGGTCACTAGCGGGATCGAGCCCGAACAGCACTTCTACCGCCTCTGTCCAGTCGGCGCCTTCGGCGGCCGCATCCAGAAGACGCATGTAGAGTTTGACGTGCGCCTTGTCATAGGCGGTGAGTTCCTGCCCTGCCGGTGCGATATCCTCGAATGTCTCGATCATGGTGCAGACTCGGTTAACAGGAAACCGAGGCATCTTAACCAAGTTGTGTCGAAAATGGAGGCAAGATATGCGCCCGTGGGCATTGGCCACAGATCAGCGCGCGACGGTGGATTGGGTCGGCTTACTTCCGCGATCATCGACCAGCAACACCCCTTGCCCCTGAGCGGTGGACAAGAAGACGATCCCGGCAGCTTCCAAAGCCCTGCGCACCTCATCGCGTGTCGTCTCATACACCTCAAGCCCGCTTTCGGATTCGAGGCGTTTGAGCGCGGTCAGCGATATGCGGGCCTTGTCAGCGAGCGTCTCCTGTGTCCAACCCAGCAACGCGCGTGCGGCCCGTGATTGTCGGGCGGTGATCATGCATGATCACCTCCCATCGCAGACAACGCGCATTCCAGAACTACGGCCATTTTAGTCGTTCTTGCTTCGTTTTGCCAGTCTAAAGACGTTGTAAGGAACGCACGACGGCGTGGCTGCGGCGCAGTGATTCGCAAGGACGGCGCGGTCTAGGGGCGCCTAAAAGGCATCCTGCCGCGCGCAGAGCGCCGGCGATCGCATTGGACGGCCGGCGTCTAAAAGGGGCGGCGGATGATCCGCCCCGTTTCACGCGAAGGGATCGAGTTCGGCGACGATGGTGTCGTCGTCGCCGTCATATTCAGTGGCGGGCATCACGCTCATGGTGCCATCGCCGGCGCGGAAAACGATGATGGCGACCATCAGGGTGGAAGCGAGGCTGGCGGCGTAGGCGTTGGCAGTTGCGAGGGTCATTGTCTGGCTCCCGATCTTGGCGGGGACCATTCCCCGCTCGACGGGCGCCCGAAGTGTTTTGGGATTGGCCGGGGTCATCGCGCAGGCGAAGACGAAGCGACCGCACGCTTTGCGTAGCGGACCCCATGAGGGTTGACCTTGGAAGGCCGGGACCGGAACCAAGGTTAAGCCATGAGAGCGGGGTGGTTTCCGTCTTCTGGAGCCGGTTGCCCTTGCATTGCCATTGCTGGCGCTGCCTCGGTTCGCCGTCTGGTGGTCGTCATCGTCTGGCGTCGTTCATGGCCTGCGTGATGCCTGCCGCTGAATATACAACGGACTCAATCTCTTGTTCTGATACCTTCAAGTGAACCGGGGCGTGCGTCCCCCAGGACGCGCGGCCGAGGCTCATGGTGGCGGCGATCCGAAGCGAACATGAGAAATCCCGGCGGCTTTCGCCGCCGGGTCTCCGGCCGTCCGATCAGAACGGGATGTCGTCGTCGAGGTCGAGGTCGTCGCGATCCGTTTCGGTCTGCTTCGCCCGGCTCAGGAAATCGACCGTTTCGGCGATGATCTCGCAGCCGTAGCGGTCGTTGCCCTGCTGATCCTGCCATTTGGTGTAGTGGATGCGGCCGCGAACCAGAACCTTCATGCCCTTTTCGCAATGCTCCTCGATCGTCTTGCCGAGGCCGTTGAAGGCGGTGATCCGGTGCCATTCGGTGTCCTGAACCCGGTAGCCCCTGTCGTCGCGGACAACCTTGCCTTCCGAGTAGCGGGGGCGCGAGGTTGCGAGGGTGAAGTGGGTGATGCGGGTGCCGCCCTGGGTGGTGCGGGTTTCCGGGTCCTGGCCGATGTTGCCAGCGAGGATGACGATGTTCTGCATTGTAGGTCTCCGTTGCTTCTCGGAGGAACCATTCCCTCCGACGAGACCCGGCCAAAGCCGTCTGGAGACTCCTGCATCGGCGCCTTCGGCGGCGGCTTGACCCCCAAGGTCCGGGTGGAGCGGGCAGCCGCGCCCCGCGCGGCAACACGGCCGGAAGCCGCGGGGGTTGCCAGCAGGAAACAGAACGGACTTAGGGGATCAGTCAGTCGGAGGGATTGGTGCATCCGTAAGCCCGGCGGAGACCGGAGCCAGAACACCGTCCTTGCTGGCCGCAGATGACGACAGGACCAGACGCACCGCCTCGGTGGCGCACCGGCCACATCCCCGTTCGCCTGCCGATCCGCGCCCTGGCCTCTGAAGCAAGGGAGGACTTCCGCGAGAATGAGGCGCCTACGGGGTTATCCGCACCGTTCGCCGTATCCACCGTTCCACGGGACGAGGCTCGATCCAGTGCATTGCTGGATGGCATGAAGGTGTTCGCGACCCAGCTTCTTGCGCACCCCATGGGCCGATCAACGCCGCATTGACCGCCGCGCTCGCAGATTCCGCCCGATGCCGACGCACCGGGCCTGACAGGGCGACCGACATGGCAACGGTACAACCAGCGATGCGATGACGCCCTATACTGATCGGATGGCGGGGCCTAGCGCGAAAGCTGCCGAGATGGACATCGGAGCGATGGATCGCCGCCGCCCCGTGTCAGCGATTGAAGCCGAATGGCGGAAACGCGCCAGAAGCGTGGTTCCGGCGAAGCCGAAAGCGCGGCCCGCAGGGTGACACCCTTCCTTCCCGGCCCATGCTGCCAGCATCACCGGATCAATACGATTAGCGTGAAAGCGCAGCCGTTCCGACCGCGTTGAGGTTCACCACGGCCGCGATGCCGATGATAACGCCGCCGATCCCGCCGAGGATGTTGATGGCGATGGCCGAGTCGATCATGTGCTTGGTCACGCCATGAACCAGCGCGAAACCGGCGATCATGGCCGGAATTGCGAAGATGGCGAGCGCGATCAGACGCAAGGCAGGGTTCTTCGCAAAGCCCAGCACGGCGATGACCAGGGCGATGGAGCCGACGGCCGCACCAATGGCCGCAAGGGCGGAAAGCCAGAAGCCGGAGCCGGTTGCATGGACATATTGGAAGGCCGTGATGCCCGTCATCACCGGCAGCGCATAGATGGCGAGATGCCAGGCGATTACGCAGAAGGCGATGGTGAGCGAGACGGCGAGAAGGATGAGCGTCATGGAAACCTCCAGATAATGGCATGAGGATCACGACAGGCTGCCGAGAGATATGCTCCGCCTGCGACTATGCTGCTTCACCGGTTCTGCAAGGATGCTTCGAAAAGGCCATCTTCCTCTGCTCTCGTCAAGACGTGAGTTCACGTCTCTACCGCCAAAACGCCGCCTTTGGGGGGAATCATGCGCCACGAATAAATGACGTAAGCACGAGGCAAGGCGACCATTGTACTGGATAGTCATAAATACGCGCAGCGTGGATCGCCAATCTCGTGCTAAGCGCCAATCAATTGAAAATGGGGCAATTGGATTTATGTATCGGAGAGAATTCACAAGTGCATTCCTGACTTTCGCGGCGAGCGCGGCGTTCGGCAGTGTTCGCGCCTTTGCGCAAACCGCTCGGCCGGTCGTCTGCACGATCGTCAAGGACGCCTGGAGCGGCAAGACGCTTCTGCGCGAAGGACCGTGTACGGATCGCTACAGCCCGTGTTCGAGCTTCAAGTTCCCTATTGCCGTCATGGGTTTTGACGCCGGCATTTTGACGGGTCCGCATAGTCCGGCCATCCAATATCTTCCGGAGTTCGAGAACGCCTACGATCCGCCGACCGCCCATAAGGATGCCGATCCCTCCGTCTGGCTGCGGGATTCGATCGTGTGGTATTCCCAGCAGATGACGCGAAAGCTGGGGAAGGAGCGGTTTGCGTCCTATGTGAAGCAGTTTCGATACGGCAACGAGGATGTCGCCGGAACGTCCGCCGAAGACGGCCTGACGCACGCTTGGCTCATGAACTCGCTGGCGATCTCGGCCGATGAGCAAGTCGGGTTCGTATCGGATTTCCTGAATGAGCGACTGGGCGTTTCCTCAAACGCCTATCGCCTGACGCGGGAAACCCTGCCGTCCTATCCGGGCGAAGGCGGGTGGACGATCCGGGGTAAAAGCGGAAGCGGTTGGCTGAGGAATGAGGCTGGCCAGATCGACAAGTCCCGGCCCCAGGGCTGGTTCGTCGGATGGGGAGAGCGCCAGGGTCGGACTGTTGCCTTCGCTCGGCTCCAGGTGGGCACGGAACCTTCATCCACGCCCGGCGGAACATTGGCCCGCAACTTCATACTTCAAAATCTCAGCACCCTCGCCAATGGCTGACAGCCAGTGCGTTTCATACGGATTCATAGAGTGAAAATCACAAACAACCGATCATGCCGCTGGCCTTCATCGCTACCATCGTGGATCAGCGGAGGAGCAGCATCATGAGCGACACCGTTTATACCCGCTCCGGTGTTCGTCTGCGCAAGCATTCCGAAACAGAAGGAAACCTCAATTGGCTCTTTTTGCCCGGCGGGCCGGGCATAGGTTCCGAAAGCCTGGTTGAACTGGCGGACTGCCTCGATGTCCCGGGGAGCATCTGGCTTGTGGATCTGCCGGGAGACGGTTCGAACCGTCAGGCCCCAGGCGCGCCCGCCGATCCCTTTTCCTGCTGGCCCCACGCTGTCGTCGAAGCCGCACAAGCCCTTCCAAACGTGGTGTTCGCCGGGCACTCGACCGGCGGAATGTACCTGCTGGCGACTCCCGAATTGGAAGAGCATATCGTCGGGATGGTCCTGCTCGATACAGCGCCGGACGCCAGTTGGCACCCGCGTTTCGTCGAAATGACCATGGCCCATCCGCTGCCGGAGGTGACGGCCGCAACTCTGATCTACGAGGCGGATCGTCGTGATGAAAATATCGCGGCGATTGCTGTTGCGTCAACGGAGTGGAATTTCGCGCCGGCCGGGCTTGCCCGGGGGCGGGACCTTCTGAGCCGGATGCCGTACAATTCCGCGGCGGTCGATTGGTCGGAGGATAATTTCGACCATGTTTATGCGGCCAGGTGGTGGCCACGGACGATTCCCACACTTGTCATTGCGGGCGGGGATGATCGGATCGTCTGGCAGGGTGGCTGGGATGCGGAGCGGTTTCGCACGCCAAACGTGGCCTATGTTACCGTCGAGGGTGGCGGGCATTTCCCCTGGATCGAGAACCCCTCGGCTGTTCGGGACACGTTTGGGAAGTTCGGTCGCAGCGTCCTTGCATTTGTTCAAGCGTAAAAGCGTTATCGGCCTGCGCCAGAAATTCAGAGGTGCAGGCGTTTTGACGCGGGCTTCTTGTGCGCGGCCATGCTTCATGACCGGAATGCCGAGCTTGCCGGCCTTGTCGGCGAGGTTGCCTTGATCCCGGTTCCGGGAAAGTGGATGCCCCCAACCGGCATGGTGTCGAACATCGCATCGTTGCGCTTGAGCGGTGCTGGAGAGACGGTCTGTATTCAAAGAGAGATCAGCTCGGCGCAAATTATGGTTGACTAGGAAACATTCATGGGTTAGTTTCCTAGTCAACAAGGAGCGGCCCATGACCTCAGTCTCGAAACTGACCGATCATTCCGGCTATTGGATGCGGATGGTGTCGAACGCCGTATCTCAGGAGTTCGCTCGCAAGGTATCTGGCGAAGACGTCACTGTCGCGGAGTGGACGTTGATGCGGGCGCTCTACGATCTGGAACCGACCTCTCCGTCAGTTCTGGCGGAGAGGATGGGCATGACGAAGGGGGCTATCAGCAAACTTGGCGAGAGACTGATCGCCAAAGGATTGGTCGAGCGGGCGGAAAGCCAGGAGGACAAGCGCGCTCATAGTCTGTCTCTGACGAAAGAGGGCCGGGCCAAGATCCCCGTCGTGGCATCGCTTGCCGACGAGAATGACGCCGAATTCTTCGGTGTGTTGACGAAGGAAGACCACGAAACGCTCGACCGCATCCTGAAGGCTCTCGCCGAGCGGCGCGAGCTTAAAACGACCCCGGTGGACTGACCGCCAGACGCACTCAACATCGCTACGAAAGGAAACCGCCATGGACGCGGAACGGATCTCTATTGCCCAAACCTGCCTGCTTGCCGCCCATGACGGGAGCCTGAGCTTTCCGGAGATCGTCGGCAAGCTGATCGCTTCCGGCTTCGAAGGCTATACGGTCGATTATCGCCGAAACAGCCAGACCTATTACCTCCCGGACGGCGATAGCGTGACACTGGACATGCAACCTTCCGCCGGCAGCGTCGCCGCCGCCTTCGACGCCCACGAAGTCGAGCGCCTGGTGCGATGGGCACAGGCGAACCCCGCCGACTACAGCTATATCGTCTTCAGCGAGAAGGCGAGGGATGCCGGCTGCGCGGGATACCTCGTCTCGTTCCTGGGCCGGCGCGTCGTCTATTTCGGGCGCACGGCAGAGACCCATGTCGAGCACTTCCCGAAGTGACGGAGAGCGGGTGATGACGCTTTCCGGATTCCTGATCGGCGGGGTCATCCCCGCCATCTGTCTTGGGCTCGGCACCGTCTTCATGCGGGCGAGCCTCGGCGCCGGTGCGTCTATCCCGCTTTACCTGGCCGTTGTCGGCAGCGTCGTGGCGATGTTCGGCTGGGCGGCCCTCTTCTGGACGGGCGGCTCGATTTTTGCCGCACGGCCTGTCCTCTTCGCTGCCGCGATGGGGAGCACCTGGACGGTAGCCATCGCCTGCATGGCCTATGGCATGGGTGTGCTGAAGTTGCCCGTCTCGATCATCGCCCCGTTGACCAACAGCAACGCTCTGGTCGCAGTCGCTGTGGGCGCCATGGCCTTTGCGGAATGGCGCAACCTCAACCTGTCACTCGTCGGTCTCGGCACTCTGCTGATCTGCGCCGGGGCGACGGTCATTTCCCTTTCGCGCTGAAGGATTTTCGATGCTCGACCCATGTCGGTCCAAGAGCGTCACGCCAGTCTGGGGCTCGCGCCTATCGACGCCGATCCGGTCGCCGTGATCCGCTTGCCGCAACGCGTGCCGCAGGGCCTGCACGGCAACTGGATTTCCAAAGCCTGATTTTACTGGCCGTGCAGAAGACGTCATCGCCGATCAGCGGCCTCCACGCAAACACCCAGGAAGCGCAACATGGGCATTCTGCTGGCCTTCGCACCATTCATTGGTTTCGCCATCATCGATCGATTTGCGGGGTCTACCGAGGGCCTTGTCGTCGGTGCTCTCATCTCGATCGGACTGATCGTTCGCGATGTGATGACAGCGGGCCGTTCCCCTAAGATTCTGGAGATCGGTACGGCAACCCTGTTCTGTGCTCTGGTCCTCTACGCCCTGTTCGGCACGCCGACCTGGTCCGTCATCGGTGTGCGGTTGTGCGTCGACACGGGCCTTTTGGGCGTCGTGCTGATCTCGATGGCGATCGGCCGTCCCTTTACCCTGCAATATGCGCGCGAGCAGGTTCCCGCCGAATATCAAGCTACGCCTGAGTTCTTGCGCACGAACTATGTCATCACGGGCGTGTGGGCGCTTGCCTTCGCAGTGATGGTCGCGGCCGAACTGGCCCTACTCTATATGCCGAATGTTCCCCATCGGTTGGGCATCCTGGCGATTGTGGCCGCGCTTGTTGGCGCGGTGAAATTCACCGGTTGGTATCCAGATCATATTGGCCAGAAGGCGGGACCATATGTGGACGGCTCCCTCTTGCAAGGGCTGAGCGGAAAGATTTGATCGTATCGCTTGCGTCCATATGTCCGGCCTTTGGGCGCGACCGCATGTGATCGCTGGCCAAGATGGTTTCCGCAGCGTGAGTTCCTAACACCTCAGCGGCCTCGGAGGGCCATTGGTCCCGATGGAGTGCCACACGCCTTGGATCGATCGATCGCACCATCTGCTCTTTTCTTGCAAGATCCGGCATCAGCTCAGCACGATAGCGTTGAGTAGTTGCTCATCGTGTCTGGCCAATCTTTTACGCCACGGCTGCCGCTGCTGGCAGGTCGGCCCTTCGATATTGCTCGCCGCTCACCATCAGCTTCCAGGCGATGCGCGCGACCTTGTTGGCTAACGCAACCGCAACGAGCTTGGGCTTCTTGCGTTCGAGCAACCCCAGAAGCCAAGTCGAGGCGTTCCTGCCTCCGGTACGACGGACATGCTGAACGACGGCGGTTGCTCCGACCACAAGCGTGCTCCGTAAGAGTTCATCGCCAGCTCGCGTGATGCCCCCGAGCCTGACCTTCCCGGCTGTTGAATGATCTCTGGGCGTCAAACCGATCCAGGCGGCAAAGTCTCGCCCGGACTTGAACATGCGCGGGTCTGGCGCCTTCATCATCAGCAGGGATGCGCCGATCGGACCGATGCCTGGGATTTTCGCGAGCCGCTGGCTACATTCGTCAGCGCGATGCCATTCCATAACTTTGGCCTCGACCAGATTGATCTCGCGCAGAAGTTGCGCATATTCCTGCCCGTGAAATGCGAACAGTTCGCGCGCAAGTTCGGGGATGGTCTCATCTGTCGCTATGCGCTCTAGCAGGGGTTCGATCCGGCACATGCCCCTCGCTGCGGCGATCCCGAATTCCGCAGCGAAGCCCCGGATCGCGTTGGCAAGCTGGGTGCGCTTCTTGATGAGCCTGGTGCGCATGCCCACCAGCATAAGCGCCGCCTGCTGGTCAGTGCTCTTCACCGGCACGAACCGCATCGTCGGGCGGCTCATCGCCTCGCATAGGGCTTCAGCATCTGCGGCATCGTTCTTGCCGCGCTTGACGTATGGCTTCGCCAACTGCGGGGCAATCAACTTTACCTCATGGCCGAACGAGCCGAGGAGACGCGCCCAGTGATGCGCGCTGCCGCAGGCCTCGATGGCGACATCGGTCGGCGGCAGCTTCTCGAAAAATCGGATCATTTCCCGGCGTGTCAGCTTCTTGCGCAGGACCGGTTTTTCAGCTGCATCGACGCCATGCAGCTGAAAAACGTTCTTTGACGTGTCCATACCTATACGCGTAATCTGTTCCATGGGCGGCTCCCTCGTGTGAGTCCTACAACGACATCACCTTTGGCACATCGCGATGCCGTTGGGAGCCGTCCAACCCAACACCTCAGCGTTCCGCTTAAGACTATGCTGCTTCACCGGCTCTGCGAGGATGCTTCAAGAGGGCCACCAACCTTTCCTTACGTCAAGATTTGAGGTTATGCCGGGGCGAATTAAATCGCTCGGTTCCAGGGCATGTGATTGAGCAGGACGGCCATGCCGCACCATCCGGACACTCCGGCGAAAACGAGCCCGGCGCCCAGCAATCCGGCGATCGCGAAGCCAACCGGATTGAGGAAATAGCCGGCAAGGACGGATAGCAACACCACCAAGCCGGCAACAATCTGCACCTGACGGAAGATCGTCAGGCGCGGAGGAGCCGCGCCAACGACCGGCAGGCCCTCGGCCTTCCAGGCGGTGATGCCGCCTTCGAGATTGAAGATTTCGTAGCGGCTTTCCATCGCTGCCACGCGGTCGCAGGCTTGCGCGCTGCGGCCGCCTTTCAGGCACTGGAAGATGACCTTGCGGCCGGCCGGGAGGGCAAGGCCCGCTGTCAGGTTGCCGATCTCGGAGAGAGGCAGGGTGCGGATTCCGACGATCCCGGCCGCCTATTCCGATCTGATCCCGGCCACTATTCCGATGTGAAGCCGGTCGGGCGAAGCCAGATCGCATGGTTGTAATGGCATGCAGGTTTTTGGCGGGTCAAGCGGTTTGAGCGATGGCGTTTCGGCGCATGGATTCACCCGAGAGTTCGAGGCGATGGGCGTTGTGAACGAGGCGGTCCAGGATGGCATCGGCGTAAGTTGGATCTCCGATCAGATCGAACCAGCGGGCCACTGGAAGTTGGCTGGTGACCAGGGTTGAACGCCGACCGTAGCGGTCTTCGAGTATCTCGAGCAGGTGATGGCGGGCATTGCCGTCGAGCGGTTCAAGCCCCCAGTCGTCAAGGATGAGCAGGTCGACGCGGGCTAGGCTCTTCATGCGCGCAGCGATGCGGCCGTCTCCCTTGGCCAGCGACAGGTCGTCGATCAACCGCGGCAGGCGCGTGTAGAGAGCCGAGCGGTTGTCGCGGCAGGCCTGGTGACCGATGGCGCAGGCGAGCCAGCTCTTGCCGACGCCGGCCGGCCCGATAATCGCGCAGTTTTCGTGGGCGGCGATCCAGTTGCCCTTGAGCAGCATCTCGAACAGGCGGCGATCGAGCCCGCGCGGAGCGCGGTAATCAACGTCTTCGGGCACGGCATGGTGCCGCAGCTTTGCATGACGCAGGCGAAGCGCAAGGCGCCGGTCATTGCGCCAGGTTGCTTCATGATCGAGCAGCAGGGCCAGCCACTCGGCATGGCCGAGACCGGCGGTGTCGCCATTGCCATCCAGGTCGGCGAAGGCATGAGCCATCCCGGTCAGGCCGAGCTGGTTCAGTTGATCAAGGGTTGGGTGTTTGAGCATCGTCGCTCCTCTCAGTGGTAGTATTGGGAGCCCCGGATATTGTCGTGCAGGATCGGCTCGCGCTCCGGGGCTTTGGACACGGGCACCTTGTCGAGCCCCTTTCGAGGATCGATTTGACGGAGGGATAATTGCGCGCCTGGACCTCCAGCGCGCGCACCGCAGCAGCCTCAAGCCGATCGGCACCGAAGCGCTTGGCAAGGCCGATGATGCCAAGGCACGAGCGGTAGCCCTGCTCAGGGTGCGGCCGGTCGTTGATGATGCGCTCGACCAGCAGCGACAGCATCGGCCCGATCCGGGCCGCCTCATCGCGGATCTTCGCCGGCGTCCATTCCAGATAGCGCCGGTGGCTCGAGGGCATATGCTCGGGCACCGTCGTATGCCGGCCATTTCCGCTGCCACGCATGTGCACCGCGATGCGTTCGCCGCCGAGAAAGATCTCGACGGTGCGCGCGGTGAAGCGGGCCTCGACCTCGCGGCGGGCGAAGCGATGCGGCACCGAGTAATGGTGGTGATCGACGGCGATATGGTAGTCGAGCCCGACCCGGCAGCGCTTCCATTGGGCATGGACCCACTGCTCCGCCGGCAGCGGCTTGAGGTTGGGCGCGTCAACCTCCTCGAACAACTGGCGGCGCGTTCGGCCGAACTGGCGAAGGACCCGCGTCTCATTGAGGTCGGTCAGGCACTCGGCGATGCCGGCATTGAGCTCGGCCAGGCTGTAGAAGACGCGGTTGCGCAGTCGGCCCAGCACCCAACGCTCGACGATGCCGACGCAGGCTTCGACCTTCGCCTTGTCGCGCGGCCTCCTCGGCCGCGCCGGTAGCACTGCCGTCCCGTAATGCCGGGCCATGTCGGTGTAGCTGCGGTTGAGCATCGGATCGAAGTGGCAAGCCTTGATCACCGCGACCTTGGCATTGTCGGGCACCAGCAACTGCGGCACCCCGCCAAAGAAGGCGAAGGCGGCATTGTGGCCCTCGATCCAGTCAGCGAACTGCTCGGTCCAGGTCGCGCACGCGAACGACAGGCTCGAGCCGCCTAGCACCGCCACAAACAGATGGGCATCGCGGATCTCGCCGGTCCTGCGGTTGATCACGACTGGCACCGTGTCGCCGGCGTAGTCGACGAACAGCTTCTCGCCACCGGCATGGCTTTGGCGCATGACCAGCGACAACCGGCCCTCCCAGCCCCGGAACAGTTCGCACCAGCGGCTGTAGCGATAGCCGTCGGGATGAGCGGCGATGTACTCTTCCCACAGGACCTGCAGCGTCACGTGCTTGCGCTTCAGCTCGCGCGACACAACCGACCAGTCCGGTTCCGGCTGCTTGCGACGCCCAGGCTTCACGCCGGCAGGGCCATAGAGCCGCGCTTCAAGATCCGCATCGCTGATCTCGGCGGGAACCGGCCACTCCAGGCCCGAGCGCTCGAAGCGGACCACCATGTCTCGCACCGTCGAGCGTGCAATGCCCATCATCCGGGCTACCTCACGCATCGGGACACAGCCTTCCCGGTGCAACTTCAATACTTCGCGCACATCGCGCATCTTCGGCCTCCTCGTCGGCATCCATTCCTCCCGGCTCAAACGCAGCCGCAAGGATCGCCCAACGATCAGGCTTCTCATCCCCCGGCAGGTGGCCGGGAATTAATCGGAATGCCGGCCGGGATCAGGTCGGAACGCCGGCCGGGATCAAATCGGAATGGTGGCCGGGATGACCTCGGAATCCGCAAGGCAGGGACAGCGCCGCCGCAATATGCTCGCCGCGAAACTCGTCGGGCTCGCGCACGTCGATCAGCACGGCTTCGCCCGAGGCAAGCCATGTGCTGGCCTGGCGAGGTGCGATGGTCTTCATGGGTTCTGGCATGGGGATCAGTCCTTCTTGCAGAAGCGGTTGTAGAGAATGTCCATGATCTCCAGAGCCGCCGGGTCGTTGATGAAGTAGTTGAGCGTGCGGTGATCTCGCCGGAAATCGACGAGACCCTCCTTCTTCAGTTTGGCGAGGTGCTGCGACATCGAGGTCTGGCCGATGCCGGTTTCCTCGACCAGCGCGCCGACGCTCCTTTCGCCTGTGGAAAGCAGGCAGAGGATCAGCAGCCGGTGCGGGCTTGCGAAGCCGCTGACGAACTCGGCAGCCTGCTCGGCCTTGTCTTTCATCTCAAGCACGGGGTTCGTCATCGGCGCCCTTTACAATTCATATTTTCATAATATCATAGATGCGTGAATTGAAAAGCGCAAGGATGGATCGAACGCAATGACCAAGGACTACAAGCAGATCACCCGCGACATCTCGGCCTATAGCGCCGAGCTGCGCAAGCTGGCGCCGGAAGCCATGCAGGGCTTCCACGCCCTGGCGAAGGGTGCGAGCGCAGACGGCGCGCTCGACAAGAAGACGAAGGAGCTGATTGCCTTGGCGATCGGCGTCACGCAGCGTTGCGACGGCTGCATCGGTTTTCACGCCAAGGCGCTGAAGGAGCTTGGCGCGACGCGGGAGGAAGTCGGCGAAGTCATGGCGATGAGTGTCTATATGGGCGGCGGCCCGGCCCTGATGTATGCCGCCGATGCGCTACGCGCCTTTGACCAGTTCTCAGCAGTTTAGCCGCCTTTCGGCGGCGCTTACGCGCCGCCGTGCTTCATGACCGGGATGCCGAGCTTGCGGGCCTTGTCGGCGAGATTGTCCTGAATCCCGGTTCCGGGGAAGTGGATGACCCCGATCGGCATGGTGTCGAGCATCGCATCGTTGCGCTTGAAGGGGGCTGCCTTGGCGTGCTTGGTCCAGTCGGGCTTGAACGCGATCTGCGTAACCTTGCGGTTATCGGCCCATTTCGCGGCGATGAGTTCGGCGCCCTTCGGGCTTCCACCATGCAGCAGCACCATGTCGGGGTGCTTGGCGTGAACCTGATCGAGCTTGGCCCAGATCAGGCGATGGTCGTTGAAGTCGAGACCGCCGGTGAAGGCCACCTTGGGGCCGGGCGGCAGGAGCACTTCGTTCTCGGCGCGCTTCTTCGCGGCGAGGAAGTCTCGGCTGTCGATCATCGCGGCGGTCAGGTTGCGGTGGTTGACCATCGAGCCGGAACGGGGCCGCCAGTTCTTGTGAGTGTGGCGCTCGAAGTGATCGGCGGCCTGGTCGCGCATCAGCTCGAAGGCGTTGCGCCGTTCGAGAAGGGTCTGCCCCTCTGCCGTCAGGCGCTCCAGTTCGACGGACTTTACCTCGGAGCCGTCCTGTTCCCGCTGAAGGCGGCGCTGCGCGATCTCGTTATCGTCCAGCTCGCGTTCGATCCGGTCGGTCGCGCGATGGAAGAGGTTGACCGTGCCCCAGAGCAGTTCGTCGAGGTCGGGTTCGAGGCGGGTGTCGGCGAGCGCCACCACAAGGGCGTCGAAGATGTCGGCGATGCTGCCGGCCACGACATTGCCCTCGGGGAGCGGCCGCGGGTCGGGTTCGTCCTCGAAGGGGCGGTAGCCGTAGAGCGCCAGTTCCTGAAGGAGATGATCGGTGGAAGAGGATTCGTGGTGCGGCTCGTAGTCGGTGTCGTGGTGTTCGGTCATGGTGGTCTGCCTTCGGCTCGTAGCCACGCCCATCGCGGCCTTCGTGGCGACGAAAGGCGGCGGGCGGGACGGACCTGCACCGGACGCGCAGCGGGAGGCCGGAACGCAGAGGAGGATGGCGGTTGCCGGCGATTTTGCTTCGCGATGCAAAGCGTCCGCAGGACGCGGCGGAAAATCGTTGGCAACCGGCATTGCCTGTCCGGCACGGCTGACGCCCCGATCGCCCTCTCAGAAGGCCGTGGGTGTGGTCTCTCCGTGCTGAAGGTAGATCGCCGTGACTGAACCGGCCCCGCGACACCGCGTTGCCGCTGCCACCTGACCGTGACCGATCAGGCTGCCAGGGACATGAAGCGGGCTATGTCCTGCGAGCCGATCTGGTCCCGCAACCGTGCCGCCAATGCGTCGTGGCCGAGGAGCCTGAGATCCTCATTGAAGTCGCCAAGGCGCGGTGTGAGCACAACCGTCTCGATCCCGGCCCCGTTCGCACGCTCGATCAGGGTCGCCATCGCCCTGTCACCGGCCGGATCGTTGTCGCGGGCGACATAGAGGCGTCGCAGTGTCAGCGGGAACAGGATGGCGCTGAGGTGAGCGGCCGATAGCGCTGCCTGTGCCGGCATCGTGGGCAGGACCGAGCGGACGGACAGCACCGTTTCGATGCCTTCGCCGGCCATTGTCACCTCGCAGCCCATACCGAAACGAACGGCGCTCCCCAGGAGATCGCCCATCGCACGCCGGGGCGTCTCGATAGGCGCACGGCCAAGACGCGCCTCGCTGAAGCCGTCGGGATCGAGCCAGGTGCGGTGCGCGCCCGTCATGGTGCCGGCGGGGTCGGTGACGGCAGCGATCATTGCCGGCCAGGTCTCGGTCGGCGCGTTCTCGTCGGCCCGATAGTAGCAGTAGGGATGGAAGCGCAGGGCTCCGGTTTCGTGCAAAGCCGTAATGGCGCGATTGCGCAAATACGTTTCCACGAGCGTCCGCCCGATGGGCCTCGCCATGGCAAAGAGCCGCCGTGACGCTTCGGGCGATCCTGTCGGCACGGATGCCGGTCGCTGGCCACGATCACCGGGTTCGGGATCAGGATGCGGCATGGCCAGGAAGGTCCGGGCCTCGTCGGCGACGTCTTTGAAGTCGACGAGCCCGCAGCTTTCGCGGATGACGTCGAGAAGATCGCCATGCTCGCCGGTCGATGCGTCGGTCCATTTGCCCGCCGCACCCTTGCCGGTTTCCGGCCCGGTCAACCGGACGAACATCGAGCGGCCCGGTGAGTTGCGGGCGTCGCCTACCTGCCAGTATCGCCCGGCACGATGGCCGGACGACAGATAACGACGGCAAACCGCCTCGGCCTGCCGGCCGAGACGGATCGCGAGTTTGGATGCATCGAGGCGAGCCATTACGCCGCCTCCCGTTCGCCGATGCGCTCGACCGGCCAGCGGTCGAGCAGCTTGGCGAGCACGACAGGCCCATTGGCATCGACCGGCACGAACATCCTGAGCTTCCACGAGATGATTTCGTGGAACAGGCCATAGGCCGAAAGCCGCTCGCGCATCGTGTCGGTGAAGCCGCTGAGTTCGATGCGGTTGGTCCCCATCACGCGAGCGCGCCGGAGCTGAAGGCCCTCGGCGAGATCGAGGATGGTGCGGCCGTCCATCAGCGCCATGAAGGCGTCATCGGGCGTGAGCGAGGACGTACCGGTCGTGGTCGCGTTGGCGGCCCAGGCCGGCGAGACCTTGCGGCCGATGATGCGTTCGCCGTCATCGGTCTGGAGGCGATAAACCCGCGTCGATTCATTCGGCAAGCGCTTCCAGATCGGCAGCAACAAGCCGGTGACGACATGGATCGTGCTGTCGGCAAACTCCGGCACCTCGGCGATCTCGGCGTTCCAGGCGGCAGCGAACGCATCGTGATCGGCTTCGATCCAGTGCGTTTCGCCCATCGCCCCAAGGGGAATGTTGAGGCCCTCCATCGGGCGCAGCAGACGCACGCGGCGCTCGATCTCGCCATCGTCGAGCATGATGCTGGTGATCGGCACCTGCACGGCGGCGCGGCCCGAACGCTCATTGATGAGAAGTTTCGCACGCGGGTCATCGAGATGGCCGAGCGCCGCCGCCAGCGTCAGCGGCCGATTGCGCTCGCGCTGCGTGATGGTGAGCAACCGGGTCTCGGCGCCGGTGCCCGGATGCGCGTAGATGGTCTTGCGGTCGGTGACGATGAAGGACTCGGCGGTCAGCGTTTCCAGACCGGCATCATAGGTGCCGCTGGCGATTGCGCCCTCGATGCGCGCCGTCAGCAATTGCTCGAAGGCGGTGAAGAGGACGCCCTGAAGCTCGATGGTCAGCGCCAGCAGCCGATTGAGGAAGGTGGTGATTGGAGGCAGGTCGTCCTTGATGCCGGTCGAATCCATCAGCTTGAGGCCAGTGGCGGACTCGAAGCGGTCGAGGGAGCAACCTTCGACTTTGCCCCGCACCAGCAGCATGTAGAGCTGGCGGAGCGCATCGCGCGCATAGGGGCTTTCCAGATTGTCCTTGGGACGAAACAGACCTTGCCCGCCTGTCTGGCGCTGGCCGCGCGTGATTGCGCCCAGCGTATCGAGGCGACGGGCGATGGTCGAGAGGAAACGCTTCTCGGCCTTGACGTCCGTCGCGATCGGGCGAAAGAGCGGCGGCTGCGCCTGATTGGTCCGGTGCGTGCGGCCGAGGCCCTGTATAGCGGCATCGGCTTTCCAACCTGGCTCCAGCAAGTAGTGGACACGCAGCCGCGTATTCCGCGCCGACAGTTCGGCGTGGTAGCTGCGCCCGGTGCCGCCGGCGTCGGAGAAGATCAGGACACGCTTGGCGTCGTCCATGAACGCCTGGGTTTCGGCGAGATTGGCCGATGCGGCGCGGTTCTCGACCACAAGGCGCTGGCCCTTGCGGACGATCCGGCGCGAGCGGCCCGTCACCTCGGCCACGATGTCCGTCCCGAAGTGCTGGACGATCTGGTCGAGCGCACCGGGAACGGCCGGCAGGCTCGCCAGCTTCTCGATCAGCGCGGTGCGGCGAGCGACGGCCTCGCGGCTTTCGACGGGCTGACCGTCACGCATGACGGGGCGCGAGGACATATTGCCGTCGGCGTCGGTGAACGGCTCATAGAGCTGCACCGGGAAGCTGGTTTCGAGGTAGGACAGAACGTATTCCCTCGGCGTGATGTCCGCCCGGATATCGTTCCATTCCTCGGTCGGGATGTCGGCCAGACGCCGTTCCGTCAGCGCCTCGCCGGTGGAGACGATCTGGATGACGGCGGCGTGGCCGTCTTCGAGATCGCGGGTGATCGACCGGATCAGGGTCGGCGTTTTCATGCTGGTCAGGAGGTGTCCAAAGAAGCGCTGTTTCGCGCTCTCGAACGCGCTCCTGGCGGCGGACTTCGCCTGCTTGTTCAGCGTGCCGGACGATCCGGTGATATTGGCGGCCTCCATCGCCGCGTCGAGATTGTTATGGATGACAGCGAAGGCGGCGGCATAGGCGTCGTAGATGCGGGTCTGCTCGGGCGTCAGCGCGTGCTCGACAAGCTCGTATTCCACGCCGTCGAAGGAGAGCGAGCGGGCGGTGTAGAGGCCGAGCGCCCGCAGATCGCGGGCCAGCACCTCCATCGCCGCGACGCCGCCCATTTCGATGGCTTCCACGAATTCGGCCCTGGTTGAGAACGGAAAATCGTCGCCGCCCCAGAGACCGAGCCGCTGGGCATAGGCGAGATTGTGGACGGAGGTGGCGCCGGTCGCCGAGACATAGGTGACGCGAGCATTGGGAAGCGCGTGCTGGAGGCGCAGTCCGGCGCGGCCCTGTTGGGACGCCGTCACGTCACCCCTTTCACCCTTGCCACCAGCGGCATTCTGCATCGCGTGTGCCTCGTCGAAAATGATGGCTCCATCGAAATCGGAGCCCAACCATTCGACGATCTGCTTGACGCGCGATAGCTTCTCGCCGCGGTCGTCGGAGCGCAGCGTGGCATAGGTTGTAAATAGGACGCCTTCGGGCAGCGTGATCGGCTTGCCTTGCGGGAATCGCGACAGCGGCGAGACCAGCAGGCGCTCCATGCCGAGCGCGCTCCAGTCGCGTTGCGCGTCCTCCAGCAGCTTGTCGGATTTGGAGATCCAGACCGCCTTGCGTCGGCCCTGGAGCCAGTTGTCGAGAATGATCGCTGAGGACTGGCGGCCTTTGCCGACGCCGGTGCCGTCGCCGATGAAGAAGCCGCGGCGGAAGCGCACGACGTTTTTGGCGTCGTCACGCGCGGCGGTGACGAGATCGAACGTCTCGTCCACCGTCCACGCACCGGCGAGATAATCGGAATGAGCTTCGCCGGCATAGACCAGGGTTTCGAGCTGGGCATCGGACAGAAGATCGCGGATATTGGCGGGAAGCTGCGGGTGATAGCTGGGCTTGGGCGGCGCGACGCTCGCCATCGCCGCCGACTGCACCAGCTTGGTCGGGTGAGCCTGAGACCCGGAAATACGGATCGCCTGCAATCCGTATTCTTCATAGATGGCGTCGGAGAGGCGGCCCCGGTCATCTGCCTCGGCTTCGGCGTCGATGATCTCGTAATCGAGCGCGACGCCTTCGGGTTCGGCCATGGGTGCGGCAGACGCGGCCTTGGCGGCGCGGTTGAGATAGCCGCGCACGCTGCGCGCAGCGGCAGGCGCAGCAGTCGGCACGATGACGGACGGATCGTTCGGGAGGCGCGGCGGAATGTGCGTGCCGATCCAGGCCATGAGCGTGGCGGCGTCCGGCGCGGTCCCCGGCGAGACCGGGAAGACCGTGGGATCGTCGGCGGGTAGCTTGTCGATGACGGTGAGTCGCGTCGGGAAGGTCGTGCCGTGCTTTGCATAGACGGCGCCGTCGATCGCGGCGGAGAACACGACGCGGCCGCGCTCCTGCAGGCGGGCGAAGGCGGAGGTCCAGGCCGGGGCTTCCGGGCCGAAGTTCGCGCCGGTGATTGCAACTAGCCGGCCACCGGGCGCGAGTCGCGCCAGCGCGGAGGCGACATGGCGGAACGCGGCGTCAGCCACGCGGCCCTCGACGTGGGCCATGGCCGAGAACGGCGGGTTCATCAGAACGACAGACGGGACAGTGGCGGCGTCGAGATGATCGTCGATCTGCGCCGCGTCGAAGCGGGTGATGGGAATGGCCGGAAAGAGAGAGGAAAGCAGCGAGGCGCGCGTATCGGCCAGTTCGTTCAGCACGAGCGAGCCGCCGGCGATTTCGGCGAGGATCGCCAGAAGCCCGGTTCCGGCCGATGGTTCCAGCACACGGTCAGCGGGCGTGATCGCCGCTGCGGTCGCGGCGACCAGGCCGAGCGGGACCGGCGTCGAGAATTGCTGAAGCGCCTGGCTCTCCTGCGAACGGCGCGTGTGCGTCGGCAGAAGCCCGGCGATCTTGCCGAGCAGCGGCAGAGCGCCGGCCGGAGAACCGGCTTTGCGGAAAAGCGCCTTTCCGTATTTCCGGAGAAACAGGACGGTCGCGACCTCGCACGCCTCGTAGGCGGCTTTCCAGTCCCAGAGGCCGGTGGCGTCGGAGCCGCCGAAGGCCGTCTCCATCGCCCCGCGCAACGCAACGGCATCGACGCGCACGCCGCGTTCGAGATGCGGCAGGATCAACAGGGCGGCCGCGTGGACGGCGGCAGCGGAATCGCCGGGCGCGGCGAGCGGCGTCGCCGGAAGCCTATCGGCCAGGGGAAGCAGAGCGTTCATGGGGAAATCCTCGGGAGAGCTGAAACGGGTAAGTCCGCCGGCGCTCTCTCTCGAACCGGACGGGCTCAAACCCGTCCCGGCCGTTCTCTCCCTCTAAAGCCGTGGCGATAGCTGGCATGAAACAAGCGCCCGGCCGTGAGGCGGGGCGCTTGTGTCGACGTCAGCCGAACCGGCGTCCGGTTTCGGTGAAGGTGTATTGGTTGGCCGCGATCGTCTCGTCCACGGCCTCGTCCGAACAGAGATATTGGAATTCGCGTTCGAGCTGCCGATAGAGCCAGCGGGCGAGATCGCGCAGCGCCTCGATCACGGCGTCCTCAGCATCGGCGGTCATGTCCTGCCAGGTCGGGCTATTGCGCTCGACCAAGATCGCCATGCAATATTCATGGGAATAGCGGCCGCGATGGCTGACATCGGCGCGGAGTTGACAGAAGTTGCGGCGCTGGATCGCCAGCAGGTCATCGGCGATGGCGTGAAGGCGCGTGTCCTGCGGCGCGTAGCTGCGGATTTCGCGGGTGGCGTTCTTCCGAAAGGCGTAAAACGCCTGATAGCTTGCGCCGTCGCCCTGCGACCAGAAGCCGGTGAACGAGATCTGCGGCTCCTGCCGAGTGCCGCCGCCCATCAGGCGGACGGGCCGGGTCTTGAGGCAGATGCCGAGGATTTCCGCGATGCGCTGGAAATCTTCGAAGACGGAATCGTACCAGTCGTAATCGAAGCCGCCTTCGCGATACCAGGCGCGGGCGTTGTCCTTGGCCGCGTCGGAAAGCTCGCCGAGCTGATAGACGGTGGTTTCGATGATCTCAGGCATCGGGATCGCCTCCGTCGAGAACCTCGGCGAGCCAGCCGCCGGTATAAGTCCAGGCGATGGTCTCGCCGGTGGCGAGATCAAGGACATGCGCGCCGCCGCCGAAGCCGTCGAGACGCGGCCGCGAACAGGTGTTGGCGTATTGGAATCCCCAGCGACCGGAGAGACCGAACGCCTGCGCGCACCGCTTGACGAACTGGATGACGTGCGCCGGATCGCCGGTGGTGTCATCACGCATCCAGAGCTGGGTGCCGCCATGCGCGGGCTCGATCGACAGGAGGAAGCCTTCGGAGGGCGGGTCTTCGGCCGCGTTCTCGGCGGCGAGCGTGCTGTAGATTTCGAGCGCGCGAGCGGCATTGTCGGGCGTGCCCACGTCGAGCAGGCAGGAGAAGTGGGTGAAATAGTTGGCCATGACTGGCTCCTGAAACGACAAAACCCGGCGCGGGGCCGGGTCGAATGGGATGGAAGGCGTGGCGGGAAATCAGGCGGCCAGCGGCACTCGCAGAAGCTCGGCGGCCGTCTCGCGCCAGAGTGCATCGACCAGCCGCGCCTCAAGCTGGGCGGCGCGGTAGCGATATTCGCGGGCCGGGCCGTGCTCGCCGCGACCGGACGCGGCGAAGGCTGCGCCGCGCAGTTTGCTCGCCTCGGTCACGACATGGCGGGCCTCGGCGTCGGAGGCGACGGGCTGCTGCCAGAGGATGATGCCGGCCCGAATCGTGCCGGCGAGGACAACGCCCTGGTCGCAGTCCTGAATGACCATGATGCGGGGGCGGAAGCGCAGCATGTCGTCGGCGCTGACGCGGATGTCACCCTGCGCGACACGGCGGCTGGCGACGGTCATGGCCTCTTCGGGCGACGGGCTTTCGCCGATGACGACGATGCGGTCGAAACCATCGGCTTCATCGCAGCCGTCATAGCTGGCGGTGCCGATGCAGGAGATGCGCAGCGGCAGCTTCTGCGCGCGATGCAGCCTGGGCAGGACGTGCTGTGCGAGAATCTGGCCGATCGGGGCGAAGCCGGCGTGTCGGGAATGGATCATGGGATTTACTCCGCGACGGTCGGCGGAAGCCTCTCCTCCACCTCGTAACCCGTCACGGCCAGGCCGTCCGGCCTCTGCCTCTCTCCCCTCTCGAAATGCGGCCGTGGCCAGCATGAAAAATGCGCCCCACCGGATGATGGGACGCAATCGGTCCTGCCATTTGCTTGAGTGGTGACGGAGAGCGACCGCAGCCGCTCCCCGCCGTTTCGGTCATTCGGCCGCGACGAGAGCGACGTGCTCGTCTTCGGCGGCTTCGTCTTCGTCCTCGTCGCCATCGCCCGCCAGAAATTCCGGCAGGGCCTCGCCATCACCGGCATCGCCAGCGTCCGCGGCGTCACCGTCGAGTTCGACCAGGCGCAGCGGCTCGGGCAGCCAGCCGGTTTCGGCCAGCAGGCGCTCGGCTTCCTTCGCCATGTCGCCCTTCTTCAGATGGCTGATGAGCTGGGCCGCGCGCTCGCCCGCACCTTCGCGGACGGCTTCGAGGATGCGGGGCTTGGTGACGCGGCCGAGATAGTTATCGACCGTGGGCCTCCAGCCGCCATCCGCCACCATGTCGAAGCCGGTGGCGCGGGCTATGCGATCGGCGCCGGAGAGACGACGATCAAGGCCATGCTGCGAGACGCCGGAACCGCTGTGGGGATTGGGCCGCTCGTAGAGGGCGTTGACGCCGTAGCTGACGCAATGGGCCAGCAGCGCCATCCGGCTCGCCTCGTCGAGCGCGGCGATCCAGTCCCAGAGCGCGCCTTCGTCGGAAGGAACGTCCGCCTTCCAGGCGGCGAAGCGTTCGCCGATGGCCTTGGCTGAAGGCGTGTCGCTGAGATCGCTGCCCTGCACGCCGTAATGCGGCTGGCGCACCGAGATCTCCATGCAGCCGGTCGGAGCCGCATAGTGATAACGCTGCATGACCAGACGGTGCAGGAGCGCCGTCATGGCGACATGCGGGTTGTTGGCCAGCGCCTCGTGAAGCGCGAGGGTGCGATGGGCGGTGAGTTCGATCACCAGCCGTTCGGGAAGCGGCTTGATGCTGTCATCCTCGTCGTCATCCGCATCGACCGGCTCGCCGCCGATGGTGATGACCGCGCGCTGCACGGCGCCCTGGGCCGCCACCCCGCCGCCTTCGGTATCGGACTCGCCATCACCGGCATCGTCCTCACCGTCGATGGTGACGGGCGCCTCGTCCTCGGGACGGACGTAACCGCGAGCGACGATGAGGTCGCCATCGCTGTCAATGCTGACGAAGACGCCCGCGCGGGCGATCTCGGCAGCGTCATAGATCGCCGGGCGCTTCTCGAAGGCGGTCAGGGCCGCCTCGATTTCGCCGAGGCGCGCGTCGATGTCATCAGGCAGTTCGTCGTCATCGGCATGTTCCGCCTCGAGCCGCTCGTATTCGTCGCGCAGCGTCTCGCGGGTGGCGCCCTCCTCCTCGGTCAGATCGAGGAACGTGGCGGTGAGGACGCGAAGGCCGCGATCATGGCCGTAGGGCAGATCGGTATCGACCTCGATCCACTTCCAGCCCTCGGCCGCGACTTCATCGGCGATGCCCTTCAGCTTATCCGAGACGAGCCGGTCAAGCAGCGCGGGGTTTTCCAGCCAGCCCTCATCCTCGTCGGAGAAGAGGTCGCGCAGCATCACGCCGCCGGCCTGTTCATAGGCTTCGACGCCGACGAATTGCACGCGCTTGTCGTCGGTCGGAATCGACGTCTCGGTCAGGAGATCGCGGGCATACCAGGGCTGGCGGTTGTGCGAACGCTGGACCGCCTCCCAGACCTGTTCCTGCCGGGCATGATCGGGGTTGACGGTGAACGCCTCCAGCATGGCCAGCGTCATCTCACTGCGCGCATAGGCATCGAGCAGCGACGGCACGACACGGGCAAGGCGCAGCCGCTGGGCGATGTAGCGCGGCGTGGTGCGATAGGCATCGGCGACTTCCTCCTTCGACATGCCGCTATCGACCATGCGCTTGAACGCCTTGAACTGGTCGAGCGGATGCAGCGCCAGGCGGATGACGTTCTCGGCGTAGGAGTCGTCGACGGCCGAGGTCTTCGCATTGGCCTTCTTGACCAGGCAGGGAACGAGGCCCTCGGCAGGGAAGCGGCCTGCCGCGACCAGGCGGGCGATAGCGCGGTAGCGGCGACCGCCAGCCGGGGTCTCGAAATCGCCGGTCTCGGAGCCAGCGTCGTCAAGGATGGCGCGGACGTTGAGGCCCATCACGAGGTCTTCGCGGCGGTCGATGTCCTGGGTCAGCTCATCGAGGCCCTGTTCAACGTCGATCTCGCGGACGTTGCTGTCCGACAGCCGGATGCGGTTGAACGGAATATCGCGCGTGCGAGAAAACTCGATCATTGCGACGACGGGGTTCTTCTTGCGGGTAGCGGCCTTAGCCATGGTCTTCACTCCATGACGGACTCCGTGAGGCTCTCTCTCGGATCTCAATCCGTCACGAAGCGAAGCGCCGCCCTCTCACTCTAGGAGGGCAGCGCCACGCACCATGCTCGCCGGATTGGCGCAGACGCACACATCCGGCTTTCCGTATTTCCGGCTTTCCGCCGATCAGATTCCGCACATCCCCTCACATTCGTTCTGCCAGAGATCGAGCTGGCCGTGGTCGGCGGCGGTCGTGAGGTCCGCTTCGTCGAGAGGAACGGCCGAGCGGTGAAGATAGACTTCGCCGCGGATGCCGCGCAGGCCGGTGCGGATCATCGCGTCGAGCGACACGGCATTGTCCCACGCCTCGGGATCATGGTCGCGTAAGGTTCGCCACGCCGTATCCGAATGGAACGGGCAGCCGATGCAGGCGCTCTTGGGCGGGATGGGATAGTCGTGCCGCACCAGCCAGCGCAGGCAATCCTGCCGTGTCATGCCCCGCTCGATCAGCGGCCAGCGGTTGAACTGCCAGTCCTCGAACGAGGGCTTCATGCGCAGCGCCTCGTCGAGCGAAATCCCGATCCATTGCTCCGCGACCGGCGATCCGGGCGAGCGCCGCCCGGCTATGCCGAGCAGCTCGCGCACCTTCCGGCGGATCGGCACGATCTTGTAGGAAGAGGTGCATTGGCGGCGGATCATGCCGACGCCGATGCGCTCGGTTCGGAGAACGCGCGAGCCGACAGGAACGAGGTCGCCGTTCTCGTCTTCGTCATAGACGGGCAGTTCGGAGCCGGCCGGCGTGACCGTGCGGGTGAAGGCCGGGATCGACGCCCACCGCTCGCCGCGCGAGGCGGCAATGAGGTCCGCACGCAGATCCCCGGACGAGACGATATGGACGGGGAACGGCAGGACGTTGGGCGAGCGTAGCCAGGCCAGATGCTCATAGACGGCCTTCGGCTCCCAGCCGGTGTCCGCGAAGATCGCGCAATCCGGCATTGGGCCGATTTCACCATGCGCGGCCATCAGGGCAAGCGTGGTGGACTGGACGCCGGCTCCGAGACTGAGCACGCGCAACTGGATGTCGGCCGCCAGACCGGGATCGGGCACGAAGCCGGGGAAAGCGAGCGCGTTCATCACGCCGCCTTCCGCATGTCGTCGGCGTCGGGCAAGCTGCCCGCGTCCGGCAGGAAGGACAGCAGCCAGTCCGCCGCCTTGCTGGCCTGCGAAGCGGCGCGGACGATGGTGCGATTGTCCTCGCGCAGCACTTCCAGCCAGGAGCCGATATAGTCGGCGTGGCGCACTGTCGGGACGATGCCGAGCGATGCGCAGCAGAAGGCCGAGATCAGTTCGGCCGTGATTTCCTCGACCGAATAGAGCTTCGAGCCGAAGGAGCCGGAGAGATTCCGGTTCAGCCGATGGGCCGCGCCGCTGGCGTGACCGAGTTCATGCAACGCCGTCCGGTGCCAGTTGATCGGCTCAAAATAGGCGGCCGGCGGCGGGACTTGCACATAGTCGAGGCCCGGAGCGTAGAACGCCCGATCGCCGCCGATGCGGAAGTCGATGCCCGTCGCCTTGATGAGCGCCTCCACCTGGGGCTCGATCATACCGGGTGGCGGCGGCACGGCGACGGCGATGTCGTCGGGTAGGCCCTCGCATTGCGCCGTGTTGAAGACTGTGAAGCGCTTCAGGAACGGGATCGCCTGCGCTTCCTCGCCATGTTCGCGGGCGCGGCGCTTCTCGTCCTCCGGGGTGAAGCGATCGGCATAGACGACGGTGGTGCCGCGTTCGCCCTTGCGGACATTGCCGCCGAGCGACAGCGCCTGGCGAAAGGTGAGCCAGCTCTGACCGGGGAAACCGTGCTGAACCACAGCGCCCCAAAGGATCAAGACATTGATGCCGCTGTAGCTTCGAGAAGTCGCGGCGTTCCGCGGCAGGCCAAGCGGAGCCTTGGCGGCCGAGGTGCCCCAGGGCTGGACCCACGGCACGCGGCCGGCTTCAAGCTCGGCGATGATCTTGCCGGTGATTTCGTCATAGAGGTTCGCCCGGTCGGTGCCGGTGCGAGGGGTGCGGTCATGTCTGGACATCGCGGTTCTCCGCGACGGGCGCCGGAAGACTCTCTCCCAGCCCTCAACCCGTCACGGCAAAACCCGTCCGCACTCTCACTCTCGCGGGTCGGCGGTACTTGTGAACAAGGCTTCGCTCTGCTCCGCGACCAGCTTCTGAAACTCGGCGTAACAGGCCGACAGGCGAAGGCATTGGGTTTTCAGTTCTTGAACAACCGCATCCAGCTTGAGCGGCGGCGTGCCGCCAATTCCATAGGAGGGCGCTTTTTCGCCTTTTGCCCAAATACGCTTGATCGATTGGGATAGTCCAAGCTCGACCCGCGGGGTGAACCTGTGGGTGTGCTTACTCCGAAAATCGTCCGTGGCTGTCTTGTAGTCGCCCATGTCGACGGTGTTGAGCGCTCTGTTCAGCTTCTTCCAGGAGCGCCATGGTTTTGCGGCCCTGACCGCTGCCTCTTCCTTGATGCCCCAATCCTCCGGCAAAGCTGCAAGATCGTCCGTCCATTCATCTCTATGGGAAACACGGTTCGCCTGATGGGACAGATGCGCAATGGCAAAGAAGAACCTGGCCTTGAGAGTGTATGGGCCGAGCAGCGCCGTTGCAGCCAGATCCTGCACGAACTCGTGCAGCAATTGGTTCTTCTGCTCGACATCGAGCCCGTCGATGACGCTGCCCCATGCGTCCAGACGCATGGTGAGGCCGATCAGGTGATTGATCCCGTTTGCGAGGTCGCGTGCGGCGTCATCCGCGAGATCGCGATAGGCCATTTGCTGAAGGCCCAACTCGCTATCCAGCCGGATCGTCTGGGGCGGTTTGAACCAGCCATAGGGCATGAAGGGCGTAAACGCCTCGGTTTCGTTGAAAGCCTGGCGGTATTCGACATATTTCGAGGCGAGAAAATCGTCTTCCTGATCCATCGCGATCCTATGCCTGCGCCAGCGACGCGGCGATCGCAGCGATGGACCGGAAGAGAACGAGCGGATCGTCATGCGTCGGCATAAAGCCGCGCCGCTGCCAGAACTGCGCAGCGTCGTCGTCGACGGCATTGACCATCAACGCCCGCCCGCCGATCAGGCCGGCAGCTTGCACACAGCGCTGGAGCGCATGTTTCACGAGACCAGTGCCGATCCCTTGCCCCACCCAGGCTTCGTCCGTGGCGAGTTGGCCGAGAAGCAGGCACGGAACCGGATCGGGCGGCTGTCCGGTGCGGATCGCACGCGGCAGGACAGCGGGCACGACGGCCGTGGGCGCCAGACCGTAGTAGCCGACAACCCGCCCGGCCTCATGCACCACGAGAACGGCGGTAAAGCCCTTTTGCTGGTTCGATAGGGCGCGGGCTTTCAGCCAGTGATCGAGCGTCGGCTTGCCGCAGGAGAATTGCGAAACGTCATGCACGACCGTGATCGGTTCAGGAGCCGAAAGGGACAAGTTCTTACCGCTTCGGCTCGTAACCGGACTCCCAGGGCGCCGGGCGCTTGGCCAGCTCGACCATCGCGGGAACCGGCAGTGCGGGGGCGGCCAGAATCTCCATAAACCCGGCGAACCCTTCCGGGCTCATGCGGATCAGGCTTTGCTCCATAACCACTTCCTCGGCCGCGCGCACGGCGGCGTCGCGCACGAAGTCGGTGCGCGAGCGACCCCGCAGCGTAGCGGCTCGATCGATCATCGCGACATCAGCCTCGGGCAATCGCATCGAGATGGGATATTCCTTGCGCTCTGCTGTGCTGGCCATGGTTTGTCTCCTTGACAGCAAGATAGGAGGTTGTAGCGTAAAACGCAATACGCTAGTATCAAGAGATCGTTGCAGTTCTCAAGAGAGAGTGTGTTGGAGCCGAAGATGGTCGGGCCAGAGAGGGATTCGCATAGGTTATTTCACTATGCCGCAGCGCGCTCCGATGCGCGTGTCCACGCCATGATGCGCGCCGGCCGGCCAAACAATGCCGAATATTCTATCTATATTTCAATTGCTTATGAATTTCGTCAGGCGAATGTTGCGAGTCATGACCTTGCACCCGCCCGGCAACAAAGCAACGATAGCAGGAAGGGAGCGCGAAGAGCTGCTCGAATCCTTGCTGTTCGACGCGCCGGAACTGACCTTCACGGCGCGCGGCAATCCCGACCCGCGGCTCTTGCGCCTGGTCGGCTTGCTGGCAAGGCAGGCGGCGCGGGAATGTTACGCCGACGAAGTGAGGACGCAGAAGCGACGGGGGAAGCGCACCTCCTGATGCCTGAAGGAGTTGCGCAATGAGAGTCGCGCTTTACGCCCGTTATTCCTCCGACAATCAGCGCGACGCTTCGATCGCCGACCAGTTCCGCCTATGCCGGTTGCGCGCGGAAAAGGAAGGCTGGCAGATCGTCGAGGAATATTCCGACCATGCCATTTCCGGCTCGTCCCTGCTGCGCCCGGGCATCCAAGCACTAATCTCGGACGCCACGCGCGGCCGTTTCGATCTGATTCTTGCTGAAGCCATGGACAGGCTTTCGCGTGACCAGGAGGACATTGCCGGGCTGTTCAAGCGCATGTCCTATTCGGACGTGAAGATATTCACGCTCTCGGAGGGCGAAGTCTCGCATCTGCATGTCGGCCTCAAGGGTACGATGAATGCGTTGTTCCTGAAGGACTTGGCCGACAAGACGCGGCGCGGACAACGCGGGCGCGTCGAGGCTGGCAAGTCGGGCGGTGGCAACGCCTATGGCTATGATGTCGTGAAAAAGCTGGACGCCAAGGGTGAACCAGAGCGTGGCGACCGCACCATCAATGAGGTGCAGGCCGAGGTGGTGCGCCGCATCTTCCGCGACTATGCCGCCGGTAAGTCGGCCAAGACCATCGCCTTCGCGCTGAACCGGGATGGCATCCCCGCGCCGTCCGGCGGCGATTGGGGCTTCAGCACGATCAACGGCAATCCGAAGCGCGGGAACGGCATCCTCAACAACGAGATGTATGTCGGCAAGATCGTCTGGAACCGCCAGCGGTTCGTCAAAGACCCCGACACTGGGAAGCGGCAGGCCCGGCCCAACCCGGAATCGGAATGGGTCATTCAGGAGACGCCGGAACTGCGCATCCTCGACGAAGATCTCTGGAATGCTGTGAAGACGCGGCAGGCCGAGATGCGCACAGAGAGGGACGAGAACGGCGACGCCGACGTCAGCAAGCTCAACCAGCGCCGTCGGCCGAAATATCTCTTTTCGGGGCTGACCAAATGCGCCTGCTGCGGTGGCGGCTATTCGGCGATCTCCCAAACTCTGATCGGCTGCTCGACGGCGCGCAACAAAGGCACCTGCGACAACCGCGTCAACATCCGCCGCGATGAACTGGAATCGCGCGTGCTGAACGCGCTGCGCACCCGGCTGGTCGATCCTGAACTGTTCGTCCATTTCTGCGAAGTGTTCACGCAGGAGATGAACCGACTGCGCATGGAAGGCCGCGCTGGCATCGCCTCGGCCGAAGCAGAAATGTCGAAGATCGATCGCGAGCTCGACACGCTCCTCAACCTGATCCTCAAGGGCGGCGCGGCTGACGCGATCAACGCCAAGATGGTCGTGCTGGAGCAGCGCAAAAAGGAATTGGCATTGTTCCTTGCCGAAGCGGAAGAACCCCCTCCCCTTCTGCATCCCTCCATGGCGCTGCAAT
This sequence comes from Caenibius tardaugens NBRC 16725, assembly GCF_003860345.1. GTDB lineage: Bacteria > Pseudomonadota > Alphaproteobacteria > Sphingomonadales > Sphingomonadaceae > Caenibius > Caenibius tardaugens. Next base: position 1,706,702 of record NZ_CP034179.1, read on the forward strand.
ACCGCAAGCGGGTCCAGCAGTTCTACGAAGCCTTGCAGGGCGAAGAGGAAGAGAAGCGGATCGAGGCAGCGGACGTTCTGCGCTCACTGGTCGACAAGATCGTACTGACGCCGTTCGAGGGCAAGATCGAGATCGATGTTCAGGGCGATCTTGCTGGAATTCTTATGATTTCCGCACAAACGAAAAACCCCGCCTCGGGGGCGGGGTCTTCGCAAGTAAAGATGGTTGCGGGGGTAGGATTTGAACCTACGACCTTCAGGTTATGAGCCTGACGAGCTACCGGACTGCTCCACCCCGCGTCACTGTTGTTCTGGTTGTTTGGAACCAGAACAAAAAAGCCGCCGCTCGGTTAAGACCGGCAGCGGCTGTTTTGTCATGATGAATGGGTTTTTATCTTACGGCCCGCTGGCTTCAATGCCTGGCGACGTCCTACTCTTCCAACGCTTGAGCGGTAGTACCATCGGCGCTGTCTGGTTTCACGTCCGAGTTCGAGATGGGATCGGGTGGGTCACAGACGCTATGGCCACCAAGCAATGGAGCCAGCGTGTCGTAAGGTTTTAATCGATGCGCACCTTTGTGTGTGGTGTGTTTTACCTGGCTGGATGATCGTCCTTCAACGGACGCACCTGCATGGCAGGATTGTCGTTGATGGTGGGATTCATCAAGCATGATCAGAGTTATTAGGACCGGTTAGCTCCATGCATTACTGCACTTCCACACCCGGCCTATCAACGTGATGGTCTATCACGACTCGAAGATACCTAATCTTAAGGGAGGCTTCCCGCTTAGATGCTTTCAGCGGTTATCCCGTCCGTACATAGCTACCCTGCTGCACCGTTGGCACGATGACAGGTACACCAGAGGTACGTTCACCCCGGTCCTCTCGTACTAGGGGCAACTCCTTTCAAGTATCGACGCCCACGGCAGATAGGGACCAAACTGTCTCGCGACGTTCTGAACCCAGCTCACGTACCACTTTAATTGGCGAACAGCCAAACCCTTGGGACCTGCTCCAGCCCCAGGATGTGATGAGCCGACATCGAGGTGCCAAACGATTCCGTCGATATGAGCTCTTGGGAATCATCAGCCTGTTATCCCCGGCGTACCTTTTATCCGTTGAGCGATGGCCCTTCCACGAGGGACCACCGGATCACTATGACCGACTTTCGTCTCTGCTCGACCTGTCGGTCTCGCAGTCAGGCAGGCTTATGCCATTGCACTCTATCAGACGGTTTCCAACCGTCCTGAGCCTACCATCGCGCGCCTCCGTTACTCTTTAGGAGGCGACCGCCCCAGTCAAACTACCCGCCACAGAGGGTCCCAGCGCCGGATAACGGCGCGTGGTTAGACATCAGAAAACAGCAGGGTGGTATTTCACCTATGGCTCCACACCGGCTGGCGCCAGTGCTTCAAAGCCTCCCACCTATGCTACACAACTCTTTCCTAATGCCACTCTGAAGCTGCAGTAAAGGTGCACGGGGTCTTTCCGTCTAACCGCGGGTACTCCGCATCTTCACGGAGAATTCAATTTCGCTGAGCATATCCTGGAGACAGTGGGGAAGTCGTTACGCCATTCGTGCAGGTCGGAACTTACCCGACAAGGAATTTCGCTACCTTAGGACCGTTATAGTTACGGCCGCCGTTTACTGGGGCTTCAATTCGGAGCTTGCACTCCTCCTCTTAACCTTCCAGCACCGGGCAGGCGTCAGACCCTATACGTCGTCTTGAAGCCGACTTAGCAGAGTCCTGTGTTTTTGATAAACAGTCGCTACCCCCTGGCCTGTGCCCCCCACCAATGCTTGCGCATAGATGGGGCCTCCTTCTTCCGAAGGTACGGAGGCAATTTGCCGAGTTCCTTCAGGATACTTCTCTCAAGCGCCTTGGTATACTCTACCTGACCACCTGTGTCGGTTTCGGGTACGGTCTATACGGTGGGGCTATTTCCTGGAACCGCTTCGAAGCCTGACCAATCCGATAAGGTCAGACAACACACGCGATCCGTCACACACCACCAGGCCCACGAATATTAACGTGGTTCCCATCGACTACCCCCTTCGGGCTCGTCTTAGGGGCCGGCTTACCCTGCTCCGATTAGCGTTGAGCAGGAACCCTTGGTCTTTCGGCGAGAGGGCATCTCACCCTCTTTATCGCTACTCATGTCAGCATTCGCACTTCCGATACGTCCACGGTCGGTTACCCTCCCGCTTCACTCGCTTACGGAACGCTCCGCTACCGCTCAGATCAAAGATCTGAACCCTAAGCTTCGGTGCATCACTTTAGCCCCGATACATCTTCGCCGCAGGAACCCTTATTTAGACCAGTGAGCTGTTACGCTTTCTTTAAAGGATGGCTGCTTCTAAGCCAACCTCCTGGTTGTTTTGGGATTCCCACATGCTTTCCCACTTAGTGATGACTTGGGGACCTTAGCTGTAGGTTAGGGCTGTTTCCCTTTTGACGACGGACCTTAGCACCCGCCGTCTGTCTGCCAGATAAGACTCGATGGTATTCGGAGTTTGGTTAGGTTTGGTACAGCTCGCGCCGCCCTAGCCCATCCAGTGCTCTACCCCCATCGGCATACGTCTGACGCTCTACCTCAATAGATTTCGCGGAGAACCAGCTATTTCCCGGTTTGATTGGCCTTTCACCCCTAAACACAACTCATCCGAGCATTTTTCAACATGCAACGGTTCGGTCCTCCAGTGCGTGTTACCGCACCTTCAACCTGGTCATGCCTAGATCACCGGGTTTCGGGTCTAATTCATCGTACTCAGTCGCCCTATTCAGACTCGCTTTCGCTACGCCTACACCTAACGGCTTAAGCTCGCACGATAAATTAAGTCACTGACCCATTATGCAAGAGGTACGCTGTCACCCCCTAAAGAGGCTCCAACTGCTTGTAAGCATTCGGTTTCAGGTACTGTTTCACTCCCCTAATCGGGGTGCTTTTCACCTTTCCCTCACGGTACTGTGTTCGCTATCGGTCATGTACGAGTATTTAGGCTTGGAGGGTGGTCCCCCCATGTTCAGACAGGATTTCACGTGTCCCGCCCTACTCGAGTCCTCATCCATCACTTTCGCATACGGGGCTGTCACCCGCTATGGCCACTCTTTCCAAAGTGTTCTGCTAGTTGAAGATGAGGCACTGGCCTGGTCCGCGTTCGCTCGCCACTACTAACGGAATCTCGGTTGATGTCTTTTCCTCCAGGTACTGAGATGTTTCAGTTCCCCGGGTTCGCTTCACCAAGCCTATTTTATTCAGCTTGGGATACCTTATCCACCTCACTCACTCACTGATCACT